>JAGTQU010000017.1:34538-38256 GCA_018396695.1 Candidatus Bathyarchaeota archaeon | reverse complement strand
TCTCTTATTTTGACCACTCCAACGTCAAACCCGCCTTTAGCCTCAAGCATCTTCTCGATAACTCTGCCTTTAGCTACTATCTCTCCGCCCAGATAATCTAGAGCAGCCTTCACAATATCGTTTGGGTCCTTATCCCGAACTTTTAGAACCTTTTTCCCCAAGTCTATAGCCTTAGAAATAGCTCCAGGCGCCCCATGTTCTAAAGCATATCCAACGGTTATTGGGTCTCTGGCTAAAGCAACCAGTGCTTTAACATCTCTGGCAACCATTCTCGCTATGTTGCTAGTGTTCTCCATAGTTCCCAACGCAATCACTTCTATCCCTTCAGCTACGATAGCCTTAACGGAGACATATCCTTCCTCACGATGGAGCCCCATTCCCCCCATCATCGCTGTCGGATGCGCCCTTCCGTCACAGGGGGCGTCAACAATAGGCAATCCTAGAGCTGCTCCTTGGACCCATCCCCCGAAGCTATTATGTCCTCCATTTTCCGCTGCAATGATCCCGTCAAAATCGAATCCTGCACCCCTCAGTAATTCAACAGATCGAATGAAGTGCCTTGGCTTCGTTTCTCCCTTCTGGGTTGGGGCTCCTAAAGCTGCCGTAGTTATTACCGTAAACTCTTCATCAATTTGATTGGGATCCAGGAGCTCCACGTCACCCAGTTCAAGGGCTAAGAACCCGTCCCTTTTTCCATCTTCATACCAACCTCCTCCGCCTCCTCCGAGGATTGCTCCTCCTAAGGCTAGAGCTTCAACATCATCGCGAGTCATCTTCCGAGACATTTCACAGCAGAGGAAAAAATAGTAGAAAGGGGGTAATAACTTTATGCCCCAAACCCAAACCCCTTTCTTCTTACGAATGTTCACTAATTTCTATCCATTCTCTTCTATTCTCCTATATACTCTCTTCATCACCGTATCACATATCACGTATATCACACAAATAAAGGATAGTTAAAATAATATAATACTAGGATTAGATAAACAATAATTATGTTTAAAAAACTATAATCATTAATACTATCGATTATTTTTTAAATACAGTCAAATAAACTCCATAAACTATTAGAATTATACCTATTAAAGTAAAAACCCCTATTTCTAACAAATAATAAAAGTTAACTAATACTCCTTTCAAATTGTATAAGTAATAAGCAACAACTAACATAATCAATCCTAATATTATACTAATTAACCCCCACCTATTGATTTTAAATATATTTTTAGTAGTCACATCTTTTGATTCGGATTTGCTAGTCTGAATATCGTTTCTAGGCGCTGAATAATTATATGCACGAAGATCAAGTTTCCTGCTTTCAATTCCCAGTTTTCCAGTTTCATCAACTATTAATTCGACACCAAACTTCAGAAATGCGGAGAAAACACCCATTGCGATTATTAAAATCCCTAGAACAATTGAGATAAAGGAGGGAATTATTGTCAAGTTATTTAATGAGTTAACCATGAACAAATTGGAAAACATTGAAAAATAGCCTACAACAATTAAAAATGCGCCTATTAACCAAAATAAAGCTGAATAAACTATAATTTTTAATGAAGTTTTAAATGCTTTACTCCAAGAAACTATAGTTTAGCAAACATCCATTTTATATTAATAACTTGCTTATTTAAAATACCTATCATCGCTTCATCTATTATTACGAATTTACCATATACCTAAACTAGAAAAATTAGAAGATTTCTCGCACGCGTATATCTTTGCGTGCTACACACTTTTTTTATCCTTAAAGAGCCTTTAAAAAAGGATGATAAATAATATGTCTAAATCGAGCGAGTTATTAGAAAAATATACCCTGCTTTCATGAATTGCGCGCGCACGCACATGTGCGATGAAAGGGAATAAATAAAAACAAAAAAGAATATTTTTATTGCACTCAAGAATTATTACAAAATAACGATGAAATAAAAGAGATAAACAAATGTATCGATAAAATTGAGTGGCGAAGTGAATTCGTAATAAACGATAAACGCAAAACATTTTCACATCAAACGGGGTACAATAAAGCATTTGAAATAGAATTCAAGGCATTCGGTTGAAGACTTCAACCAAAATTGTCCTATGACGCAAAACTAAAGGGTGATTTTGAGAAAAATGGAGTTTTCATTGAAGTGCAAATCGGTAACAGTGCAACGCTATACCGAGATCATTATAAATTTCATTATGGCTTAACCCACAACCTATTGAGTTTTGGCAGTTCTAGTGCCGACAAAATCGGATCACTTCTTTCCTGCTCGTCCTGCTAGTGTAAGAAATATGGCCGAATACGAAACGGCTAAACGATATTTCAACTTGCTACCAATACCTGTACCATTTTTACTGATTGGTCTATTGCCCGAAAATTAATAGGAGTTCAAACTATTTCGAGAGTAGTCTCTCACAAAAATCTATTGAATATTTTACCTTGTCCTTTTGATGAATCTCAGGATTAATCACTATTCTACCATCAAGCTCCTTTATTATACCAAAGACAATCTTCCAATCGATTCTATCATTTAACATCGGGGCCCTATGTTCTGCATGAATATGAAAACCACGTAAACACTGAGGCGGAATCAAGCTAAGTTCCTTAAAGAAACTCGACTTTGTAGAAGTAAACAACTGCTGAACATCAAGAATAATTCCACTCTTACTAATCAATTCCGGGTGCTCAGACTCTAAGTAAACCCAAAAATCCCTAATATCTCTGCCCTTTGAGATGAATTGTTCAGTTCGATTCTCAAGCATAATCAAAGGTTCAACGTCGAAAGCTTTCTTGTAACCATCAATTATTTCCAGAATAGCTACCGCGATATCCTCATACTTGTTACGCTGATAACCGGGGTGAATCTCAATGAAATCAGCTGGTTTCCCAAGTTGAATCGAGATCAACTTGATCATTTCGAGATGATTAATTCTCCATTCTCTGTCGTACCAATTTATTGGGGAAGAGATTTTTTGACCATATTGATCAGCTTTTCCAAGAGAAGGCTCAGTATGTAAAATGTATCGAAGCTCCTTTGGTAAATCGGCTCCTTTAGAATAAAGTTGTTGGATATCCTTTTCATCGAGGAATTGTCCAATCGTTTTTCCTAGAAGTCGCTCCTCAGTCTTATTTTTAATGAGTGTACCGGGTACCTCTATGTACTTGCATCCAAGTATCTTTCCTAGTTCCCATCTCTCAGTAAGCCCACCTCGAGGAGTGTCTGATTTGAGGTATACCTTCGAAAGATTTGGATAAACGTAGGAAACATCAGGCATCTAAATCACTCCTAACCTCGGTATCCATGTTTTGCTTTCTCCCCTCAGATACTTCGCGAAGAGAAGAGCCTCCTCGTTGATTAGTGTCTCAAGTGTCTGGTGCTCGCCGTTCCTTATCCGTTTAACCTCGACCTTTTTCTCGAAGAGCCGGTTAAGCTCATCGAGCAGGGTCTTCGTCTTGGGGTCTGTCAGGTATTCACGTTTACCCTTTTTCCCGTGGCTCACAGACTCAGTTTTCATCTTGAAATCTTTCTTATTGATTTGTTGACTGTACTGAATCAGAAAGTCGTCGATCAGATACCTGTAAAGCTCTTGAAAGTCGCATACAAGGCTTAGCTTAGCCATCTGATTTGAGTGGAGAAAGCCTAGGTAAGGTTCGAGCTTCGCTCTCACGAGGGCCTTGTGAACCTTCCAAGCCAAAATCTCGTAAGCGAGATTAAACAGGTTATTCGTGCCA
>JAGTQU010000017.1:33761-34518 GCA_018396695.1 Candidatus Bathyarchaeota archaeon | reverse complement strand
CTGAGGAGCGGGCCTAATCTTCTCAGGTAGCAAAGAGAAGATCTGTTGATAGTATGTTTCAGTGCATTTCCCCTCTATGCCTGTTAGCCTCTGCCTGAATATAGTCAGGTTAGTAGAATCAAGCGCTTCGATCTTGCTCCTATAATCTAAATTAATTTGCTTAAGGCTATATTTTTCAAGAATGAAGTCTATTCCCTCTAATCTTGCTAAAACAAACTTTTTAGCAATCTCGAAAACCCTTTCATCGGTTGATGCTTGGTACTGGGCTATTCTTGTTTGAACATGGGAGTCATCGTCTAAGCTCTTCAACATAGCTACTGGCCTACCTCATGAAGTCATAACGAGAACGTCGATATCCCAGAAACCGAAAGAAGCTAAGGCTCCCGTTGAAATCGAGTTACCACTTTTCAGGATCACTTCTCCTATTTCCTGCTCAAACAATGGATATTTTTGAATCGAACCCGACTTATCCTTAAGTACAAAACAACCTTTTTCCATTCCTAAGTAAGAACCGTTACCATCGAGAACAAGTTTAGAGGCTAATTTAGTCATTTTGAATACCTCTTATTAATTTCTTCAACCATCTCGTCGATTTTATCGAATAAAATTTCCTTAAACCTAGGATCCCTCTTACTGTCATTAACAATTAGTTTTTCCAACATTCTATAAGCAGGATTACCGATAAAACTCCAAAACTCCTGATCACTCTGACCAGACTTATATTGATCCAAGATATTCAATTCAGAACTTACCAACA
>JAGTQU010000017.1:0-33718 GCA_018396695.1 Candidatus Bathyarchaeota archaeon | reverse complement strand
TTTTGATCTATTTCTTTTCACCTGCTCCAAAGAATGAGCGGGTTCCTTCGTAGTAATCCCCTTTAAGAAGTCGAAGACTTCAAGACTCTCCGGCGGCAGTTTTGAAGGGAGCTTCTCAGGGTTAGGCGAGTAAGTGACGTTTTGAGCCTCCTCAACTTTTCTAGTTATCAAGTCCCTTGCTAGGAGATGTTTAAGATGCTCAGAGAGGGTCGGCTTCGACAATTTAACGCCTAAGGCGAGCAGGTTTTTGTGAAGCTGATTAAACCTAATTTTTTCTCTGATAATAATTTCAAGGAAGATGTTGGAGCAGTAATCATCTAAGGTAAAGGCCTCTCTTGTTACTTCATCGATTTTCTTGTTGCGCTCTATGTCCTCAATCATCTCAACCCGCATCCAGTTAGGTAAATTAACAGGTCGTTATCTTTACCTGTTAAATACTCCTTAATAAATCTGTTGAACCGTGGTAGATGTTGGTTAACAACAGAATTGGCTTAAGGATCTCTCCCTCAGATCGCAGGTTATTGGAATCTGTATGCGAGGCGAGGGGCGAGGATCTGAGTGACTTCGTTAGAAAGGCTATCAGAAAGGAGTTGGCTGGTCTCTCCTACTATCCAGACGACACTAAGAAGGCCCTAGGAATAGCACCACAAAAGGAGGTCTTGAGATGATTGACTGGGAAATGCTTATCCCAGATCCGACGGTTCTATTCGGTGGTGCCAAGAAGAGAATAGAGGCTATTAGAATAACCGCCTATCTCGCAGAGAGCATCGAACCTAAGACTAGACTGAACCTCATCAGAGTCGCCTCCGCGACGCTAGGGATAAGCAGGAGGAAAGTAGAGGAGGAGTATCTTCCAGATCTTGAAACGAGAGGAATATTGGTCTTTGATGGTAACTCGTTCACTTTAAACAAAAAGGCAATACCTTTTCAGCTAACGGAAGCTGAGCAGGATCCAGAAAATTTACTCAGATCTAACCCTGAGGTCCAAGCGTACTTCCAAGCAAAGGCCCGTTTAAAAAAAGAAATAGATCAAAACATTGAACCACAGAACTATAAAGAAATAGAAAAGAAGCGACAACATGCAAAATACGAGTTCTATGTGAAAAACTGTGAAGCTAGCGGAGAGGAACCAGACTCCTACGATGTTTGGCTTACTCAGTTAATGAAGAGAAGGGAGGGCGTGAAGTGACTTCACAGACTCGTAAGGAGAACTGGAAGGGTAAGGGAAGAGTCAATGTTACCCGTGATGAGAGAGGTCGATTTGTTCACTGGGAGCCTTGGGTTGAATACGTCATAAGAAAGACGACATATGGGAAGGCCATTGCGGTTTACGGTGTGGGGGTTAACAGGTTTGGGAGGCAATCACGCAGATACGAGTTCTTCGGCACTGGGAGAGACTTAGAGAGAGCTGTTAGGTTGGCTTATCATCATCCGCCTAAGGGGCAGTTCATGACTCTCTCGGCGAGAGACTTCATCTCGAATCCAAGCAGATACGGTTCGGAGGGGTACTGGCTTGACTTCAAAGTCGACTCCTAATCCTATCATGGGTTACTCTGACAGGTCAACAGTGAAACTCGACTTCGACGATGTACCCTTAAAGAAAGTTAAAAAATGGGTTATACGAGCTTATGTTTGGTTTGATCTCGATGGCTTCATAGTGATATTTTCGAGTGAGGACCACTATCATGCGGTTTTCAATAGATCTGTGACGTGGTCTGAGAATATTCAGATAATGAATTGGGTAGCCATCGAGTCTCAGTTGCCTACATTGAAAGAATACGCCTTGATGCAAGGGATTAAAGGGCCTTCGACGCTTAGATGGGGCCTAAGGGTAAGAAAAAGCTGCCGCGAATCGTGGGAAGATTAGGGAACCAAGATAATGAGATTAAATGTTTTCTTGATTATCGTAAACTAGCTAAGAAAATAATCAAGGGGATAAAATCACAGGATGAGAAAGATCAGCAAGTTTCTTTACTTACATCATTTTAGCTTAGTTCACTGCCACAATTCGAACAATACTTTGAGCCGATTGGATATTCTCGCCCACACCGTTTACAAAGTGGATTGCTTTGCACCATCTCTTTGGGGTTTTTGATTTCGCTGATTATCAACTCGGTGAAAACTTTTAGCAGAGACGCGAAACCACCTAATGCAATTAGGATCACTCCGCTTAGAGTCGATAGGATGCCTATTACTAAGTTAATGTAGTATTTAGCAGGATAAGCCATGGCAAGGGCAGTCACCTGAGACATTCCGAATCCGATTAATATCGCTCCTATAATCCAGAATCCTATCGAGTACACGATTATCTTTATCGCAGAACTGAAGGCTTTAGACTAAGTAACCATAACAAACAGAGTATGAAATTTACTAAAATTATTTTCGCTAATCTAACTCGATGCGTGTTTGGTATGTCTGTTTGTTGGTTTGTTTGTCTGTTTGTTTGTAGAGAGAGTGGGGGAGGGGGGAGAGTAAGAGAGTATAGAAGAGAAGGAAGAGGCGTGCGTAAGCATTGGGTTTGGGGTTTGGGGTAATAACTTTATGCTTTAAGAAAAAAGTTAATACCAAGGTAACTTGTCAAGCTTCTCTAGTTCTATCCAGTTTTCGTATTCTTTTCTAACCTCTACTTGGATCTCTTCAATCTGGTCTCTGGTTAGGTGTCTGAATCTACGTTGCGGTTTCAAGAACTCTTCAACCGGTTTAAGCTCTTTAGGCTTGATATTTACCTTCAGCTTCCCTTCATCTATCTCCAAGACTGGCCAGACTCCCGTCTGAACTGCGAGTCTAGCTATCTCAACAGTCTTTTCAGGAGGGAAATACCAGCCTGTAGCGCATGGTTGCTGGACGTGTATATATGCCATACCTTTACCAGCTCTAGTCACCTCAGCAGCCTTTTTGATCTTACGTTCGAGATCTGGAAGGTAAGCAAGCGAGGCGGTAGCTATGTAGGGTATCCTGTGAGCCGCCATTATGAGAATCATGTTTTTTCTTCTCTCAGGCTTACCTTTCCAAACCGAGCCTGCAGGGGTTGAGGTAGTCGAAGCATAAAGCGGTGAAGAGCCGCTCCGTTGAATCCCTGTGTTCATATAAGCCTCATTATCATAGCATAACCAGATCATGCTCTCATTACGCTCTGCGGCGCCTGAAATCGCTTGCAAACCTATATCTACTGTCCCCCCGTCTCCAGAGAAGCTTGTCAAATAGATTTTGTCCGCCTTCCCCTTTATCTTGTAAGCCCTATATATGCCTGTTTCATACCCTGCTGCCGCCGCATAGTTCGCCAAGATCCAAGGGACGGCGACTACTCCACCATAGTTGACTCCGGAGCAGCTGGGAGGGTTCACTATAACCGTATTAGGTCCTAAAACCTTCAGGAGGTGACGAACAATTATGCTTGCTCCACAGCCAGCACATCCATCGCTTCCAGGAAATATTGAAATGTCTTCGCCTTCGGTAGGGACTGATGTTTCTGAAGGTTTAAAGGGATGCTCTATAAACTCAACTTCTCTCTCTAAACTTTTCCTTGCTGCTTTCAGGGTCTTCTTACCCATGGTGATAAAATCGTCGATTGGTATATCTTCCCCACCCATTCCAGTGATGAAGTTTAGAACCTTGGGTCTTTCATCCATCGCATATAAAGCTGATTTCACGTCTGAGAAGGCTCCCCCTCCTCCAGTTCCATGGAGAACCATGCGGTCAACAACCCCTATTACTTTCACATGGCTAGCGATCTCTCGAAGCTCTGAGGCGGGGAAAGGTCGCATGAATCTCAGCTTGACTAAACCGATACGTTCTCCTGCACTTCTCAATTTATCTACTGCCCGTCTTGCAGCCGTTGTCATCGACCCCATGGTGACCAGAACAGCCTCAGCGTCGTCACAGCGATACTCTTCTATTAGACCGCCATATTTTCTCCCAAAGATTTCTCCGAACTCGGCGTCAACTTTTGAAATCACCTTCTTTGAGTCTTCTAACACTTCTTCAAACAACTTACGATAAGTTGTATGCAATGGAGGCGGAATCGCTGCTGAAGGCCATTTATCGCTGATGGTAGGATCCACTGGGAATGGGGCTTTATAAGGTGGGAGAAACTCATCAACAAGTTCCTGTTCAGGGAGATTAACCCGTTCATAACTATAGCTGAGATAGAAACCATCCAAATTAAGCATTGAAGGCAGAAGCACGTTATGGTTTTCAGATATCTTATATAATTGGAGAACCATATCGAGGCATTCTTGGTTGCTCTCTGCGAAGTTAACTAACCATCCTAGGTTAAGTTCAGGCATGATATCTGAATAATCTGGTCCTAGAGACCAGTACCATCCCAAGGTTCTGTTTGCTACAGCCATCACTACGGGTGTTCTGTATGATGGAGCTTGCGCCACTACTTCATGCATGTATGCTAGTCCTTGAGAGCATGTGGCCGTGAAGGCTCTGGCTCCAGCAAGGGATGCGCCTACCGCTATACCCATACACGTGTGCTCACCCTCAGACTGGATATACTCCGCCTTCATCTCTCCGTTTGCAATGAAGTCAGCTATATATTCGACAATCGTTGTCTGTGGGGTTATGGGGAAGACAGGGATTACTTCAACCTTGGCCAGTTTCACTCCATACGCTACGGCTTTATTTCCAGGCATTACATCGAATTCAGGCATTTTCAATCCTCCCTTACCATCTTCATCGATTTAGTTGGGCATTCATTAGCACAGACCCCGCATCCTTTGCAGAAACGCATGTCTACCTCAGGTTTTCCCTCTTCATTCGCAACGATAGCCGCTTCAGGGCAGTACATTGCACATAACATACACCCTGTGCATTTCTCTGGATCATTCGAAGGAACATAAATCCTCCAACTCGAAACATCTTGCCCTCCACGCTTGGTTTTATCAACGACTAACATTCCTTTTATCGATTCAACCTTCCTCATCATTTCAGAACCCTTCATCAAAATTTTTGATCTGAGCAGAATCATAGCCAGCTTTAGCTGCTTGTATATTTCGCTCAGCTATCTCGCCTTCAAATCGTTTTAATATAGCTTTGTTTATCGAATCTAGTTTTAAGAGCCCTGTAGTCTTCACGAAGACGCCAAGCATGCTAGTATTCGGTATCGGTCTTCCGATAATTTTCTCAGCTATCTTATTCGCATCTGCTACTCCTATCTTAGAGATGTTAGCTTTGAATATTTTAGCAGCTTTCTCTGGAGTTTCAGGAGTATTATAAGCGATAACTCCCCCCTTAACTAAGCCATCCGTCACGTTGACTGTCATCGGCATAGGTGGATCCATGATAACTAAATATTTGGGATAATAGATCATGGATCTTGTGGCTTCGGATTCTTCACCGATCTGTGCGAAAGCTACCACAGGCGCGCCCCTTCTTGCCGAACCGTACATCGGAAAAGCTCTACAGAATTTGCCTTCATACGAAGCCGCTATAGCTATAAGTTCTCCAGCTGCGACTACGCCTTGCCCTCCTGTTCCGTGGAGCCTTATCTCTTCTACCATCTGTTTAACCTCTTTTCAAAAATAGAAATTGAAATGGGTCGGGTTAGAAATGACTGTCTTTGACCCATTATCAACTCTTACAAGCTTACATAAGAATAAATAAAAACTTTCCTAAAACTTTTTGTTTACTATAAACACAATATATACTTTCGCCGATTATATTTATTATCGGGTTTAAACACCACCTAAAAGAGATATAGGGCGAAGATTCATCTTAAGATCTGACGAGTATGTTAAACTTCGATAGATTCTATTCAAAACTCGGAGAATCTTTCAAGCCCGGGGTATTGACTGAGATAGTGCTTGCGGCATTCGAGCTAGCTAAGGAGGGGAAGAAGCTGATATCTTTGACGGGGGGAAGCTACGATCCTAATTCTTTTGCAGTAGAACCGATCAGAGAGATCCTCGCCGAGGCTGGTTTAGATGACTGGCGGGAGATGCTACAATATGGAAGCAATACTGGGAGCATGAAACTTAGATCAGAACTATCCAGATTCATGTCCCATACATGGATAAATGCTGATCCTAAAAGCGAGCTAATCGTTACAACAGGCTCACAACAGGCTTTGGATCTGATCTCGAGAATTTTCATAGACGAAGGAGACATAATAGTCGTGGGAGAACCTACTTATCTGCAAGCTCTTTCAGCCTTCAAACAGTTTAATCCCCAATTCAAAGTAGTTCCCTTGGATAATTGGGGGTTAGACATTGATGCTCTCAGAGTTGAACTTTCAACTTTAGAAAAAAATGGGAAGAGCCCAAA
Organism: Candidatus Bathyarchaeota archaeon; assembly: GCA_018396695.1. Lineage (GTDB taxonomy): Archaea > Thermoproteota > Bathyarchaeia > TCS64 > TCS64 > JAGTQU01. The sequence continues at coordinate 27,448 of JAGTQU010000017.1, read as the reverse complement.
ATTCATCTATCTTGTACCCTCTTTCGATAACCCTACCAGCACAGTGATGCCAAAGGATAGGAGATTAGCTTTAATAGACCTTGCAGAGGAGTTCGACTTCCTCATCGTGGAGGATAATCCCTATGGCTACATATCCTTTGAAGAGCCTATGCCTACGCCGATAAAGGCTTATGACAAGACAGGAAGAGTTCTCTATATGAGCACCTTTTCCAAAATCGTCTCTCCGGGTCTAAGGATCGGTTGGATCGCTGCGCATAAGGAGTTCATTTCAAAGATGGCTGAAGCCAAAAGCAATATTGACATATGCACCGACGGTCTAAGCCAATATTTAGCTGCAGAACTGTTAAGAAGGAATGTCGTCGAGAGGCAGATCGACTACATAACGAGAATATATAAGAGAAAACGGGATATCCTCCTCGAATCGATGAACGCTCATTTCCCGAAGCAGGCTGAATGGAACGAGCCGAAGGGTGGATTATTCCTCTGGGTTAAGATGCCTGAAAAGATCAACACGACAACCCTCTTAAAAGAGGCTGTTAACAAAGGAGTAGCATATATCCCTGGATCTAACTTCTTCTTAAACCCTAACATTCACAACTTTCTCCGTCTCAACTATAGTTATCCTTCAATCGCAGACATTGAGGAAGGGATCTCGATTCTAGGCAAGCTATTCAACAATAAACTTCGAGAATGAGTTTATCGCAAATATTTTTATAAAAACAAAGATAAAGAATAAAGGCGAAATAAGCGGAAAAGGAGTCTTTATGGTTTAATATTCTACAGGAACTTTCTGCATTAACGCAAATAGCCTCAGGAACGCTTTTCCATATCTTATAATAGAGCTAGTGTTTCCCTTGAACTGGATTTGGCGAGTCATAATAGCATTGGCTCCATCGATCTCGCCTTTGTTAACTTTTACCCAAGTCTCGTATGGTCCCTCAAGGACGAACTCTGTCGTTTCACCTTCTTTAAGAGCCCTTACTTCCGTGACTTTTCCGTCTTCAAATCTAACATAAGCGGGAGGCAGTTCAGGTTTGTCGGTGACTCTAAAAGTGAATGAGGCTTTAAGACCTTTAGCTTTTATGCCGAACTCTTGGTCACTGTTAGCAATGCTCTCAACTTGTTTCCAATACTCTAGATCGAGGAATTTCAACATCAACACCTCTTCTATGCTCGATTTATGTGTCACCTAGGTTTTAAATAGATTGCTATTCCCCTAAGATTCTCCTTTACCCCTTTATACTCAAGTTTAAAAATTGGATGAATAGTTACTTATGAGATAAGTATGAAGAACCCTTTAAAAGAAAAGCTGAGAAGCGGGAGATCCGTTATCGGAACTTTCGTGGGTTTAGGCCATCCTGACGTAACCGAGATGCTATCACGTCTCGGTTTCGATTGGATCTTGATAGACGGAGAACATGGTCCAATGGGATTTGAGACTATGCAGGTTATGATGCAATCAATGAACGGATCCGACTGTGTTCCAATAATACGTCCCCAATGGAATGACCCTGTCATCATTAAACGTGTGCTTGACATCGGGGCTTACGGTGTACTCCTCCCATGGATTAACTCAAGGAAAGAGGCTGAGAACGCAGTTAAGGCTTGCATGTATCCGCCGAAAGGAATCAGAGGATGGGGGCCGAGAAGGGCGGGATTGTTTGACAAAGACTATTTTGCAACAGCAAATGATGAGATTCTCATAGCCATTCAAGTTGAGACGCAGCAGGCTTTAGATAATCTCGATGAGATCTTATCCGTCGAGGAGGTAGATGCCTGCTATATTGGACCATACGACCTTTCGAATAATCTAGGCTTCGGAATCCCTCCGAAATGGAATGAACCAAAGTATCTTGAGGCTATCGATAGGGTTCTAGAAGCCGCTGAAGATGCAGGTAAGTCTGCTGGAATCTTTGCGTCTCTGGAGAATATCCGATGGGCTTTGGATAAAGGATTCAAGTTTAATACAGTTGATGATGCAGATACCTTCCTCCTTAGAGGAGCGAGGATGGCTCTTGAGAGAGCTAAAGAATCGAGAACAAGCTCGGATCCGCCTCAGATTTAAATATTTAAGACTCCATTTCCATAGAGCCTTATAGTGCAGGTGAATACGATGGATGTTAAAGAAGCTTTAGACAGTATCCTGATGCCGAAAAGCGTTGCAGTAATTGGAGCATCGAAGGACCCTCTAAAATGGGGTCATATGCTACTGTCAGCTATAATTAAGGGGGGGTTTCAGGGGAAAATATATCCTATAAACCCGAGGGAAGAAGAGATTGAAAATCTAAAGTGCTATCCCTCTGTGAAAGATGTCCCTGAAGATGTCGATATGGCTATTGTAGTAGTGCCTGCGAAGGTTGTACCCTCAGTATTCAAGGATCTTTCAGAGAAAGGTGTGAAGGGCGCAGTAGTGATCACCTCAGGCTTCGGCGAGTCGGGAGAAGAGGGACGGTTACTTGTTGAACAGATTAAAGCCAACGCCCAAGGGAAAGTTAGATTCATTGGTCCAAATTGCATGGGGATCTGTAGCAGCCCAGCTAAATTCAGCGCCCTCATGATACCCTTCCTCCATGAAAAAGGTGAGGTAGCCTTCGTCTCCCAGAGCGGAGGCTATGGGCTTCAACTCTACCTTAGGGCTTCAGCTATGGGGGTTGGTATAAACAAGTTCATCAGCAGCGGAAACGAATCGGATATAATCGGGGTCGACTACATCAAATATTTCGCTGATGACCCGAGCGTGAAACTGATCTGTCTCTATATCGAAGGTTTGAGGAAAGGGAGAGAATGGTACGAGGCTGCGAAAGAGATTACGAAGAATAAGCCAATAGTCGCCATAAAGGTAGGAACCACGGAGGAGGGGGGGAAAGCCGCAGCTAGCCATACGGGATCATTAAGCGGAAGCGACAAGATCTATGACGCAGCCTTTAAACAAGCCGGAGTTATTAGGGCAAGAGACGCTTCAGAGATGTTCGATTTCATTAAAGGCTTAATCTATGCTCCACTACCGAAGGGGGATAGGATAGGAGTGGTTTCAAACTCCGGAGGAATAGCTGTTGAGACTGCTGACGCCCTCATCAACAACGGTCTCAAAGTTCCAGTTCTAAGAGAGGAGGCTCAGAAAGAGATCCTTAAAGTCATACCAGACTTCGGTAACCCCAGGAATCCAGTAGATTTAACAGCTTCACTGAATATGAACTCCTTCTTGAGAGTCCCTGACATAGTATTATCTCAGCCTGAAATAGATGGATTAATCACCATTGGTTTGGGAACAAGCATTCTGCAGACAATGTTCCCCGATGTCGCTAAAGAAGATTTGAGCGGCATATACAAATGGATCAGTGAACAGCTCATTACAACATATAAAAAATATGAGAAACCCGTACTAGTCATCAACCCTGCTGCAGATATCGAAACCGAGTCGACTAAGATTATGGAAGACGCTCGCATCCCCGTGTACACTACCCCAGAGCGCGCTGCTGATGTTATGGGTGTCCTCTACAGGAGGAAGCTCTACTTAGACAGGGCGAAGGCGTAGTGAATCTGGAAAGTTTCGAGAAGGTCGACTATTCCAGTGGCGTAATAAGAAGTTATATCCTCACTTTTCTTTTAGTTATGAGAATTATTGAAGAGTTAGGATCTGATAAAGGCCTGCAAATCTTTCAAGAAGCTGTAGAAAAACAGGCGGAAATCATCGTCGAGCAGGTTAAGAAGAAAATGCCAAAGAATCTTAGTCTTTTAGACTCTGGCATTGAAGCGTACAAAATCTTTATGGGAGACGCAGGAGCTAAGGTTCAAGTCGTAGAGAAAAAAGAGGAATACGCTGTATTCGCAGTTAGAAGGTGCCCATTCTACGAAGCTCTGCTAGGTGTCAACGTAGACTGTGGCCATCTTCAGGGCGAGATCTGTTCGAATCTCGCCATACCTTCTATCGAAGCTATTCTAAAAAGAATCGACCCTCGATTTAAGATCGAGCCTAGATCGATAAGAAGGAGTTCAGAAGACATCTGCCTCGAGAAGATCTATCTCTAAGAAGCATCAGATTAATTTTTGTCCCCCAGAAAATATGGTGAACTGTTTCTTACTGCTTAAGGATTGTTCTCGATCCTATTTTGAAGCTGAGTGTTTGAAGCTGTTAGAGGCTGAACGAATATGAAGAGGAATGTTTGAACGACTTGAGAGTGCTTAAAGAATGAAGTGAAGTGAGAATGTTTAAAATGTAGTGGTTTTCTGGGATGAATGTTGCTGATAAAGTGACAAAAAGGATCCTATTTTTAATTTTAATAAACAATGTTTTGAATAGTTTTCATTTTTTAAAAATAATTAACTATAATGGTATATTCATCATTTAGCTAAGATTTATCTAAGAGTGAAGTTTAATAAAAATAGAAGACCTAATTTTTTCATATGTTTATAATCGCTCGCATTCTGATGCCGCAATATCACCTCTCGAAAAATCCTTTTTAAGATGTAAACAATTATTAATTGATTCTTTTTAGCTCATTTAATGATTTTTAGTCGATGAAAAAGGCTTGAATTCTTTTCGATATTGGCTTCATCGACTCTCCTTTATTCATTCGTGAACCGCAAAAAGACGCCCCTCGCCAATATCGAAGTTCTCGCGTTTTGGTTCTTCATGTACATGCACGATGTAGAAAATGAAGTCCCGTGTTCGAGTGGTTTGCCATATATTTAATATACCTTATATGATTCAGTTTAAAAGACTGAAAGACAAGGATTCAAATTCTCTTGCGAATTGATTTAGGTGGTAGAAGAAGATTAAGATTTATTGAGCGCTTTATCTAAAAGGAACTAGATGCCTAATTAATAATTTTTAGATGGCGTGGGGGATTAATTTTTATTAGCTAAAAACAAATAGTTTTTGATAAACATGAGTGAAGAGAGGGTTAGGTGGAGGAAGCTAATTGAACATTGGATAGAACATAACGAGGAGCACAAGTCTCGGATCGAGAAAGCATCTATCGAAATAGAGCAACTTGGATTCGTAGAGGCGTCGAAAAGCCTCAAAGAAGCTATAAAACACACAGAGGAAGTTTCCAAATCTCTCAAGAAGACGCTGGAAAATATGCAAGCGTCAACAGATTAGCGATGTTTCGATTTGAGCTCATAAATTTGTTTCCTAATATACTTTCTCTTTAAAATTAGAACTTTCCCCTCCTAGCTGGAAGCCTTAATGCTTCCCCAACAGTCGTCTCTGATGAAAAGGCTAAAGAGAATTAAACACGTATTCAAATGACATGTCTAAATCCGTTAGTAACCCCCCTCTGAAAGGAGTTCGCATCATAGATCTGAGCAGGGTGCTAGCCGGACCATTCTGCTCGATGATACTCTCAGAGCTTGGTGCCGAGGTTATAAAAGTCGAGATGCCTGAATTAGGAGACGATACCCGAGCCTACCCGCCCTTCATTAACGGGGAGAGCAGTTATTTTCTATCAATAAACAGAGGGAAAAAGAGCGTAACCTTAGACCTTAAAAAAAAGGAGGCTAGAGAAGTATTATATAGGCTAGTTAAAAAAAGCGATGTACTCTTAGAAAACTTTAGACCCGGAGTTACAAAAAGGCTTGGCGTAGACTATGAAACAATTCACGAAATAAACCCGCGCCTCATATATTGCAGCATATCGAGCTTTGGACAGTCTGGGCCCTACGCGGACTGGCCAGGTTACGACTTAATAGTCCAAGGAATGGGGGGTCTCATGGGGATTACTGGAGAGCCAAACGGGCCTCCTGTGAGAGTTGGTGTCGCGATTACTGATATCGGCGCTGGAATGTGGGCGGCTATAGCTATTCTAGCAGCATTGATGGCGCGAGAACACTTGAACGCGGGTCAATATATAGATGTATCAATGCTTGATGGGTCGGTCTCTTGGATGACCTATGTGGCTGGAAACTACTTTGCTACAGGTAATGTCCCTCCTCGAATGGGATCGGCTCATCCGAGCATAGTTCCCTATCAGAGTTTTGAGGCATCGGATGGAAAGCATATTCTAATAGCCGCTGGCAATGATCGGCTTTGGTCGCTGCTCTGCGATGGGATGGATTTACAGGAGCTGAAGAATGATCCCCTATACGCTTCTGCTGACAAGCGTGTAGAGAACAGGGTCAAGTTGGTCTCTCACCTGGAAAGCGAATTCAAGAAGAAAACTAGGGATGAATGGCTTGAACGTCTAAGAAGCATAGGTTTCCCATGTGGTCCAGTATACACAATCGATGAGATATTCAAAGACCCCCATATTCTTCAGCGTAGAATGCTCATCGAGATGAATCATAAAAAAGCGGGAAAAATAAAGCAGATCGGGCCCGTCATAAAATTCTCCGAGTCTTCTTGTATTGTTGAGTTTCCTCCCCCGATTCTAGGGGAGCATACTGAGGAGGTATTGAAAGAGATAGCTGAATACTCGACCGATGAGATAGAGAAGCTGCGTAAAATACGCGCTATTTAGGATAGTTTAGGCTAAGAGTGGAGCAGGATGGTAAAACTGTTCGATACCGGTGTTCTAGTCGTAGGGGCCGGCGCAGCAGGTTTAAGAGCCTCAATAGAGGCTAGGTCGAGAGGCGTACAGGTTTCGATTGTATCTAAAACTCCTGCTGGGATGAATAATGCAACAGCTGTAAGCGGTGGCGGGTTCAGAGCTACATTGGGCGGGTTAACCCCTGAAGAACATTTTAGAGATACTTTAACGGTGGGGAAGGGAATAAACGATTCGAATCTTGTTAGAATTTTCTCAAAAGAGGGGGGAGAAAGAGTCTCCGAGTTGAGGAGGTTTGGCGTTGAGATCAGGATCAGCTTTGGAGGAGCACACGTCGGAGAACCTTTTCACGCTTCAGGTTACCGCATAACTAAACCCATGGTGGATTACGCCAGAAAGATAGGCGTGAAATTCCATGAAAATGTAATTATAACCAAGATTCTTAAAGAAGAAGGCGAAGTGATAGGGGCAGTAGGCTACGATATTCGAAATGACGAACCTACCATATTCTCAGCTAAGGCAGTTATCCTCGCAACAGGCGGGGCTGGAGCCCTCTACAAACGGACAGACTGTCCCTTTAGGACTGTAGGCGACGGGTATAGTCTAGCGTATAGTGCCGGAGCCAAGTTGAGAGATATGGAGTTCGTTCAGTTCTTCCCCCTAGCCCTAGCAGAGGCTGACGCACCACCCCATCTTCTTGGAGGAGCATTAACAGAGGAGAGCCGGATAATAAACCGTTTAGGGGAGGATATAGCTGAGAAGCACCGTGTGAATCTGCGTCCACTCGTCCTCAAATCGAGGGATCTGCTCTCAAGAGCAATTATGATAGAGATCTTGGAGGGGAGGGGCGTAGACAACGCCGTTCTGATCGATGCTAGAGACTACTTCAAGAAAGGATCGAAGGAAGGCTGGTTCTCATCTAGGTCTTATGAGTTTTTCAAAGAACGGTTGAAGGGTGGAGAAAAACCCTTGAGAGTTGCTCCTATAAGCCACTTCTGTATGGGCGGGATCATCATAGACGGGTACGGGCATACCGGCGTCGCCGGATTATTCGCAGCCGGCGAAGTTGTAGGAGGCTTACATGGGGCTAATCGACACGGTGGGAATGCCCTGACGGAAGCAATAGTCTTTGGGGCTCGTGCAGGAGAGGCCGCAGCCGAGTTTGCTGAGAGTAGGATCCATCCCAAGATTGAATCGGAAGCCCAACCTGAATTGGAACGTTATAAAACTATTAGAGATGGCGGCTCGGCTGGAGCAATAAACCCGAGAACTATCCTTAACCAGCTCAGAGATCTGATGTGGACTAACGCAGGGATTGTTCGAGACGAGAAAAGCCTCTCAGAGGCCCTAGATACGATAATCCGGCTTAGAGGCCTTCTCCCGATGCTCAGAGCATCTCAAAATAGTTCAATGCTTGAAGCCCTGGAGACTCCCATGGCTTTAGACGCTGCCGAGATGATCGTTAGAGCCGCGTTTATGAGGACTGAGAGTAGAGGAGCCCATTACAGGCGAGACTATCCCAAAGAGGACCCTTCATGGCGTGCATCAGTTAACTTAAGCCTCGGAGCAAAAGGGGATATTATTCTTGAGAAAGCCCGGATTTAAAGCTCTTTTAGCCCAAGCAGTTTTTCAGGGTTATATTTAATCATCATTCGGATCTCTTCTTCCCCTATACCATGTTTAAGCAACATCTCGATGAAGCTTCTCAAACCTACGGATGGAGGAGGGTTTTGGAGTTGACCTAGATCGCTGGATACTATGAAATGCTTTGCTCCTATTGTATTGATTGATTCAACCATCTCTTCAATTGTTTTATGCTTCCATGGAGGGAGCAAGGTTGAGTAGCAAAGCTCGAGGAAGACCCCCCTCTCAGCCATCCATTTTTTCTCTTCTAAAGATAGACTTGCGGTGATGAAATCGACGTGAGTGGCGACTACTTTTTTCACATTACTTCGAACCGCCTGCTCAACAAGCAGCTTCGACTCTTCGAAAGAGAGGTGGGATGTCGCGAGCGCTATATCTGCCTCAGCTATTAGGCGTAGAATCATTATCAACCTTGGATCAGGGCCGCGTTCATCCAATATCTCGATACCTTCGCTCTTATCATAAAAGAAGGACTTCTCATAACCAAGTCGTCTACCAAATCCTCCCACCTCTCCGAAATGCCTCTTGTGGCTCATCGCATCGATCGAGGGCATCCAAACGATCTTGGCTCCGAGCCTGATGGCTGCATCCACCGCATAGGGGTTTAACCCTCCAACAGCATAGTTGAGCACTACGCCCCCAAAAACTTCGACTTCTGGAACAGTTTCATGAGCAAGATAAGCCCGGTCAGTGGTAGGTATATGGTGATCTTTAAGCACGATCCCTCGAATTCGAGCCTTTTTCGCATCTAACGCTGCTCCAATCCCATCCATGATCCTTGGAAAAATGCTTGGACTCGTATGTTGATGAATATCTATAGCTCCTTCTAGAATTTTAGAAATCTTATCCATGGTTCTATTCAAAATAAGTTTGTATGATTATTTAACATATGGGGTTCCCATCGGGAGATTCTAGTTTTCGGTCCAAACATGAGCACACTTTGAACATCGATATATTTCGATCGACCGCTCTTGCTTAACTCCAGCATGTTCGCCAGAGGATGCTGAGAGCATTCTGTAAGCCTCGCTATGCCCGCAGCTAGGGCATAGACGATTCACTTTGAGCCCCTCTACTTTTTCAACGATCAAACTAACAATCTTGTCAGTTTCATCGTTTTTCTTTTTCTCAACCACTATCGGTATGTTTAGTCTTTTCCCACACCTTGGGCATACTAGCCTCTCACGATCATTAATCATTATTGAGCCACAGTCTGTACAGAATTTCAACTCCGTCTGCTCCTGACAGGCGCCGTACGAATAGAGGTTTTCATACAAGATAAAAGAAACCTTTAGAAAACTAAAAGGATTTAGATTAAAAAGCCAATAGCTTATAAAAATCGCAAACGTTTTTGATGAGTTTAACCAATAAAAATTGGAATAGATTTTCAGCGACCTAGGACCTGGGTATGTTCCTTTTTCCAGTCATATCCCTGATTGAGATTTCGATCACAGCCAGGTTCTTGAAGCGCGCTACGGATTCTCTGGTGAGTTGCTCACTTAGTTCTTTAGAGGAGTATTTTTCCATCAACAACTTTAGCGCCATAAACATCTCATCAGGATCCGTTGTAATCTTCGCCTCTCCCAGAACAACAACACTGGAATACTTCATAGTGTAGTCGCAGGGTTTATCCCTAGCTACGAGTACTCCCCCATCTACTTCGAAACACACTTTTGAATTAGACGCAATGTTGTCAATCTTCTTACCTTTTCTAGCACCATGAATCAAGATTTTTCCTTCATGGTAGACAAAGTTGACTGGAATGACATAAGGCTGACCTTCACAGGATGTACCGAGCCTACCTACCGAGGCATCCTTTAAAATCTGCTCAATTTCTTTTAAATCCTTAATCTCTCTTTCGGATCTAATCAAGAGATAAACCTCGCCTAATTACTTGACCCTAAAACATGGAAAAAGTTTTGTACCTAAACCAAACAACCATAAATATGAAAGTCGTGTCGCTCGATCCCAGACAGTTAAGGTATAAGCCTTGGATTCTAATGTATGCGTTATCTATTCTATCTTTGATGGCATGTTTTCTCATCGTCTACCTGGTCACAAAGACTAGAGATGTCAGCTTCGAGTGGATGGCTTGGATCTTCTTTGGCTTGGGAATACTAACGACTGTTGGAGGATACTTCACCGAGCGAAGGGAGAAAGCCAGAGAGTTTAATTCTCCGAAAATCAGCTAAAAATGGGATTATTTCTTTACGTTAACTTTAACAGGGATCCCCTGTCTCACACTCTCGGTTACAACGCAAAAATCCTCGAAGATCTGAGTGCATCGTTCAAATTGCTTCGAGTCTTCTACAGAAATCTTCGGCTCAATATCGACAGTTATCTCCTTAATCCTCCACCTACCCTTAGGGTTCCTACCTATCAATCCCTTGACAGACGTTTTGAGACCAGATACTTGAACCCGTGACCTTTGAAGGCAGAATAAGAGGCTTGCGCTCAGACAGTTCCCAATAGCAGAAGCCAGCACTAGCGAAGCATTTGGACCACTCCCCTTCCCGAGTGGTGGCGGCTCATCCATAATGAAGGGGTCTACGCCCTCCAAATGGAAGTCCAAATTGAATCGGAACCCTTCTAAAAGCTCCATATCTACTAAGAATCTCTTTTCTTCAGACATCTAACCATAGTGTGAAAAACTCAGAGATAAACACTTCTAGCAAACTGATAGATGATTAAATTTCTTCTATATCTCTTCATTCCTTCTCAAAAATATAAATGCGTCAGTCTACTGCCTATGGGGAAAGTCTTTGTTTTTAATGGTTAAATTATCCTATTTTTAATGATACGAAATACTGGGTTAGAGGATATCCTATAAGTAAGAGAAGGAAAAATCTTATAGTGTCGCATACCATTCCTACTTTAAAAAGGTCTTTCATCTTTACATACCCTGAACTGTAGATTATCGCTATTGCTGGAGTTGTGCTCGGAAAAGAACTGGGGATAGTAGTAGCTATGGCAGCTCCTAGCACACTTGGGATCGGATTAAAACCTGTTGCAGTTGATAGGGCAACCGCTAGCGGACAGGCGACTGAAGCTGCCCCCGTGTTAGAAGCTGGATAAGATAAGAGGAACCCTACGAAAGAGCTTATCGCGAATATGATCCAACCGTTCGGAGAGGATCCTGCAAAGTTCCTGAAGAGATTACCAATCCATGTTGCGAATCCGCTATTGATCAACCCAATCCCTAGAGTGATCCCTCCGCCAACAAGAAACACTACATCCCAGTTAATGGCTTCTGTCAAGATCTCGTCCCATTTGAGGAGGGGGCGGTCTCCAACCTTTAATAGGGGAAAAAGTAGCATCAACAAAACTGATGGAGCCGCTTCAGGGACAAGCTTAGAGACGGTACTGCTGATCTGAGCTAGATTAGGGTTAAAAGAAGCTATTATCGCTAATAATCCTGGAGAAACCCAAAAAGTAAACGCGATGCAGAGGAGGACTAATGTCAACCATTCTCCTCTATTCACAGGTCCAAGCGAGTGAGCCTCTATTTTTAAGGTCGATCGGTCAAGTGGAAGTCTACTGACTTCCGGCTTGATTATAGCGTACACGAGGAACCATGTGAGAAATAACCCTATCAACGCATGCGGGGTTCCGATAATGAACCAGTCTACAAAAGATATGTTCACACCTGTCACTTCTAAAATCACTCTTTTAGCAATGAGGTTGGTGGTGGTACTTGTTAGAAATATCAATGAACCTGCTGTAGCAGCCTGCCCTAACGCTATAAGAGTTGCTGAACCATATCTACTGGTCTTCAGGAATCCTTGTCTACTTAAAAAGGCTAAAACGAATCCAAAGGTTATCGAAGTGGAAGTAGTCATCGATCCTGTAATAGTCAATAAAAACACTGGAAGGCAGCCGACGAAAAAACCTGCTAAGATCGGATTCCTGGTACCGCTAATGCTAGCTAGTTTGAGAGCTACCCTCTTATCGAGACCCCAGATCTGGAAAGATCGAGCGAAGAGGAAGCCGACCATAATCACCCATACTAGAGGATCCGTGAAGGATGCAAGCCCATCTTTCCATAATAGGATGCCTGAAAAGCAGAATAGAACCGTAGGGACCAGGGCGGTAATGCCTAAGGGAACGACTTCCCCGATCCACCATGTCGCAGTCCAAAGTAGGACCCCTAATCCAAACTTGGGACCCCAATCATAGACCTTACTCGCCTGAGCTGCCTCGAGCATATCGGAGGTTGTAGGGAACATCAGACATAACAGGAACAGGACTGGTCCTATTAGAAAAAACATTTTTTTCATTCAATACACTCCTCGAATATTGAAACCCCCGCTCAGATATTTTTTCTGAAATCTTCTTCGACTAAAATAAACATTTTCTATTTATCAGTCTCTAGTGCTTCCAAACCTTCGCATAATGAATATTTGCGAACAGGATGATGATTCTTATCCCTTTAAACACAGATTTGCCAAAATTATCTTGGATTTTTCATTCGCCATTAATTAATGGCGATAATGTAATATTAATGATAATGTTCTATACCGAAGAGGGATCATGAATCCAAAGGATCAGCAGGATATTGTTAGACCGGCTAAATGGTGGGAAGCCCTCCCGAGACCTGTATACTCTAAGCTTAAGAAAGTAGAGAGTAGTCAACCATGGTTTGAGGTCTACAAGATCGAGCCTGAAGTCTATGTATTCTATGAACCGGGACAATTCGAAGAAGCGATATCTTATTTAGTTTTAGGAGAGGAGAAGGCTGCGCTCATTGACACTGGGTGTGGAATCGGTAACATCAAGAGACTTGCTGAAGAATTCACTGAACTTCCAGTTATGGTTGTCAACACGCATTCACACAACGATCACATCGCTCAGAACTATCTGTTTAAAGAGGTTGCAATATTCGATGCGCCAAATTCTCGAGAAGCGGCTAGAAGAGGATGTACGAAAGAAGAGATGGCTCATCTGATAGCTCCTGAGCTAGTGTGGAAGCCCTTCCCTAAGGAGTTTGACCCGAAGAATTATTTTGTCCCACCATTCAAAGTGACTAGATGGCTTAAAGAGGGAGACGTGATAGACCTCGGTGGAAGAGAACTTGAAGTGTTCCATACGCCAGGGCATAGCCCAGATTCAATATGCCTCCTAGACGCCGATGCAAAGCTATTTTGGACAGGTGACATGTTCTACACAGGCGCCATATATACTTATCTACCTGGAGGAGACATCGATACTTTCATCAAGAGCTATAGAAAGATGCTGGAAATATCTGGCAGATTTGATAAACTCATGCCAAGCCATAACGAGCCTTGGATAGAAAAAGAGGTTCTGAAAAACGTTCTAAAGGCTGTAGAAGAGATAAAGGAGGGGAAAGGAAGATACGTTGAGGGAGTTGAAGGAGGAATAAAAATACGCAGATACAACTATGACAGGTTCTCGATAATCACTAAAGCATAGCATAAACTAAGCTTTAGATTAGTTTCTGGGAGAAGTTACCCTATTTTTCAATAATCTATTAGGCTTATATCCTGTGTTAATCTAGATGAGATCATATGTTGAAACAGGTTTTAGAAGCCTTCGACCTACTTGATGGCCCGGACGCTTCAGCTGCGAGAATAGCAGAGTTGCTTAGAGAGAGAGGATTGAGAAACGTCTCGGTTAAAACGATCAAAGGAGAGAAAGGTAGCACAGACTTCATTAAGATTAAGGTTCCGGGAAGCGATGGGAAACTTAATAGAGGAGAAGCTCCGACACTCGGCGTCGTAGGGAGGCTCGGAGGAGTAGGGGCAAGACCTGAGATGATTGGTATTGTTTCAGACGGAGACGGTGCAGTGACTGCTCTATCTGTAGCTTTGAAACTGGCAGATATGATGCGGAGAGGAGAAAACTTGAAAGGGGATGTCATCATCTCGACACACATATGTCCCAACGCTCCGATAACTCCGCATAAGCCGGTCCCCTTCATGGGGTCGCCAGTGGATACCGCTACAATGAACAGAGAGGAGGTAGATAAAGACATGGAGGCTATACTCTCAATCGATACTACAAAGGGGAATAGAATCGTAAAATGGAGAGGGTTTGCAATTACACCTACTGTTAAAGAAGGGTGGATACTTAAAGTCAGTGATGACTTGCTAGATATCATGGAGATTGTTACAGGCAGGATCCCGAGAGTATGCCCGATAACCATGCAAGATATAGTACCGTACGGAACAGGCATAGACCATATCAACAGCATAATGACGCCTTCAACAGCAACCGATGCACCGGTTGTAGGCGTTGCAATAACCACTGAGACTTTGGTCCCAGGCTGCGCAACCGGTGCAAGCCACATAACAGATGTTGAAGAGGCAGGGAGATTCGTGTTGGAAGTCGCGAAATCTTTCGGAAAAGGCTTATGCAAATTCTACGATGAAGAGCAATGGAATTTGATAGTTGAGCGATATGGACGTTTCAAGATACTGCAGACTATGGGTAAACACTGAGTTTAATTTTTGATCGTCTACTCCCTTCTCTATTTTTGATAGCAGAACTCTGTTAAGATTGTTACGTGCATAAAAACGCCGCTTAAACGTTGCATTTATTATGAGGAATAGTTGAAATATAACTTGATGGATTTGTTTAAAAAGGTCCTAGTCGCTGTAGACGGTTCAGAACCTTCAAATAGGGCTATAGATTATGCTGTAGAAATATCGGCTAAATGGGATGCAAGGCTGACAGTCCTTGTTGTGGTTCCAAAAACGACTATACCTGTATTTCCTGACCAAGGGATGGGCTCGTCCTCTATCCTAGCATATGGAGAGTTAGCGCGATATGAAGAGAGAATGAAAGAGGTATATCAAAATGTTCTAAACGATGCGCTTATGAAAGTTAAGAGCATAAATAAAGAGTTAGAGGTCGAAGGAATTCTCAAAGAGGGTAGACCATCATCTACAATAGTTGATGTAGCAGAAAAGAATGGAGTCGACCTTATAGTCGTAGGGAGTAGAGGTGTCGGGGGCATAACTGGCTGGATCCTTGGAAGTACAAGCCGTAAAGTTGTCGATTCATGTACAAAACCGATCTTAGTTGTAAAATAGTTTTTATCTCAACGTTAAATAGAGCTGTTTAAAACTCTAACCGATCTAAAAATCTAACAGCCTTTAGCGAGAAGTGAGGGAATGGAGTATCCAGAAGAGCTTATAAAATCCGGTGAAATCGCCTGTAAAGTCAGGGAACGTGCAAGAGATTATGTGAAGGTAGGATCGAAGGTTATCGACGTATGTGAAAAAGTGGAGACATGGATCAAAGAACTTGGAGGTTTACCTGCTTTCCCATGTAACGTAGACATAAACGAGATAGCTGCTCACTATACTTCACCTTGGGACGATTCCTCTATCATACCTCCAGACTCGCTTGTGAAGATCGATATAGGGGTTCACATCGATGGCTATCCTGCAGATACTGCGGTAACCGTATGCTTCAACCCTGAGCTAAATAGGCTTGTTGAAGCTGCAGAAATGGCTCTTGAAGCCGGGATAAGATCGATTAAAGCTGATGTAAAGGCTTCTGAAGTAGGCTACGCGATTGAGAATACGATAAGATTGATGGGCTTAAAACCTATCCGAAACCTTACAGGACACAAGATGGCGAGATACGTCATACATGCAGGAGAAATCATACCTAACGTTTCCACACTTGACGGCCATAAGCTCAGGGAAGGAGAAGTATACGCCGTGGAGCCTTTCACCACCCTCTTGGATGCCTCTGGAGAGGTTCGTGACGGGCCATCAGGGTATATTTTTCAATTTCAGAAGAAACGTGCGATCGAAGGAAAACTATCTAAAGAGATTTTGAAGATGATTCAGACGAGGTATCGTACACTCCCTTTTGCGTCTCGATGGATTATGAGAGAGTTTCCGAAGTCTGAAGCTAAGGGAGCCTTGGAAGAGTTGTTAAGGTCAAAGTGTATCCATGCTTACCCGCAACTTATCGAGATGAAAAATAGACCTGTGGCTCAAGCGGAGCATACTCTGATCGTTACTAAAGATGGCTGCGAGGTCACGACTGCCAAGTATTAGAAAACTCCTTTTCAAGCTCTTTCTCAGTCTTCTTTTTCCGGTGAACCCTAGTTATAGTCATCATACCGTCGCACTTTGAGCAAGCAATATCATTTTTAAAGATGTAATCTCCGCGCTCAAATTTTCTGACAATCTTGTATCCGCATTTTTTGCATTCAATAGTCGTCAAAACTTCAGCCTTAGGAAGGTCTAACTTATTTTTTACAAGCGTTTTAGACCGGAAGAACATGAATCCCATAGTTGCGAATCCGAATATGCCTATGAGCATATAATAATATGCTTGCTCCATTTCACGATTGTTATATGATTGAAACCCTTGATATATCGCGAAGAGGGAAAAGACTCCGATCAACGCTATAGCTAGAAGAGTGATTAAAGAGATATTGAATGCGGAATACTCTACTCCTCCACTTCGTTTACTCATTTCATCACCTATTGGGCAATTCCTACAGTGTTTCCTATGCCTGCTACGATCACAGTTTCACCTTCTTTAGTCTTTTCGTTAACGATCCTCTTCACAGCTTCGACAGCCTTATCCGTGGCTTCGAAAAGCTCCTCCTCCAGAGGAGCGACGACCGCACTTATATCCTGTTTTATAGCTACGGCATAGAGCGGCACATTGAAGTCTTTCGCGGCTTCTTCTATTCTGAACTTCTCAACACCTGTCCCACCTATAGCAGCCCCTATTCCTTCAGCCACTTCCCCGTTCATCTCCCCCTCCAGCTTACCGGCGGCATCAACCATGATTATCGCTTTCACTTCGTCTTTGTGCTCTTCGAGCAGAATTCTAATCGCGTCTCCAGGTTTTCCAACCGTTCCGCCAGGACCCTCCGCCTTCATCACTAGGATTTTTCTTCCTTCAAAAGACCCTTCGGCTGCGACAGTCTCCTTTGCGATTCGCCTCCATTGCTGACCATGCATCAGTTTAGCAGCGGTGAGTGCTCCAACCCCATCTCCTATTGGCATCCCTTGCTTAAACGCTAAAAGCGCCGCTGAGTAGGCTTCTATCTCACGCATAATCAGCGGGAGAACCATGTGGATCTGAAGTATCACGTAGATGTTCATCGTCTTCTTGCCTAGGAGGTAATAATGCCTTATCACCTTGTAGTAGACGTTAAGAGCCAATGCTGCTTCAAGTAGGTTTTCAAGAGTATCTATTTCGCTATCTGATGCAGCTGGTGCCAGAGCCTTCACTTCAGCCTCGAAGGTTTCTTCACGAGTATTTAGTAACTGTTCAAACTTGTCTACAATGCCAGCCGGATCCATGCTGGTCGGAGTTATTAGAAAACTCTCCATAAACCTCTCAACCCCTGGCGTAGGATCCTTCTCAGGTTTACCAATCTCCTTTATAGTCTGAATAGATACTTGGCGTCCCTCGTCTCGAAGAGCCTTTACTTTTCTTAGAGTTCCCTCTACTTGCCTAAGCATCGTCATAGTCTGTATTCGTTGGGCGTAAAAGATGTATAATATGAAGCTTAGGCTGAATATTATCTGTATGATCGTCTGGATCTCATTATCTGTTTGGAACAGTTGTCCTACCTGTAGGAACAATTTAATCACTGCAGTTGAAGTTGACTCCAAAGTTATAAATCTTAACTTTAAAAGAAATCAAATTGCTTAAAATCCTATCTTTTAAAATTATTCTTAATGCATGGAAGACTCTAAAAAGAATTTTATTTAGGGATTAGAACAATCTAAATAATGTTTAGATACGCGGTTAAGCGAATAGTACGGGATAAGTCTGCCTTTTTCACCCTTTTTCTAAGCGTTATGCTAGCTACTACCCTTTTTTCAGGCATACTTCAAGGAGCCGACGCCTCTGCAGTCTCTATGCTAACTAGAGTCATTGATGCTTCAGATATTGATATGGTTTCAGGGGCTGAGAACAGAAACCTGACTAAGACGGCTTTTAGAGAGGTTGAAAATGCGATAAGTGGAATTGAAGGGGTTAAATCCGTCGATCATATCGTTCGGTTTGAGATGGAAGTCTCTAACTTCACTGATACAAATAGCACAATCCCTCTAACTATAGTTGCGATAAGCAATGATTCAAACCTGTTGAAAGGAGTCAAAGGAGTGGAATACCTAGAAAAAGGGAAGATATATGTTGAAGGGGGGTCGGGGAATATTACAAGATTCAAAACCGGAGAAATTAGAATATTCAGAATCTCAACATACAATCCCTATGGGACTCTTGTAGATATAAGGTTCGACTATTATAATTTAACTGTTGGTGGGGTGGTCGAACTTGATGATAGGGTATTCTCAATAGCCATGGGCAGATACCCCTTATTCGTTCGGTCTCTACTCATCGGATCAGAGGCTTCTGAAAAGAGGCCTCCACACCAACTAGCAATTATCGGCGAGGAGACACTCTGGGAGATATTAAATCCAATATACGAAAAAAATCGTAGAACTTCAAAGGTACTCATTCCAGAAATAATTATTGGATTAGATCGAGACAAGTTTCTTGTTCCATGGGATATAGCAGGATCGCGGAATAGGATCAATGTTGTATACGATAAGATTAATGGCATTGGAGCTAGACAGGGCTTTGTTCCAGTTAACTATTTAGGCGACCTCCTTACGTTGGTGCAAACGAACTCACAAAATATGAAAATTACCACAATTATCGTCGCAACCCCAATATTCTTTGTCGCTTGGTATTTAGGAATCGTAATATCAGATCTCTCATACAATAAACGGCGGCGAGAGATTGGACTCCTCTTAATAAGAGGAGTAAAAGACAAGCAATTGTTTTACATCTTTCTATTTGAAGCATTCTTCGTTAGTTTAATTGCTGGCGTATTTGGGATCTTTTTAGAAGCGTTTATAGTTCCACTTGTAATGTCTGAATTAAACCCTCTTTTAATCCTCTCCTCCTTATCTCCGACCACTATTACGGCATCACTCCTTTTCAGCATAATTCTATCGCTTCTAGCAATCTATAAACCTGCTCGCGACGCGACTCGTCTAGATGCTATCGATGCACTAAAAGAGTATAGGATCGAAGAAGAAGGTGGAAGGGTTTCTTGGCATGAACCAGCCATCGCCCTTGCTTTAGGCGCGTATAAACTCATCATGTTTCTTTTTGAGATAAATGTGGACTCTTTTGCACCATCATCCGGGAATCTTATAGTTTATTTGCTATACTCGACTTGGTGGGGAGTGGACTATCTATTAACCTATATCGCCCCAGTCCTCTTTTTCTGGGGCTTCATTAAATTATTTTTACAACATTCAACGCTTATTCATCGCATCTTTAACAGAATCTTCCATTTCCTTTTCGGAGAGGTCTCTGTTCTCTCAATTTTAAGTTCTCAGAGGAGCATGAAGCGTGTAGTAGCCTCAACTTTCATGGTTGCAATCATATTTGGTTATAACATTCTAGTTATAGGTAGTATAGATGGGGCTAATGATTATATTGAAAGGTCTCTTAAGTTTTCATTAGGTGCCGACGCATGTGTATGGCTATTCTCCTATAAAGGCTCAGATGAGATTTCAAACAAGATCGCAGCTTTGGAAGGCGTTGAAGGGGCAACAGTAGAAGTTTGGTTTGATGCTCAGAGCGACCTTGGAATGATTGAAGTGAGAATCATAGATCCTATCAATTGGAGTAAGATAGCCTACATAGAGCCAGGATGGATTAAGGGAGAAAAGGTCTTCGAAAATATGAACGGAACAGCTGAGCGAATAATATTGGAGAATGGAGCTGCAAAGACATTAGGATTCGATATAAACGATACCATATTAATTAAAATGGGTGTGAAAACCTATTCACTAAACATTATAGGCATCTTCGGTAGAGAGCCTCCACAAAACTGGGTGCCTAGTGGACCTATGATTTATGTCGGAAAAGACTTCATCAAAAATTTGGATGAGGAAGATATTAGACTCACAAGAATTCTCATTAAATTTAGTCAAGGAGCAGACGAAAATAGATTGAAGAAGTTTATTGAAGAGTTGGATCCTAATATTAGTAGTGTTGATATGGTTAATCAGAGTTTAAAAAGGATAAACACGAATTTGCTTTTTACAGGGGCTCTCAGGATCCAGCAGTTGGGGGTATATTTTGCAGTAGTCTTATCCTCTGTCGGTGTTACACTAATCATGTCAGCTATTCTTCAAAGCCGGTGGAAAGAGATTATCCTACTAAGTATAAGAGGCTTTTCTTCAAAGCAGTTAGCCACGATTTTGCTCCTCGAGAACGTTTTTATAATAATTTTTGCCATGTTTTTAGGATCCGCTGTGGGCTTCGTCTATCTTAGGGGGCAGAATGAGATACTCAATATATCGGTACAATCCTTGATCGAGAGGCGAATATTGTTCTCTACATGGTTCCAAATAAATTTAGCCTCAATAATCGGAATAGTGTTTGCAGCTACCGTCATACCCATCTTTATATCGGTGAGAAAATCATTGGAGAGGCTAAACTTGAACATAATTGAGAGTGAGCTTTAGGCGTGTGATATAAATGGCGATCGTATGCAAAGATGTAGTAAAAATCTACAAACAGGGGCAAATAGAGGTTCAAGCCTTAAGAGGGCTCGAAATGAAGGTTGAAGGAGGAGAAATGATATCTCTCATCGGTCCATCAGGTTCAGGTAAAACGACTTTACTAAACATAATAGGCGGTCTAGATAAGCCCTCTGCAGGATATGTTAAAGTTTTTGACAAAATTCTAACTCTTCTAAGTCCAAAAGAACTTGTGGAGTTTCGTAGGAGCACGGTCGGGCACGTCTTTCAGACAATGAATCTCATACCCTCTTTGACAGCCGGTGAAAATATTGAGCTGCCGATGATAGCTCTGGGAGTCCCAAAACATAAGCGTCGAGATAGAGTCAATGAATTGATCGAGGTTGTTGGGCTTAAAGAACGTATAAACCATAAACCAGGCGAGCTCAGTGGAGGTGAGCAACAGAGAGTAGCCTTAGCAGCCGCGTTAGCCAATGACCCTAGGCTTATTTTAGCAGATGAGCCCACAGGTGAACTCGATAGTTTTAATGCCCGTATAATTGTAGACTACCTTTCAAAGATAAATAAAGAACTGGGGAAGACGATAATCATGGTGACTCATGATCCTATTGTAGCAAGGGAGGCTAATCGTATTCTGCGAATTCAAGATGGGGTGATAAAAACCGACTTGGCTCCAGCTGAGTTGGAAGTATCGGGGCAAGCAAGCTACATAGATATGCTCCAGAGGCGTATAGCAGAGATCAACAAACAGTTAGAACTTCTAGATGCGGATTTGAAAAAGGGTTTGATCACCGGCGATAGTTATGTTGAAAGACAGACTAACCTCAAACAGACCAAAACGGTGCTTATAGAGGAGCTTCACAGGCTTGGTGTAGTGCATTAAATAACATTAAGCTCCTCTACGAAAAATTGCTTCAATGAGTGGGCTGCCAGCTTCCGCGGCTTCGCGTCGCCGAAGACAACACTACAACCGAGGACGGAACGCGGTTTAACTTCCGAGTTCGGAATGGGTTCGGGTAGGTCCCGCGTCCTATGGCCGGCAACCCAACCCAATATCGCAAAGTCTTTTCTTTAAATCTTTCGTTTCTACCTCTTTTTTCAAATGCGTTTTTAATTTTTGAGAAGCTTTTCAGAATATTTTTAGTAGGAAATCCCTTGGATCCCTTATTCTTTAGGAAGGTATTCGAACTCAACAACCCATACGTTTGTGTTTTCGTCCCAGAAGCGATATATCTCTATCCAATCTTTCTTGAAATCTTCAAACTTAGTGAACCCTTCTTTAATCAAGTCTTCATTCTTCATGTCCCCCAATCGCTGGCAGTATATCTCTTTTATTTTGATCTCTCCGGGAAGACACCTGTTTCCTATCCTTAGCGGATAGGTTTTATTAGGCTTGACTGGGGGTTTTCTCAACCTTCGGGTCATTGTTTTTTCCCCTTTCAATATTTTTTGGGTATATGTCTCTTTGAATGATAATGTCAAGGCGTGAATAGATTAGTCAGGCTAATAATAAATCTAATGAAACTTTTTAAAGGGTTTGATGCGCGACGTTTTAATGATTCGAATGAAAAACTAATTTAAAAAGCTTGACCCTCTATTCCCAAATCTGAGGCTGCTTAATTGCAACCTACAAATTTTCGCAAAAACTTTTATTAACTAAATTTTCGCAAAAACTTTTATTAACTAAAAAGGGGTAGCGGTTTTAGTATAGGGGCCGTGGTCTAGGCAGGTATGACGTCGGGCTCCAGAACCAAAATTTGGGTTTACTGACCGTCAAAGCGGAATGAAGAAGTTTTGGAGCAGAAACCCGAATGTCGAGGGTTCAAATCCTTCCGGCCCCACTAATAGTATGAGAACGTGTTTTTAAATCGGCTTTCAAATATTTGGGTCTTTTTCCTCTTACTCTTTTCTAAAGGCAACTTAAAATCTCTGTTCTAGATCGAATTACCATTTTTATATGTTCTTAAGTTATTGAAGCATCTTTTATTTGGACAGTTCTTCGAGGGTCTTTCCTTTCGTAGATATGCCGAAGATCCCTATTATACTAGCGTTAACTAATATGATCATGCCTGATAATGTCATGATCCATGAGGCTCCCACATGGCTTAATAATAATCCAAATATGATTGGAAAGATGGACATCCCTATCCTGCCTATCCCTGTTCCAGACGCGAAAGCAGTTGCTCTCGCCCTCGTAGGGAAAAGTTCCTGTGCGTATGTATATCCTTGAGATGCGTATAAGCCGACCCCGATCTGGTAAAGCATACCTACGACTGCAGCTAGTAATGCAAAGCTCATTATCTGACCGAAAACTATTATAATAACACCTGAGAAGCTTAGCCCAAAGACGAGGATATTTTTTCGACCGAATCGTTCAGATATAGGGACAACAAGCATGTTTCCTAAAAAGAAGCCGAAAGAAATTGTCAAAACTACCAATGAGCCTAGATCTTCTCCAAACGATGATATCATAATGACGGGTATCCACATGTTTAGAGGCCAAGAAGTGCCCATGCTTAGGAAGAAGTATTGCCACAAGACCATAGTTCTTTTAATATAATCTCGACCAAGAATATCACGGATTCCTAATTTTTCTCCTTTAATATCTGTCTTTTCAATCCTCGAAACATAAAATGTTAAATTTTGTAGGTATTGGTCTCTCATCATAGGGGGGATCTGATTCTCTATTCTTACTAAGATCCTTTCCGCATCGTCCCATCTCCCTTTAACTTGAAGCCATCTCGCAGACTCTGGTAAGTAGAGTATATATAGAATGTATACAGCGATTCCTCCGCATCCTAGAAAGTAGAAGAGCCACTCCCATCCTAGAGACGTCCCGAGTGTACGGTAGATGATCGTCGATCCGAGACCTGAACCAAGCCCAGCACCTAGCCCAAATATCAATGCTGTCATCTTTCCCCTCATCCTAGATGGGAAGTATTCGGTGATGTATGTTGTAATCGAATCAGTCATTGCGCCTGTTCCCCACCCCGCTATTATTCTCACCAGTATTAACTGGAGTAGATTGGTTGTAAAGGGAATAAAAAAAGTAAAAACTGAGTAAAAGACTAGAGCCCAGACAAACACTCTTCTTCTACCAAAAATATCAGCAATTAAACCTCCTGTATAGGCTCCTACAATCATACCCCAAGATACTGCAGCTAAGGCTATTCCCATCATCTCTGAGTTCAAACCCATTTTTGAAGCTATTATCGGCATGACAAGACCGAGGGACGCAACATCAGCGAACTCAAACCAGTATCCTAAAATCAATACGGGAATAAGTTGATAATGGAATCTTGTGAGCTTTGGTAGCGCATCAAGCCGCGGCCCAGCCATATGATTAACAAACACAGTCAATCCTCATCATCCTAAAACATCTTAAGATTCGATTAGTCTTTTAAGGTAATAGTGCGTGAAGATAAAACTCTTATGAATGGGTGGGCTATATTCGTGTCATCGATTCTGCTTGTCAAAAAGCTCAGTTAAATAGATTACTGCAGCTGCGTGAGAGCATCTGCCTTTACTTTGAAAGCCTAAACAGTTGCATGTTACCCTTCCATCTACCCCCTGAAAGACTGTATAAGTACCGTGATCCCCAACAACGTTGAATCGATCATGGCTTATACGCTCAACTCTTCCGCTTCTCACAAGTCTCTTGGCTTTCTCAATCATTTTTTCCAGGGACAAGAAACGTCACACCCGACTACTATCGCCATGATTTAAAAGGAATATTGATTAATAACTTTTTAGGAACATTATAAAACTAGTAATTTTAGTTAAATTATTCTTATTAGGTAATTTAACTACAGTAAAAATATTATTTTTTAATGTATTTTAGAATATAAATAAAGAAAAAGGATCGGTTAAACATCGTTATTAAGAAGATAAAATTCGCCAAAAATAAGTTAGTATACAAGTGTTTTAAGCAAGTCTTCTGCGCATAAAGTGCTTACTATTCCTTTTTCACTTATAATTAAAAGGTGGCTTATACCTGCTATAGAAATTACTCTAAGGGCGTTAGCTATTGTCTCGTTTTCTCCAATGCTAATGCATATGTTCGTATCTCTAAGGGAACAAACGTCCATAAAATCTAAGGCTTTATTGCGTCTAACAAGTTCATTTATACTTATATTTCTAAGATCTGCTGGAATGTTCTTTAGAATTTCTTTGCCTAGCACGTATGATCTTAACGCATAAGATCTCTTGAGCAGTTACCAATCCATTATTTCACTATCTTCTTTTCGCACTATGACGAAGTCAACGTTATTCTTGACCATTGCCGAGGCAACCTCTCCTAAAGTATTGTTTGGCTCGACGTAAATAACATTTCTTCTTACATATTTACTTATCTTTTCTTCAATATTTATATCTAATCTTATATTATTTAACACTAATCCTATATTATAATTTTTCTATTTTAACATGAGGAAAATGTGATGTAGAGAAAAGAGAACATTATCATATTTTCTTTATTGGGAGTATTAATTTTGATGGGTATATTTTATTATGATATATTTTGTTATTTGCTTTTTTAATTTGTATATCATCATGTGCATCATTGCCTGTATTTAAGTTTCTAGCAAATCGAGGAAAGTTACTGCTCGTTATCGACAACCTGATTCTATGTTTGGGTTGAATGGAAATGCAAGTTGAGGATAGTTCTATTTTGAAGAGATATATTTCGTTGGGAGCCATCAACTCTGGTTTCTCTAAAGAGGTTCTATATCTTGCGCGAAGCATTCCAGTGCCGATAGTGATACTCTTTCCTTCGGGATAAACATCAGAGAGGATAGCGAACCAGTCTGTATCTCTACAATCTGAACTCGCGTATAGGTAAGCTTCAGGTCTCCCAGCCACTAAAACCGCTTCATCGAGAGGTCCTCCAGTGTAAACTAGAACATCGTCTCGCCTGAGTATAAACCTGTCATCAAGTGGAGTCTCAACCTTGCCTCCATATAAGTCGAGATCCATAACCGATACTACTGGATCGCAAGGGTCATAGAGGTAAGAATCTGGCACCTCTTCTCCCGGCGGCTCTAATGATAGTTTTCCATCCCCCCTCAGAGTATTCGCTCGTCCTCCACTATGGAGATAATAGTCTGCATGCTGGACTCCGCGAGGAGGCCAATAGTCTTCTTCATCAACCCATCTATTGTCCCCCATAATGAAAACTCTGGTTCGCTTCCATTTTGAAGCAGGGCTATCTACCTCTTTAAGCCAACGATCAAACCATTCGAGATGCACTTTATTCATATCAAGTAAGGCATCCTCGGAGAAATCGACGCCCCCTAAAACCCTCTTCGGGGTTCTGGTTCCCCCATGATCCCATGGACCTATGAGAATATACTGTTCCTTACACGCGGGAGAGTGGTTTATCATTCCTTCATAGAAGAATAATGCTCCAGGCTGGTCTCCGTCATACCATCCTGTAATGTGCAGAACTGGAAGATCTATTCTTTTAAAGTCTTCAGGGCTTAGGAGCACCTGCCTCCAGAAATTATCTAGGTTTGGGTGTGAAATCCATTCTCTCCATACAGTGTTGGTTCTGCCTAAAACCTCGTCCATAGTCGACAATGGGAGGTGATAGAAGACTTTGCGCCAATCCACTATAGAGGTTAATTCGGATTGTAGAGTCCTTCCACCTGAAAGGTGGAGCCAAGCCAGAATCCAGAGCGTTGGGATACCGTTTACGAAGGGGAACTCCTTCATCCAATAGCCTCCTGCAGCAGTGCTGACTAGAGTCTTCAGGTGAGGTGGTCTAAGACGTGCTGCTGCCCATTGAACCCATCCCGCGTATGATCCTCCCATCATCCCCACCCTGCCGTCAGACCATGGTTGTTTTGCTATCCACTCTATTGTGTCATAGCCGTCCAAGCCTTCGTTAAAGAAGGGATACCAGTCACCCTCCGAATCGCATCTTCCTCTGACATCTTGAATAACGAAGACGTAGCCATGAGAGGTGAAGAATTTAGCTATGTCGTATGGGGAATAATGCCCCATGCTTCTACTATTGTCATAGGGGGTTCTCCAAAGAATCGAGGGGAAGCTTCCCTCTTCTTCAGGCAGATAAATATCTGCTGAGAGCCTTACCCCATCCCGCATAGGGATCTTCACATCCCAGAGAGTCTTGAAACCTTTGTGGACCATACTAATCTCTTAGAGAAGATTTTAAAATAAATAATTAGAGATTTTATTTGAGCACGGTTACAAGTTTTGACATTGTTTCAAAATCGAGTGGGATTATTGTTTCTTAGACTTCAGTAAAAGAATAATTCCAACACATTTAAAACTCTATTAAAAGCATTGGTGAGAATGGAGGTGGATGCTTCTGACCGAGATTGTGAAGGCTTACGTTCTGGCGACGGTTAAGCGAGGAACTGAGCATAGGGTGGCCGAGAAAGTCCGCAAATTTGAAGAAGTCACAGAAGTCTTAGTCACATATGGGCTGTACGATTTGGTTATCCGTGTAGAAGCTAAAAGTCTAGGCCACTTGGACAAGATCATCACCGATATGAGACAAATTGAAGAGATAGAACAGACGAGTACGCTCTTAGGCTCGTGAAAAAGGGAAAAGACTAGCCAAATTAAACATTTTTCACTTCAACCATGCTTTATGAAAATGAATTTCTTTTAGCACCTATACTAAACTATTTAATACCGATCATAAATTTAAGTTGATTTAATTCTTTATATTTGAATAAATCTTTGTTCAGACTCTAAAAGATTGGATTAACGAAAAACTATATTTGACAAAAACGGTAAAATTGGTATATATCATCTAATATAGTTTTTTTATATGATCTTTAG
>JAGTQU010000046.1 GCA_018396695.1 Candidatus Bathyarchaeota archaeon | reverse complement strand
TCCGTGTTCGACGAGGATAAGGTTACTAGAGCCTCGTTCTGTAACGGTGCAGGCGTTCCAGAATCCAGCATCATTAAGCAAGCTTCCACCTCACTATCGGATGGGATTGGAGGAACTATCACGTTTACCTGCGAAGGCGTAGGCGAGTATACGTTAACGTTTACTTCAGAGGCAACCATTCCTGAAGATGCGGCCGTGACTCTAACAGTTCCGGAGATTTTTGGTATGGCCGTTACATTCACCTTCGATTTTCCGGACGGAATGTCCACGTATCCGGCGACTTCTAATATTGCACTGTTCGAAGAGAACAGGTCGATGGTCCTGATGCCGCGAGATTTAGCAGGGTACCCGCTACTGTCTACGACCTGGACGAGCATCGCTATGTAGCTTCTCTCATCGGCTGGAAAGCTGCTTGCCAGAGAGTATATTCTAATCGCGTATGGCTCCTCGCTTTCAAACCTGCCTTCGACCTGCTTCTGAGCGGTCGTGAGGTTGCCGGAGGAGGCGTAGATTGTTGCCTGACCTGACCCGATGCACAACAGTTCTGCAAACCCGTTCCATTCTCCGACTCCTATCGTCAGGTTCCTCTGAACCGTGAAGGCTTCAGTATTCGAGGAGTAAAGACTCACGGTTAAGGGGCTTGTAACCTTAACAGGTCTGGAATTCGAGTCTGTTATTGCAACGAAAACATACCCAGGCTCGTTCACTAGATGTCTATCGTTCGTCCAGATGTATAGTTTCTCGGGCTTTGAGCCTCTGACGTTAAGCGTCTCTGACCCTGTTCCAAGGTCTGGAGCTGAAGCTGTGACGGTTGTCGAACCTGCGAACCCTGTGCTCGTTAGCCTTGTTTTGGCTGAGACTTCGCCTTTTCTGATTGTGAGTTTGCCCGTTGCAAGGGTTGCGACGTTTATGTTCGAGGATGAGAGGACTATGTTCACGTCTGTTCTTGCTTTTGTGGGCTTCCCATACGCATCCACCAGGGTTACTATTGCCTCCGCTTCTCCTCGGGCTAGGGGTATCAGGATATTCGGCATTATTGTTACTTGAAGGGATTTAGGCGTCCCCGCAGGGGGCTCAACAACTATGTCCAGCCTAGATGACTGGTATCCTGGCGCTGATGCTGTGACTTCTACGATCTTCCTTTCTGTTGTCGTGCTTGAGGCGTTTATTATTACGTAGTAGGAGGCTGGTGGTATTGTGACCCCTGTAGGCATCTTGAGGGTTCTGTCGTCTGAGCATGTTAAGGTTACGTTTATAGGGTATGGGAGGGGGTACGGTTTGCCGTCCGAGGTCTGTATCGTCAGGTAGAATGCGGGGTGTTGTTCACCGTCTGATGGGAAAGACTTTAAGGCTTCTATGAGGGTTATGGTGAGCTGCTGAGATTTTACGTGTATCACATCCGCTATCGGTGCGAATATAATCATTGTGATGAGGATTATTTTAAAGGTTTTTGATCTTGAATTTAATCTTCCATATCGGCTCTTTACCAACATTATTAATCTTGATTTTTTATTGTTTTAGGTTTTTTAAGTGTATACGGAACTTTATTATGGATTAATTTTTAGTAACAAATAAACGTTACAATTTATATGTGGGTTTGTTGTATTTATTTGCGAAAAACTTTGGAGGTGAATGGTTGTTAAGCTTAAAAACTTTAAGGGATAAGCGAGGCCTGTCCCCAATTTTCGCCGTGCTGATTCTGATCGCCATAACTGTGATTGCTGCAATTGTCGTCTACATGTACTCTTCAGGGTACTTGGCTTCGATGATGGGATGGGGGACAACAGGACAAGAAAAGGTTGCTGTACAAGCAATCGAAGTATCATCATCGACTGGACTTTCATTGACAGTATCAAATTCCGGACCTAATCAAGTAAAAATAGTTTCAGTAATAATAAGGGATTCGAATGGCAATGCTTATACAAGTGTAACAGGTCTTAGTAGCACTATTAATTCAAACGCGGTGGCTAAAATCGATGTTACATTAACTAAAGCTTTAACATCGGGTACATATTCAGCGGCAGTTGTTACTGATCAAGGAAACCAGTTTGTTTCAGGCTCCTTCAAATACGGATAAAATGGGTCACTATACAAGATAAACCACAACTTTTTATATGTTGGTGAATGTATGAAACCTTTATCGTGTAAGAAAGGTCTCTCCCCTATTTTTGCTAGTCTATTGATTTTGGCTATCATCACGACTCTGTTTATCCCTGTATTCTTATGGGCTACCGGGGTTACCTCTGGGACGAGTGATTTCTGGAATAGGCAGGCTTCTATCGAGACTGAGAGAATCGTGATCGAGGTTGTTAACCTTAAAGGCGGGAAGCCTTCCTGCACCGTTTATGTCAGGAATATTGGTAAGACGGTTGTCTCGATCCAGAATGTCTTGATTATTGAGCCTAGTGGGAATGTTAGACTGTATTTGAAGGTTGACGGTGATTTCACCCTGAGCCCGGAGTATGTTTCACAAGGCGACCTCATCACAGTTAATGTCGATCTCAGGCCTTGGGCTCCTGTGAGCGGACAGACTTATATTGTTAAAGTCTTTACTTTTAACGGTGTGGGTGACCAGTACCAGATAGTGGCTTAGGAGGATAGCCTTTGAGGAGGGTTTTAGGGAGCAGGGCGGCTACGACGATACTAGCCTACCTCTTCTTCCTACTGATAACCCTCTCCATTTCCATTGTGCTTCTGAAGTCATACTTCGATTACAACGCCACCATAAAAGCTCAGAGTGACATTGAGAGTGAGAAGATAAGGGAGAATTTAAAGATCACAAGTATGTATCTGGACGAAACAGACACATATGTTAGAAAAGTTACAGTGAAGAATTCTGGCAGCGTCGAAGCGAAAATAAGGTCGGTATACAAGACCGACGAGAACGGCACTGTTTTCGTGCATGACCCCTCCTTCTACATCCCACCTGGAAGAGAAGCCAACATAACCCTACCAGATGTAGTTGTTTTCGACCCCCAGGCGAAGATAACCTTGGCGACCGAGAGGGGGACAAAGACCCAAGGTGATGTTGGAATGCTAATAATCAAGCCTGAGGAGCCTAAACAATACGACCCCTCAAAACTATTTATAGGGCCGCTTATGCTCGAGTTCGACTCTTTCTGCAGGCAGATATATAAGGGCAACCAGCCTCAGAATGGTTGGATACAGGCCTGGAATATAACTAGCGAAGCTTGCGCCTTCAATATCACGGTCAAGAATATTGATGTGAAAAACATCACTCTTAATAAATATTCGAGTTTGATTCTGGAGCCTCTTGAGAAGTCTAGTCCTCAATCATGGTATTTGAAGTCTTCGCCCCAAAAAATATTGGTTAACCAGACTGTTACAGTCGTCTTTATCTGGGATGCGCCTAGTGGGAACAAAGTTCAAACACCTAATTTACCTTCAGGCACTCGTTGCATGGTTTTCCTGACGTTTTTCGGAGAGTGGGAGAAAAATGGTGTAGTAGAGCCTTATGCCCAAACTATTCCATTCGAAGCCAATATGATTGTAAGTTGATAGGTGATAGCAAAAATTGAGAAACTGGAGAAGAGGTCTGTCCGCAGTCTTCGGCGTAATATTAATGTTGATAGCTATACTGTTACCGGCTTCTGCATATTATGTAACCGCATACATGTATAATGAGTCGTTGAAGGAAGCTATGGCTTTGGAAGAGGAGAGGATTCAAGAAAAGGTATGTATAATAGGTTTATCCATAAGAAACGAGTCTGGGATAGAATATGTTTACGCTGTTCATGTTAATAACACTGGTTCAATAACAAGTCGTATAAGGGCTATATACATAAACGATGAATTTTTATTCGATCCGTCGATTGATAACCCTAACCTTGCAACCGTGAACCCTCAAAACTATACTGTAATATATTTTCCGATAAACCAAGTAAGATACATACCTACAGACGTTATAGTAGTGGCCACTGAGAGGGGTGTAAAATCCAGAGAGACTATGGGGAAGTTCTATCATGGAGAAGATTCTGAAAGCGGAGGATTCAAATACTATTTCGGGCCCCTCCTATTGAATTTCACAAGATTCTATTGCACCAATTCAACTAGCTCGGGTCAATACAATCCATCAAATTGGAGTCCTGGATGGTCAATAAACATTGAAACAACCACGTATATGGTTTGGAATATTACAGTTACAAACATTGATGATCGCGACATTACGCTTAACAAGTATTCATGCTTCACTCTTTTCCCTAACGAAAGCCCGTCGGAGCGAAAGGCATGGTATATAGATCTCCCTAACGGTCTCGAGTTTACAATACAAAAAAACACTACGAGAAGCATTATCTACATATGGGATACGTGGGATAAGAAAGCCGCTCAAAAAATTTATTCAACGGAATGCCAGGCCAGAATATTCCTCACCTTCTTCGGGGTCTTTCACGAACATGATGGCTCCGTGAAACCTTATGGTCAGACTATACCCTTTGAGGCTGTCACGTGTAGGTGAATAAGATGAAGTTCAACAGAAAAATGAGGGATGGAAGCAGGGGGATATCCTCAGTTTTCATAACCATATTTATAGCTGTTATCACCACAATGTTCAGCGTTACCTTGCTTTTTAGCCTTAACACATCCAAGGTAGGATTAAGTCAAAGCATCCAAATTGAGCAGGAGAGAAGGCACGAGAGCATAGTCCTAGTGGGTCCAGGTGCTTTAAAGGTAGATGAAGCAAATTCTATAGTCCTCAGTCTGAGAATCAACAACACAGGAAGCATAACTGTGAGAATCAGAGGCATATACGTGGATGATAAGTTTATCTGCGATCCATCAAAGTTCCCTGAAGACTCTTATATAAATGCAAATAATTCGACGTGGATTCAGTTATATCCTCGAGTTATTATCCAATTCAATGATACCACACTGCAGGGCTACTGGACAGTTACTACTGAAAGAGGGACAAAGGCTAGTGAATTAGGAGGAAACCTAATCTTCGGTCCCCCATTTGTTTACACTCCTAATAAGTTCTATTGCGGACCAATACTATTAATGTTTGACTGGTTCCACTACCGGAAAGGTAACTCTCCTTGGAACCCGGGATGGTCGATTCAAAGGAGCAACGACCCAGTTACATGGAGGATTCTAGTAATGAATATTGATGAGCGTCCTATAGTCATCAAAGATGTTTCCAGTTTCGTTCTGATCAGCAATGATAACGATCCTAAAAACGTGATGTATTGGTACATAGACCCTAAAAACAAAGCCAATTACGAGACCCGTCTAAACCCTGGATTCTTCTATTTCTTAGAGTATAAGTGGAGTGCACCATACCACGATTCTGGGGCACAACCTCAGACATTGCCAGGAAATAAAGATACTACAAATGTCAATTTTCTCACATTTAACGGATACTTTATAGAGGATAGCGGAAACAAAACGCCCTTCGGGCAGACGATACCATTCGAAGCGGTTCTAGTTATCGATGTCAAAGTCCCAGCTAGATTAATCTTAAAAGGTAACCCGACTAACATCAGAAACGATGGAGCATCTGAGTCGACACTAACGGCTCAAGTGCTTGACACAGCTAACAACCCTATGATTGGTGCAATCGTCAACTTCTATACGGATCATGGGGTTTTAACACCCTCTACGGCTACAACAAATGAAACAGGCTATGCTACTGTGAAATTGAGGTCGGGCACAAACCCAACAGTTGCCACTGTTAGAGCAGAATGTCAAGGAGTTAATAATGAAACTAGAGTCGTCTTCACTCCAGCAACAAGGATCAGCCTAACAGCAGACCCACCTAACATCCCTAAGAAGGGTCAATCAACTATAACCATCCAGCTGATGGATGAAAACGGTCCTGTGGGCGGACCGGGAATAAACATAGCCCTAACACTATCATGGAGTGCTGGAAGCCAGTCTCCTACACTGGATAAATATCAAGTAACCACAGATTCAGCAGGACGTGCAACCGTTATCCTCACCGCACAAAATAAATCGGGAGACGCAACCATAACAGCTTCTGCAAGCGGATTGCAGAGTGGGTCAACAACCGTCACTGTAAAATAGAAAAGTATTTGATGGCTTATGGAACATCTCCTTCCTCAAGAAATTCCGTACAGCAACAGTGATAAGAAACAGAGCTCCTACATCATTTATATAAAAATACACATAACAAAAATGTGTTGAAGGTATCGTCTATGGGATTCCTGAGAAGAAGAGAAAACAACCAGGCAAAAAATAATGATCCACCCTCCATCGAAGCCGGTCCTGAGGTTTTAGGGCAGGCTGAGGAGGTCACAGAGCAGCTAATCTTCAGGGAGCACTACCCCATAGTCGAGCCTTACAGCCGCGTCGCCATAGCCGAGGACAGGGAGGGCAATCTCAGGTACCTGCTCCTCGAGCCCACGCTGACGGAGGAGGACGAGGAGAAGCTCAAGGAGATCAAGGATATCCTCTGGGATGAGCTCAACGTGAACGTCAAGGATATCCTCAGCAAAACCGACGCGGAGAAGTTTCTCAGGGAGATGGTCGAGTACATCTCCCTCAAGTATAATCTCAAGGTTGAGCCCCACACCCTTGATAAATACCAGTACTACATCACGCGGGACTTCCTGAACTTCGGGAAGATAGACGGTATGATGAGGGACCAGATGATAGAGGACATCAGCTGCGACGGCGCAGGGTACCCCATCTACGTCTGGCACAGGTCGTATGAGTCGATCCCCTCAAACGTCGTCTTTAAGGATGCTGAAGAGCTTGACAGCTTCATCCTTAGGCTCGCCTACCTCTGTGGGAGGCATATAAGCATAGCCCAGCCGCTCCTCGATGGAACCCTTCCAGACGGGAGCAGGGTTCAGCTCACCTTCGGAAGCGAAGTCACTCCTAGGGGGAGCACCTTCACCATCAGGAAGTTCAGGGCTAACCCGCTCACGATCACAGACCTTATCATGAATAAGACGCTTTCTCCGGAGATGGCAGCATACTTCTGGTTCCTCATCGAGAATCGCCACTCCGTCATGATTGGGGGAGACATAGGCGGTGGAAAAACCACGATGCTCAACTGCTTTGGCCTCTTCATCCGGCCGAACCTGAAGATCGTGAGCATAGAGGATACTCAGGAGATCAAGCTTCCTCACGAGAACTGGCAGATAATGGTAACACGCCAGGGACTCGACGTTGGGGCAGGAGCTATCGGCGAGCGGGGCCGGGGAGCCATAAGCATGTTCGACCTCCTTAGAGCGGCTCTAAGGCAGCGCCCAGACTACATAATAGTGGGCGAGATTAGGGGTGAAGAGGCTTACGCTCTATTCCAAGCTATGAGTACAGGTCACTTGGGCTTGACGACCGTCCACGCTGAGCATGTCCAAGGAGTACTGCACAGGCTTACGACCAAGCCAATGGATATTCCTCCGACGCTCGTCGAGAACCTCGACGCCATAGCTATAGTGAGGAGGCTTGTCGTCGAGAACGTTTCCAAGAGGCGGACCATAATGGTCCACGAGATGGGTGGCCTAGACCCTGAGACTGGAAAGTTCATAACGCATCCTATATTCGAATGGGATGCCGCCTCGGACTCTTATAGGAGCGTCGGGGAGAGCATAATCCTAAAGGAGATCTCGAAGCAGGGCGTATACACTTTAGAGGGGATACAGGAGGAGCTCGAGAAGCGGAAGATTATCTTGGAGTACATGGTGAGGAATAATATTCGAACCTTCGATGAGGTAACAAGCGTCATCATGCAGTATTTCCAGGATCCTGACGCTGTCTACAGAAAAGCGAGAGTGAGCTGAGTTTTGAGGCTTGAACCCTGGGTCTACTCTTACAGGCTCCTAGGCAGAGCAGTTAAGCCTCTGCTACCCCACTTCGAGGACCTTCACAACAGCCTCAGCGAAGCGGGCGTCAAGGTCAGCTTCGCAGCCTATGTTTCGCTGATGCTTCTTTCCTCGTTCCTTGCTTACCTAGCCTCCCTGATAATCATTCCTCTAGCATTCTTCTTCCTCCGTATTCCTTTAAACCTGACATCCGGAATCCTCATCATCTTAGTCGCCTTCTCCTCGGGGATTGTGACCCTGCTTATCGTCTACTCCTACCCTAAGGTGAAGGCTAGCGCCCGCAAGAACCCTATAGAGCTTAACCTGACCTACATACTCAACTTTTTCACACTCCTATCCAGCAGCAACGTGCCACCACGCTCGATATTCAGGGCCCTAGCCAGCATAGAGACGCTGAAATCTGTTCAGAAAGAGTTCAGGGACATCGTCAGGGACGTAGAGGTCTTCGGAAAAGACCTCCTGTCAGCCATCGTAGACAATATGAAGTACACTCCCAGCAAGAGCCTCAGGGATATCCTCAACGGATACGTGGCAACCATTAGGACAGGGGGCGACCCAACAGAGTTCCTGAGGCTTAACACGGACAACGCGATGAAGGAGAGAATGACAAAGCTCGACGCGATGCTAGAGTCCTTATCAGCCCTCTCTGAGATATACATAATGGTTCTAGTAGCTATGCCCCTCCTATTCATCGTCATGTTCGCGACATTCGGTATGCTCGGCGGAGATTCAGGCGGCACACTCTCCTCGATGCTCTACCTACTAACCTACGCTTTCATTCCCATAGCCGGCGCATTCCTCATGGTCATACTGTCCACATACGAGGTGGGATGAAAATATGCCCATAACCACAAGAAAAGTTAGACTAGTCGCCGTTGTCTCGGCATCCGCTGCGCTTCTGGCGGCGATACCTCTCTTAATATTCTTCCTCACAGACCCCTTCTTAGATTACATCATCATAATCCTCTTCGTGGTAGCCGTAGCTCCCCCCAGCATAGCCTCAACA
>JAGTQU010000045.1:932-8972 GCA_018396695.1 Candidatus Bathyarchaeota archaeon | reverse complement strand
ACTATAACGAGGTTATAGGGGTCAGAGAGATAGGTCGTAACAACATAGCAAGGCTTAATCGTTTGGGGAACTGGGTAATCAACACGACTTTCAATATACTATTCGGCACTAAGCTAAGAGATCTTTGCTCCGGGATGTATGCGCTGAAAACAGATTTCGCCAAGGATTTGAGGCTAAGCACCCAAGGTTTCGACGTCGAGGTTGAGATTGCCGCTCAAGCTGCTTCGAGCTATAGCATTACCGATGTTCAGATTAGTTATGGGAAAAGAATCGGTGAAAGAAAGCTTCATCCCATCAGAGACGGGATAAAGATTTTCATAACAACTTGGAGGTTGGCCCGGGCATACAATCCAGTGTTATTATACTCAAGTTTAGCTGCGTTGACGATATTTCCAGCATTAGCTATACTAGTTTTCTCTTCAATACAGGGGATTTTAGGTTACTGGAGCGAGGGCTTCGCCTTATTTGGAATACTTTTAATGGTTTTTAGTGTTCAATTCATGACGTTAGGAATCATTACAGCACAACAGAGGAGAATGGAACAGAGGATAATTAACAGGCTAAGCAAACATCTTTAATTTATTATTCAACTAGATCATAAATAGAAAGCAGGATTTTTAATTAGTATGTTTAAATTGTGAAAAAGATATCAGAATTGTGCATAGTTGAGACTGAAAAATATGACTGAAGTTTCTGTACGTTATTATATGTTGAAAAAGAATTTTACATTTATTTTAATCATAATGTTGGCAACCTTTCCACTATGTTCTTCCAAGTCCGATAACATATACGAACCTTACTATACTAAGGCTCAGAAACTTGAAATGTGGAAGACCCTCTTCAATAGGACCAATTGTAGCAGCGAAATAATAGGTTACACATTCTTGGGCAACCCAATTTACGCTTTCATTTGCGGGAATCCCAGAGGAGGACGTATTCTTTGGGACGCTGAGATACATGGAAGCGAAGAGAACGCTGGCATGATCCTCTACCTCTTAGCCGAGTGGCTAGTCACAAGCAATACTTCGGTGGCGAGGGGCATCCTCGAAAGCAGTTACGTTATGTTCTTACCAATGGTGAACTATGATAGTACAATGCGGTGCAATTCTAACACTTCAATCGGAAAGTATGGAGTTGATCTAAACAGAAATTTCCTGAATGGTTGGAGGAGAGGAGATCCCAATTCTGACACATATCCAGGGCCTTATCCCTGCAGCGAGTCAGAGACTAAAGCCTTGAGAGCACTATTCCAAAGCTTCAAACCGACATTCTACGTAAACCTTCACGTCGGGGCTGGTCCAGTTATCTTCTATTATAAGGAAAGTAACTCAAGTGTCGTGGAGCAAGTCTTCTCAGCGATGAGGACTATTGCTTCAAGTATGAATTTAACGCCCTATCGTACGATCCCTATCGGCAGTGAAGGCTATGCGATAGGGGACGCTTACGACCTTGGCATTCCTTTCACTTGTATGATTGAAGCTGTAGGAAGAAACGAGGCTTGGATCTACACAGATGAAGTATATCAGAAACTAGTTACAATCTACGAACCTAGATGTCGGGCGCTTTTAATTGCGCAAAGCCAGTATTTCTGGTCCGCAGACGGCTCTGCTGATGGGGTCGATGGTGAGGTATTACCTGACACTTTAGGAGACTCTTCCAGCGATATTCCTTATGAAAAAGACATGAATTTTGAATGGTGGAGAGTAGTGACTCCATTTATGATACTTATCCTAGCTGCTATATCTTTAATATCTCTTAACAAATACCGGTTCTGGAGCTAAGCTAGTTTAGCCTATACTGAACACCGGAAGAGAGTATTTTTGTTGCTCTTGTTTTGTTGAAATTGTTTTTATACTTCTCCAGATATGAGTGATTACTATGGACACGAAAACGGTATTTGTTGGATTGATTATCGGTTTGGTTATGGGCGCATCGATAAGTTACGGGGTTCTAACCGTTCAGTATCGAGGGATTCAAGAACAAGTTTCGACTTTAACAAGCCAAATTAAAAGTCTGACGGAGGAGAAATCAAGCTTAGAAAATCAGATTAATTTATTAATAGCAGAGAAAACCGAGTTGCAGAATCAACTTACAGATAAGAACAACCAGATAGCGGCGCTTCAGAGTCAGATCAGCCAATTACAAATCGAAATTGAGGACCTGCAGGCTCAGATACGTGATCTGCTGCCAAATGCTTGAATTATATGTAATGACCATAAAAGTTCTATAAACTTAGTTTATCTTTATAGGTTTTCTTCTTTTATATTAAAGATCCGCATATTCTCTATGATCAGATACAAATAGGTTTCTTCCATATATTTAGGATGTCTGAATCTCTATTAGATATAAAGTCTTTTTTTAGAATTGCTTATCTCCAAAATCGTCTACATTTGACATAAATAAAGGAGTATAGAGCAGGATCTTAATATTGTTGTTTTAAAATTTCATGAAGATTTAATATATTGTAGTGGCAGATTGTTTCTAAATATAAATACAGAAAGTATTTTTAATGATATTATAATGAGGAGCTATTTGAGAACTATTATTTATCTTTATAAATCTATGAATTATTTATATTAGAATAAGGAGACTTTAAAGGCTCATCAAAATAGAGAACTTAGGTTATAAAACATGTGCCTATGATACTGTTCCTTTATATTACAAAATTTTTAAAAAAATTGGGTTAAAACCATCGGATATAAAGTTTAGGAGATATTTATAAAATACTAATTATTAAGAGGGAAGATATGCGAAGAAACTTAAATGAAGTTATTTCAACTAAATATATGATTCAAGATTTCATAAAATTGGAGGCGAATGGCTCTACAGGAAAACCTTTCCCTTGCTATATTACTTCCAAACGAGGATGACTACAGAAAGGCAAAATATCTTAAGGCGAACATATACTTTGAGCAAAGGCCGTGAGACCGTTTAGTAGCTTTGACCACTCCAACTCATTGAGAAAAAGTACCTAAGATATTACGAACATAAGGCATCTACTCTTGGGATTTCATGTCAGTTTTCGATGACTTAGATATTCAAATATCTCAATTTGAGAGAATAAAACCAGATATAATTGATTGATACTCTACCCCGCTCACCATACCAGCAAAGGAGTTCGAAAAGAGAGGATTAAAGACCATCAAACCGAGATTACTTTTCAGAGGAGTCGAGCTCATGGACGATCACTTACGCAAGACCAATGAAAGAGTGTTTAATGCTCCTTTATACGACCAATACGCAATCGTTGAAGTTGAGAGAATCTCTTCCCAATGCCCTTTTAAAAGTGGATATCATGTGGATGCCGGTAGTGTAATTCTGCAGTTCGTTAATAGTAATGGAGAGGAAGTCTCATGTGGAGAAAGAGAGATAATTTGCAATTTTGTTCAGCTATGCAATTCCATTCATCAGGTATGCGGTGGTAACATAAGGAGTATCTACCGATGAAAAATACGAATGCGGAATTACGCTTCCATTAATGAAAGTAATAGAAGGGAGAACAGATTCTCTTATTACTCTACCCTACGGACGCAAATCGTCGCCTAGAATATTTAATGTATGCATCAATCTTTTCGAGCATATCAATCAAATAGATCAATTCAAAACAATATAGAAAAAAGAAATTTAATCCAGTTTATGATCAAGAAGAAGGAAAATGGTGAAAGAGTACTGGAATCCAAGCTTGATGCTCAGTTAAAAAGAGTTCTTAAACTTAAGCCCAATGAGGTCAAGTTTGAAATCATTTTCATGGATGAGATCCTTTAGATAAAACGGGAAAGTTAAGGGCAGAAGTTTCCGAAGTCAATTAAACATCGTTACATTATAATCATTTTTTGGCCGATTATATGAAAGTTATAAAAAGAGGATGGTTTTAGCTACCCTTCGGGAAAAATATCTAAATAGAGTTTTAGCATTCACCGTTTATAATGAGTCATTCTAATTGATGGTTCCTGTGGCTATCTCAAAGCCCATAGCGTCAATGTTTTCATAGAATGCTAGAGATAAGATATCTATGTAATGAAAAATATAACTAAAAAATAGATTTTTAATATTTTCAAAGTATTTTTTCTTAAAAGTTTAGCAAAAATTCATGCTCCTAATAGTAGTTGTTTATAACTCATAATCTCACAAACTAAATTCTGGACATATGCGACTTAACTCACGATCTAAGAGAGGAAGGATATGTCAGAACTAAATGAAAAACGAATACTTGTAACTGGTGGGGCGGGTTTCATAGGGTCTCATTTGACGGAAGAACTGTTAAGGCAAGGTCACTCCGTGATTGTTCTAGATAACTTATCAAGCGGTATTCTTAATAATCTTCCGAAACACAAGCGCTTAACATTCGTCGAGGGCGACATAAGAGACTTTGATCTTGTTGACAAATTAGTCAAACGTTCAGACATGGTGTTCCATCTAGCTGAATATATCCCCACAACTATGAGTTATGGGAGTGGTCATGTTGTCAAATATTCGATTGACGCTCCTCTTCAGGATTTCGATGTGAGCGCTCGCGGTACTCTGATTGTTTTAAATAGCGCAAAGAAATATGGTCGAAAATTTATTTTTACTTCAACAGCAGCTGTGTATGGTGGAGCCAATTTTCCCTTGAAAGAAGATTTTCAACCTATTCCAGCATCTCCATACGGAGCCTCAAAGCTTTGCGCAGAAGAGTATGTCAGGCTATACTATCGGATATATGGTTTGCCAACATCAATTGCGAGATTATTTAATGTTTACGGTCCGAAACAGTCAAAATATGTAATGTATGATGTACTGCTTAAACTTAAGCAAAATCAGTTTTATTTAGAAATGCTTGGTACAGGCGATGAAATTAGGGATTTTGTATATGTTGATGATGTAGTTAAAGCCTTGATCTTAATAGCTCAAGATGAATTTGCAACCGGAGAAGTTTATAATGTTGGTTCTGGTAAACCCATCAGAATAAATGAGATGATCCACATAATGTTAGAATTACTTGGAATACGTCCCGAAGTAAAATTTGCAGGATCTAGCTGGAAAGGAGATGTAAAGAATCTTATAGCAGATATATCAAAGATCTCTATGATCGGTTATCGACCCGAGTGTAGTTTATCTAAGGGTTTAGTAAAACTCATTAACTGGTTTAAATCAACGAATCGAGTTCAGGAAGGTTTATAAATGATTATAGAGACAATTCTAGCGCTATCTGCGTTCCTCATTTTTGGTTTCTCGATAATATTTTTTTTAATCTCCAAATTTGCCAAACCACCTATTATCAGAAAAGATTATCAATACTTGCCTAATGTCTCAATAGTAATTCCTACGATGAACGAGGAACGAATCATTGAAAAAAGAATTCACAATATCCTAAATATGCAGTATCCTCAAGAGAAACTAGAGGTTCTTTTCGTTGACAATTCAAAAGATTCTACCAACAAGATAATTAGCAATTATGAAAAAAAATACTCTTTTTTGAAGCTGATCAAACAAGAGAGAGACGGATTCAATAATGCTTTGAATCAGGGATACTCCATGAGTTCGGGGGAAATAGTTATTAAATCGGATTGCACGGCTTTTCCTCATCTTAATGCTCTGCGCGAGATCGTAGCAAATTTTGCAGACGATTCTGTAGGTGCTGTTTGTGGAATTCACGTCTTTCATGACAAGAAAGCGATCATGGAAAAAGAATTCAAAGGGATCATGTATAAAATCCAACTTATGGAGTCTTATCTTCACTCATCGTTAATATCTCACGGTTCATTTGGAGCCTACAGAAAATCCCTAATACCCGTGTTAGGCCAAGAGATAACAGCAGACGACTCAGAAGTCGTAATAAACGTTGTGAGAAATGGTTACCGTGCAATAATTGACCCTGAAGTTAAGATCGAAGAAGAAGCACCAAAATCATTTAAAGAGAGAAGAAGTCAAAAAAATAGGAGAGCTGCAGGCGTCATTAGAGTACTCTTTAAAAATCTTAACATGCTGTTTAATAAAAAGTATGGCAAATTTGGAACTATTACCATGCCTGTTGAATTGTTTCTTTTAGTATTTTCACCTTTGGCAATTTTTATGCTAATTGTTCTATGGTTGTACTTCTTAGTCATGAATCAATCATTAACGCTTCTCGCTTTGACACTTGTAATATTCTGCTTTATTTTTGCTTCAATAATGGTCTCTGCAAAATTAAGAGTGGTCGTTGACACATACATAAGTTGTTTTATCGGTATCTTTCAGTCGTTTTCGAGAAAAAAAACTTGGAGGTAGTTTACGCTTTATTTATTTCCTTTTCAAATTTATGCCCAATCTTATTACCTGTGTAATTTTAGCTTCGAAAATTAAAGATCTCTAAGTAGTTGATTTTTTCTAAATAAAATAAGCGCGTTATTTTTCAATATGCTTATTAAAATATATGTTAAATCCTTTTAGAAATATTTTAATATAGTAAATAAACGAGTTTCGGAACTTTTTTCCGCATACCTTTAATACTATCTAATAAAAAATAGGTTGTGAGAAATAATGAAAAATAGAATATTTACTGTTGGATTAATAGGAATACTGCTTCTCTCAACAGTCATCGCCCCTATTATGGGATATATTTTGCCTGTTCATGCAGATCCAGTGACGGTTTTGACGCCTAAGTGGACTAGAACAGGGCTTACGTCTAATTGGGAAGGAGGCATAGTGATAGGGGATGTCACTGGCGATGGTCGAGAAGACATCGTTTATGGTGGAAACGATAACGTATATGTGTTAGATGGAAGAGATGGAGCTACAATCGCTACTTATCATGAGACGCGAATAGGACAGTATTGTCAGCCACAACTGTATGATGTAGATGGCGACGGTGTTCTCGACATACTTGTGCCTTTATATTATCTACCTGGCTTAGCTGCAGTACAGTACGATGGTGATTCGACTCTTCGTGTAATGTGGGTAGCTAATATCCAAGGCTCATCTGGTTCGGGAAGCGTCATGGCGAAGCCTGTTGCAGGAGACATTGATGGGGACGGTGACCTTGATATTTTCATCGCCTCCCAGGATGTTTCACCTTTAGGGGGATATGATGGAACGATAAGCAAACTAGACCATAATGGAAACATAGTCGCTCAGAGTTTCACCTGGCGCGCCTGTTCAGGCGGTCTTTCCCTAGCGGATACTGATAACGACGGGGTTTTCGAACTCTACCAGGGAGATAGACAGATGAGTTATCGCGACGGTGGATACGGTAAGGGGTTACGTTCCTTCTGGGCAGACAACTTGACGGAGAGGTGGA
Organism: Candidatus Bathyarchaeota archaeon; assembly: GCA_018396695.1. Lineage (GTDB taxonomy): Archaea > Thermoproteota > Bathyarchaeia > TCS64 > TCS64 > JAGTQU01. The sequence goes on along the minus strand of JAGTQU010000045.1, from coordinate 1,717 downwards.
GTCGCCTAGATTTTTTATCAAGCAGCCAGTCACCTGTCCTTGCTGACATAAACAAAGATGGGGTTCTGGATGTTCTTGCAGGAATGTATCGGGAGATGAATGTCTTAAACTCAACGAATGGAGAATGGATCTATAGATGGCAAAGCAGTGCAATGTCCGTTCATTACGGGTTCGTGGTTCATGATATCGATGCAGACGGGAACTTGGAGCTTCTATGCAGCGACGGAGACCATGACAATGATCCATACATAGACATTTTCGATTTGACTACAGGACAGTTAGACGCTGAACTATATCTCGGTCATTACACACCAACACAGCCATATGATGAAAAGTGGGGTCCCCTAGTAGCCGACATATACGATAATGGAAACAACCCCGACGGCACTCCAAGAATGGAAATCATCACAGGCGCTAACACGACCAGGATATCGACAACGGGATCCCGCAGCTATCCGGCTAAGTTGCTAATTTACGACAATCAATATAACCTTTTACAGAACATTACCGGTTTGGCTAATCAGATAGGATACCCGTTCGTGGGAGACATCGACGAGGATGGTCTACTTGAGCTCGTGGTAATGCAGAATAATGGAGTAGTACGTGCGTATGACACGACGAAAGTAGCGGCGAGCGGCTCGCAGCGAATCAGATCCGAAGTCACTTATTTCGGTGAAAAGCGTTTAGGAGTCGCGGAGCACACGATTATGCCGTGGGAGCCTGACTATTGGACTGCCCCGCTTGTGAAGCTATCTGCTCCAGCTGACAACGCGCTTGCGGTGCCT
>JAGTQU010000045.1:0-900 GCA_018396695.1 Candidatus Bathyarchaeota archaeon | reverse complement strand
GGATCATCAGGGAGAAAGCATAAGCTGGTCTGTGACAACATCTCCGGACATCGGATCAGGAAGCGGATCCATCGGCGGCGGCACTTCTTACAACTGGAATACGAGAATCGTAAGCATCAGCGGACTTAACTACGACACAACCTACAGATGGACCGTAACCGTTACAGACAGTGGTGGTAAAACCAATAGGAGGACGTATACCTTCAGGACGGAGCAGGCTCCTAAACTTGGAAATCACGCTCCTAGTCAGGGAATTCCTACTCTGACTCCGTTGGACGGCGTGGGCTCGACGACATCGACGTTCGAAGTCTTACCTCAAAATACAAACGATCCTGACGGCGACCCAGTGACCAACATTTACAAATGGACGGTTAACGGGAAACCAGTTGCACAGTTGCTTCTGCCATTTGATACGAGGGATGAAACAATAGCCAAAGATTATTCCGGAAATGGTAATAACGGTCAAGTCATAGGGGCAACATGGGTTCCAAACGGCAGAGTTGGAGGAGCCTACAGCTTCGATGGGAAAGATGATGCTATAAAGATCAGTGATGGAGGTGCAGGATACTTCAATGACCGTGATTACGCAGACAATCAGGAGGAGTTAGGCGGATTCGGAAATTGGTACGGCGTCACAGTCGAAGCTTGGATCTACCTTACGGAGAACAATTATGGCTCAAGATTTGTTGGCAAGATTCCCAGCTACTCTCTAGGATTCCAGAGCAGCCTCACCAACCCGAACCGGCTGACAGCTGCAGTTTGGCCATATACAGGAGTGGTCGCCGACGATGATAATAAAGCTACTGTAGATCAAATGAGAAGCGTCAATTATAATACACCGTTGCAGTTGAATACATGGTACCATGTTGCCTTCACATACCAGAGTGGAGTCGGGTTAAA
>JAGTQU010000044.1:3626-9039 GCA_018396695.1 Candidatus Bathyarchaeota archaeon | reverse complement strand
GAGATCCATGAAAACAAGGATTGAAACTACTCAGTGTTTCGCCTCTCGTTCTTGGATTTTGGACTTGGAGAACGAGATCCATGAAAACAAGGATTGAAACTTGTTTATCGTAAATGAGTTATAACTAGCATCTCCACTTGGAGAACGAGATCCATGAAAACAAGGATTGAAACTTATGTTTAACACACAGGTGTAACACAGATGTGTAATGTACGCGCTTGGAGAACGAGATCCATGAAAACAAGGATTGAAACTTATAATTTCTGATGGAAGTGAAACTTGTTTCACTCCTTGGAGAACGAGATCCATGAAAACAAGGATTGAAACATCGTTGTCTTCGAACGATAATGGGATCGAATAATATTCTTGGAGAACGAGATCCATGAAAACAAGGATTGAAACATTTTCAGGTGATTGCTTCGCAGTGGCGCGGAGTAGCTTGGAGAACGAGATCCATGAAAACAAGGATTGAAACTTGGCCGTCGTTGTTGGGTTTATTAAATAGATTTTCGATTTTTTCGTGTTTTTTCTTAAAATATTTTTAGGGGTTGGTTAATTTAGTTGTTGTGAAGCTTCAGTCAGGGATTTTGACTCTCAAAAGCGATAGAAGGATTCCGGAACGTCCTGATCTTCTTAGAGGTTTTTTTGGTTCCAGATTTCGTGATTTGAAGATTCTTCATCATCATGAGGAGGATGGGCTGATTTATCGTTATCCTCTTGTTAGGTATGCTGTGATAGGTGGAAGGGCTTTAGTTATCGGTTACATAGATGGTGTGAGGACTATTCAGGAAATATATCTTAAAATAGATAAATTGGAGATTGGTGGATCCTTTTATCATATTTTCGAGAAGAACTTGAAGATTCAGAATCTTGAATTCGGCATTAGTGATAAAAAATGGAAATATCGTTTTATCAGCCCTTGGCTTGCTCTGAGCCAGAGAAACTATGTTAGATTTAACTCCTTAGATGTAGAGAATAAGAGGAAACTATTAAGTAGTATTTTAATAGGTAATATCCTCTCGGCTTCTAAGGGGTTAGGTTATCATGTAAGTGAAAGGATTGATGTCGAGCTAAGAAAAGTAAAAACTTTGAAGTGCTCTTTGAAGGGAATCCCTGTTATAGGATTCGAAGCGGATTTTTCCACAAGGTTTCTCCTCCCTGATTTGTTTGGTTTAGGGAAGTCTGTATCCCGAGGGTTTGGGCTTTTAAAATGTCTTGACGGTGCTTGAGATGCAGCTCGTAATTAATAGTTTCGGAGCGTATCTTAAGAAAAAGGGGGGATGCTTTCAGGTAAAACTGCAGGAGGAGAGAGTAGAGATTCCAGCATCTAAAGTAGATAGTATTCTGATAACTACCTCCGCTATGATATCTACCAATGCAATACACTACGCTATGGAGAATAACATCGATATAGTGTTGCTGGATCAGAATGGAACGCCGTATGCTAGGGTCTGGAATGCTAGATTCGGAAGTACAACTCTTATCAGGCGGAGACAGCTGGAGGCTTCGGAGAACGAGATCGGAACTAAAATGGTGTTAGAGTGGAGTCGGAGAAAAATCGAAAATCAGATTAGTTTTTTGAACAGATTGAAGCGCACAAGACCTGAGAAAGCCAGCTTTTTTGATTTTATTATCAAAGAAATCGAGGAAGCTAAAACAGAACTAGATAAAGAGTCAAGAAACATAGGATCAGCTAGGATGAAAATCATGGGGATAGAAGGGAATGCTTCAAAACTTTATTGGGAGGGGGTCTCAAATGCATTGCCTGAGGATTGGAGATTTGAAGGGAGGAGCAGACACCCATCGAAAGACCCGTTTAACGCTGCTTTAAATTATGCCTACGGCTTTCTTTACAGTCTAGTTGAGAAAGCATGCATCATAGCTGGGCTTGATCCTTTTATAGGGATCCTTCACACGGATGACTATAATAAGAAGAGTTTCGTTTTTGACGTTATCGAGCCTTTTAGAGTTTTCGTAGATGAAACTATAGTCCATTTGTTTACTAGGAGAAAAATGAATCGAGATTATTTCGAAGTATTTCCGGATAAGGTTCACCTTTCAAAGGATGGTAGAGCCTTGCTCATCACGGCTCTTAATGCCCGTTTCGATGAGGAAGAATTGTATCACAACAGAAAAATGAAACTTAGAAATATAATCCAGGCTGAGATGCACTCCATAGCTAATAGTCTACTAAAAGGTGGATGATGTGCTGACTTGGGTAATATACGATATCTCCAGCGATAAAATAAGAGGTCGAGTAGCCTCTATATGTAAGAAGTACGGTCTATATAGGGTTCAGAAGAGCGCTTTTCTTGGTACATTAAATAACAACCAGCTCGATTCGCTAGCTTTGGAATGCGAGGAGGCTATTGAAGAGGAAGACTCAGTCTTCGTTTTTCCCATGTGTGAGTCATGCTATAAAGGTGTCAGATTAATTGGAAAGGGCTTTAACGATGAATTGGTGAGGGACGAGGTTGGAACATTCATCGTCTGAAACCAGCATTACAATTTCGGATGTGGTTGAATACCTTTTCTGCCCGCGTTTCATATATTTCATCCATTGTCAAAATATCCCTCAAAGAGAGGGGCGCCTGTTCAAAGTTTTGAAGGGGCGTCAAATCCACTCTCAAAGATTTAAAACGAACTTGGAGTATCTTCGAAAAAAACTTGGGGTTGAGAGAAAGGAGCGTAAAGTCTACATGTATTCTCCTAAACTACGATTAAGAGGGGAGGTCGACGAGGTTTTGTTTCTTAAAGATGGGACGGCTGCCCCCTTTGATTATAAATATGCGAAATCGCGTAATTTTCTCTTCCGAACCCATAGGATTCAATTGGTGCTATACTCAATGCTTATAGAGGAAAAATATAACATTCCTGTTACAAAAGCATATCTCAGCTATACTAGGAGTGGGAAATCGTACAAGGAGTTTAAAGTGGATGAGAAAGCGAGGCAGAAAGCTAAAGCCATAGTAGAGGAAATATTTTCAATTATTCAAAAAGGGTATTCCCCTCAGCCGACAAGGAATCGTGCTCGATGCCTAGACTGCTGTTACAGGAGGATATGTGCTTACGCATCATAAAATATTTATAAAGAGTGAGAATATTTTGAAATGTTTTGATAGACGCCATCAGAAAAATTGGGGAGTATTCTCTAAAAAAGAAAGGCTTCAGTCTCGATATTTCAGGAAATCTCGTTGAAATACTTTGCGATGATCCAAAAAGCTCTGAAACTTATAAGAATCTGATCAAAATTGAGCTCAAGTTAAAGGATGGAGAGGTTTTATTTAGAAGGGTAGGCGAGGAAGCATATGACTCCAGCAAAATTGCGAGCTATCTTTACCGGAGAGGCAGCGCAAATGGTCCGGATGTCACTCCTATAAGTAGGGTTACTGACCCTAATAAGACGTTTAATGGTAAAATCCTCGCTTGGTTTAAGGAGTCATTTGAAGATGAGAAATATGGTCTTACCGAAGACGAGGTTCAATTCATAAGAAAGGTTGGAGAAACTATATCAAAGAACGCTTTCCAGATTCTTTCAGAGGTTAATAGTCGTTACGATGCGATAAAAAAGAATAAGGAGGGGGCGATTCTGTCCCTCACATTTAGTAGTCAAGGGGAAAACAAGTATCTCGGAGACTTTCCAGTTTTTAGGAAAATATTGTTGACGAAAGCCTTTGAAACATTCTGGAGCAAATATAATACAGAATCAAAAGGAAGAAAAGAGCGGTGTTCAGTATGCGGAGAAGTTAAAGACGAGGTATTCGGCTTCGTAAGCACTTATAGCTTCTATACTGTAGACAAACCCGGGATGGTTGCTGGAGGTTTTAGACAGAGAGATGCTTGGAGAAATTATCCAGTATGCCAAGAGTGTGCGATTCTTCTCGAGGAGGGGAAAAAGTATCTTGAGGAGAACTCTAGATTCAGATTTTACGACTTCGATTACTATCTCATACCGAAGCCTATCCTAAGTAGCTTAAGCGACGAAGTATATACGATCTTAGAGGATTATAATGATGAGGCCAAGGTTCAGAAAATTAATTCAGAGCACGCGGCTCTTTTGGATAGTAGCAAAAAAGAGATACTGGGTTACTTATCTGAAAAGCCGAATAGCTTCGTGAATGATATTATGGTGTTCGAAGAATCTCAGAGCGCTTTCCGAATACTACTTCACATTGAGGGAGTGTACCCATCAAGGCTGAAAGAATTATTCGATGCGAAGAATATGGTGGATAAAGAACCACTTTTCAGAGCATTCAACAGAGGAAAACCTTTCCAGTTTGACTTTGGTAGCTTATGGTATTTCTTTGGGAGAGGAACTGAAGCTGATTTGAGCAAGTATTTTCTCGAGCACGTTGCCAAAATATTCTTAGGTCGGCCTGTAAGCTATAAATTCCTCCTTTGGGCGGTAAATCAGAAAATCCAGAAACTGTTTGCCAATAACCTACCTACAAATGAAGCCTGTCTAAGAGGCTTATCTTGCATATACTATCTTTTAAATCTAGGTCTCTTAGGAGAATATTCTAATATTTCTGATGGAGATTTAGAGGGGTCATTCTTGGAGGAAAAAACAAGGGCTGAAAAAGCTGAAAAGCTTTTTGAAAGTTACCCGCAGTTTTTCGACTGCGATGAGAAGAAAGCGGTCTTCATCGTAGGGGCGCTCTCACAGCTTCTCATGGATATTCAATACAGTGACCGGAAATCCACTCCATTCAGGGTTAAGCTTCAGGGTCTAAAACTAGACCAAAGGCTGGTGATGAATCTTCTCCCTGAAATACAGAATAAACTTGAGGAATACGATAAAAACTATTACCGTGACCTTGAGACACTTGCGTCAACTTACTTCATAAAAGCGGGAAGCATATGGAAGATCTCCCGAGACGAAATAAGCTTCTACTTCACTGTAGGCATGAATTTTGCCTCAAACTTTAAATCAAAAACCGTAGAGTGAAGAATGATGGTAGAACCTGTTCTAAATAGGGCTGAGATAGTATTTCTCTACGATGTCAAAGACAGTAACCCTAACGGGGATCCGCTTGATGAGGATAAACCTAGGATTGATGAGGACACGATGATAAACCTCGTCACCGACGTTAGGTTAAAGAGAACTGTCAGGGATTATCTGCAAGATTTCAGAAAAATCCCGATCTTCATTCGGGAAAGCCGGCTAGATGACGGGACGCTTAAAACCAAGGAAAAAAGATTAGAAGAAGAGGGGATAGACACAAAGGAAAAGCTATTAGAAAAATATTTAGATATGAGGCTCTTCGGAGCCACACTAGCAGTTACAGATAAGGAGAAAACTATTACAGATAAGGAGAAAACTATTACAGATAAGGAGAAAACTAGACCAAAAACTATAACTTTTACAGGACCAGTACAGTTCAAAATTGGGCGATCTCTGCATAAGGTAAAA
>JAGTQU010000044.1:3444-3586 GCA_018396695.1 Candidatus Bathyarchaeota archaeon | reverse complement strand
TGATAAGATTTTTCGTCCCGTTCACAGAGCAATATGTTTTGCCGTACAGCCTCATAGGGTTCTATGGAGTGGTGAATGAAAATACTGCTAAGCTAACAGGGCTCACTGAAAGCGACGTTGACCTTTTGCTAGATGGTCTCTG
>JAGTQU010000044.1:0-3380 GCA_018396695.1 Candidatus Bathyarchaeota archaeon | reverse complement strand
ATAGAATACTGTGAAAAGAACTACCACATAGGTGATCTGATTCCGAAGATGAAGCTTAAATCGGATAAAGCTGAGGAGGAGATTAGAGATCCTTCAGACTATTCGATCGACGTAACTGAACTGATCAGGGTTCTGGAGTTGAATGCATCTAAAGTAAAGAAGGTTAGGTTAGCAATAGACGATCGGATGAAGTTTATCTTGAACGGATCGGAAGTAAATCTATCCGAAGCATTGAAAAAAATAGGAATGCTAGTCGAACCCATTCTTTTTGAATGAGCGTGCCATACTATGCGAGTGCTCGTATTCGACGTCTGGGGTGATTACGGGCATTTCAGGAAGTTTTATACTACGACTTCACCTCTAACCTTTTCCATCCCGCCGAGAACAGCATTATGCGGGCTGATAGGCGCAATATTAGGGTTAGGGAAAGACGAGTACATTGAGAGACTGTCTAAAAAAGAGGCTAAGATATCTGTAAGACCCGTGAACGAGGTTAGGAAGATTCGTTTCGCCGAGAACCTTATCGACACAAAGAAAGCTGGGAGGCATATGAACGAGATTTCGGCTAGGACCCAGATAAGATTCGAGTTCCTAAAAGACCCAAGGTTCCGCGTATACTTCAGCCATAGGAGTTCAAGTATCATGGACCAGCTGAGAGAGCTAGTTTCGGATCATAGATGTGTATATACTCCATGTCTGGGTTTAAGCGAGCATATCGCGGAGTTTGGCTATTTAGGGGAATTTGAGGGTGAAGAGGAGATCCTGAATGAAAACGTCTACATTCATTCTGTAATTCCAGAATCAGATATCATTAAGCTTGAGTTCGAGGAGGATCGGGAATACATCTCTGAGCTGATGCCTGTTGAGATGGACTCGAATAGAATCGTCAAAGAGTACTCCAATATACTTTTCGAGCGGAAGGCTAATCCTATTAGGGCTAAAGTCAAAGGGTTCACAAAATTAAAAGGGTTCGAGAATGTAGTTTTTCTCTAGTTTTGATTAATAGCTTTAAAGGTGTTACAGCATAGATCAGAATGAAGTAATTTATTCTCGGAAAGGGCAACTGCTGAGAGACCATCTTAAGGCTGTTGGAGAGGCATCTAGGCTGATATGTAATCAGAAACAATTGGATTTTTCAGAACTCGCTCTAAGCATCAGCCAGATAGGTGATTTCTGTAGGTTAGTAGGATTATCCCACGATTTTGGAAAAGCAACACCATTCTTCCAGAAATACCTTTTCACCGAAGATACTTACGAGAAAAACAAGTTGAAGGCTCTGCCCGAGACGAAGCACAGCCTACTCTCATCCTTGTTTTCATTCTACCTCATCCGTAACAATTTTATGTACTTTGATAAGGATGTTTCCACGCTCCTACCGCTAATTGGGTTTGAAATTGTTAGGAGGCATCACGGGAGTTTAAAGAACGTCGCCCTCGACTCACTGATTCCTCGACTGGATGAAAGAGAGGCGCTTTTCAAACAGGTCAAGTCTTTAAACCCCAGTTTACTTACAACAATATACGATGGTCTCATTGATGAAGCCAATATAACAAACTTTATCGAATCGATTGAGGATACGCTTGAAGAAATAAAACATGCTGGATGGAGGATCAAGCATCTAGATGGAAAGGGGATGTTGTTCTCGGTTCTCACCGAACTATGCTACTCGATACTACTAGAAGCCGATAGGGGGGACGCTGCCCAGATCTCGGCTACACGCCGAGACATTGAATGCAGTATGGTGGATAGGTACAGAACGATCAATGGCTTTGACAAGCCAGTTGAGACGATCGATCTCATCAGGGACGAGGTTTATAGAGAGGTGGTTTTGAAGGCTGACCGCATTGACCTCGAAAAAAGAGTCTATTCTCTGACAGCTCCAACAGGTACTGGTAAGACTTTAGCAGCCCTCGGATTCGCTCTTAGGCTTAGAGAGCGACTTATACGGGAGAAGGGTGTTTCTCCCAAAATAATCTACTGCATAAGCTTCACAAGCATCATAGATCAAAATTACGCCGTCTTCGAGTCTGTTTTCAGAGAGATTATGGGAAGACCTCCTAAGAGCGGTGAGATGCTCAAGCACCACTACCTCGCCGACCTGTCGAAGTGGATAGAGGATGATGAAGAGCTCGATCCGGATGAGAGCCTATTCCTGATTGAAGGATGGAACTCTGAAGTAATTTTTACTACTTTCGTTCAATTCTTTCAAACTTTGCTTCTAGGCAGGAGTAGGTCTGTGAGGAAATATCATAATTTAGTTAACTCTATTATCATATTTGATGAGGCTCAGACGCTACCTCACAGGTACTGGCTACTTTTCAGAGAATTAACACTACTGATTTCTAAAGTTTTCAAAACATATTTCATATTCATGACTGCCACACAACCGCTCATATTTGATCAAGGCGACTTGGATGAACTCCTCCCTCAGAAGGAAAAGTATTATAAAAGCCTGAACCGTGTCGAGCTTAATGTCGATTTAACTCCGATAAAACTAGACGAGTTTGTGAAGGTTGTTGAGGAGGATATTAAAAGTAACCCTGATAAAAGCTTTCTAATTGTTTTAAATACTATAAATTCTTCTCAAAATGTTTACAGGAGTCTAAACAGAGATTCCCTGTCAAGGGAATGTTACTACCTCTCAACTTTCGTTGTGCCTAAAGATCGGCTTAGTCGAATAATTGGAGCCAGGTCTAAGACTAGTCGCAAAGTGATTGTTAGCACACAGCTTGTTGAAGCCGGAGTAGACATAGATGTGGATATTGTTTACAGAGACTTCGCTCCACTTGATTCAATCAACCAGGTTTCTGGTCGTTGCAATAGAAACGCCATGAGAGAATGCGGCTCTGTAAATGTTTATAACGTTATTGACGAAAGGGGTAGACCCCTTCACACCTATATTTATGGTCGGGATAGGGTGGTGTTGGATAAGACTAGGGAGTTGCTTGAAGGGTTAACAGTTCTGCCAGAGTCGAAGTTCCTCGAGACTATAGAGAGATATTACAGGCTTATAAGAAGCGCAAAGAGCGACGACGAGTCTAGGAATCTATTGAGAGGCTTTCAGAAACTAGATTTCAGTAAAATGAGAGAGAGCTTTAACCTTATTGAGGAAGATCAGCCTGAGATGGATGTATTCGTTGAGATAGATAAAGAAGCCTCTAGGTTGTGGAGGCAGTATCTGAAGATAAGAGAGATTAGGGACTTTGCGAAGCGTAAAAAAGAGTTTAGCTTGATAAAGAGAAGATTCTATGATTATGTTATATCTGTTCCGGTAAAGTATAAAAACCAGGCTGGATATGATGAGGAATTAAAGATAGGATACATACCTGGGATACTGGTCGGGGAGAGGGGGATTTATAACAAAGAAGTTGGCTTTCAGC
>JAGTQU010000042.1 GCA_018396695.1 Candidatus Bathyarchaeota archaeon | reverse complement strand
GCCATGCTCGAGAAGAGGGACATGCTGAGACCGCAGGGGAGGCTCTACTGGACGACTGAGAAGGGCTCAAGATTCCTAGACCAGTACAGCCTAATCATAAAATCCATAAGCCTAGACTAGTCTCCAATGCATAGGATCCCTTAGTCTAGCTTTTTCGCAGAGTCTTATCCGCGGTGATTAACATTAAATTGTCTTTCCACTGTCGCTTGCCAAGCTTATAATGTTTTAAATGCTTAGTTTATGATATTTGATATAGTTGTTGCGATTTGGATTTTGCCATGTGACCTCAGGTTTGGGAGCTATTTCTCCATCGCTGACTTCAAAGGAACAGAACCCGAGGAGGATAGGGTTAGGACCCGGATCGCATGTGCAATAGTGAAGGTTATTATCTTGGCTGATCTGTTTTTGTTCTGGGAGGAGGAGAATGGGGAATTTTGGATAAAGCATCTGGAAGGGGGTTGGTTGCGGGTACTTTTCTGGCTTTGGTTCTAATCGGCTTCTTCGCCCGCCTAAGCTACAGTTTGGCTCGTACGCCTGTTCTGCCCCTCTTCGCGAAGTCTCTAGGGGCTTCTACGGTTGACATAGGCTTCATAGTTGGGGTGTCCACCATCACGGGGATCTTCTTCAAGGCGCCTGCAGGCGCCTTATCCGACATCTACGGTAGGAGGACTGTTCTCCTGGTTTCGGCGCTCATCTTCGGGCTCATGCCGTTTACGTATGTTCTCGTTCAGGATTACCATTTCCTCGCCGTGATCAGGTTCTTTCACGGGTTTGCGACCGCTATCTATGGTCCCGTAGCGATGGCTGTCATCATGGATGTGGCGGGAGAGCGTAAGGGGACGCTTGTAGGCACCTATTCATCGGTTTCGACGCTGGGCAGCCTAATAGCCGCGCCTCTCGGCGGAGGCCTCCTCCAGCTCCTCGGTGGGAGGGATCCTTCGCTGGGCGCGTTCAGGATGGTATACTTGGCGGTTGGCTGCATCGGGAGTGCGTCCATCGCCCTAGTCCTAATATTCTGGGGACGACTCCCAGGCAGGTTTTCAGCGGAGCCTCCGAGCCTGAAAGTTGTGCTGGCCAAGTTCAGGGGGGACCTCTTGACCGTCTTGAAAGATTTTCAGGTGCTCCTGACAAGCTGCATGGAGGGGGTGCAGAACCTGACGGTGGGTGCCCTTGAAGCATTCCTTCCAATCTATACGACAGTCGTGTTGGGGCTAACCTCGTTTGAAGCTGGCGTCCTCTGGGGAGTCCAGCTTCTGGCCCTAGTCGTCTTCAGGCCTTTGATGGGGAGGGTCTCGGATAAGTATGGCAGGAAGCCTCTGATCACGGTTGGGATGCTCCTCTGCCTAGCTTCGTTCATCTTCTACCCGTTGACGAGAAGCTTCCTCCTCCTCTGCGGCCTCACCCTCTTCTTCGGCCTAGGCGAGGCTATGGTCACATCTTCGACTGCGGCGATGGTTGCGGAGCAGACGAGGGCTAGGGGCTACGGCACATCCATGGGGGTCTTCGGCAGCCTGTGGGATGTAGGCCACGCCTCGGGGCCTATCGTCACAGGTTTTCTGCTCACGGGTCTGGATTACTTACCGGCTTTTGGGATAATCTCCATGCTGTTACTGGCCGCTACGATTCTGTTCCAGTTTTTTGTGAGGGAGCCTAGAAGAGTCTGAAAATTAATTTTAGTTTCCAAGAAAAGAGCCTGAATGTGCTTTTGAACTTCGTGGATGATATCTGATTCCATTTCATCGTGGTTTGAACGCATTTTTGATGAATACGGTGCAGCTTTTCAAACCGGAGGGATTCGAGGTAGAGTCAAATAAGCTTCTTCATTTAGCCTAATCGGTCTTCGTGCAGGGTCAGCCGTAGGTTAAGCCTCGGCGTTAGAAATCTAGTTCAATGGTCTGTAATTTTTTTAAGGATCTATGAAAAAGCAGTACCTTTGGGGGTAGGAATGCCTTCGGGTATGAAACACTCGATGGTGAAAAATGGAGGTTTATTAGCGATCATTCTCTTAGGACTGTTCCTCTCAAGTGTGAAGCCCTCGATGGCGCAGGAAGGTGAGGATGTTGGGAGCCTCTCATCGATGGAGGTTGATTTTGGAGATCTACCTACCGCCATCATCCCCCTTGACAAAGGGATCAAACATGTGTTTAAAGTCAGGAATTTAGGCGAAAAAGAACTGCGTGCAACTCTCGAAGTAACCGATGCGGAGACCGGTATGCAGGTTGGAACCGTTTTCCCTCAGCCGTCTAGGTTCTATTTATCCCCTGGCGAAGAGCAGTGGGTGATTGTAGCTGGAGTATCCCCGGAGATCCGCCCTGAGGATCTTGCTCGAGAAGCGGGAGTGCGTAATCGCTTGGTGAAATATGCTTTTAGAAACGACTATAATCAAAGCGACACGATTACGCTTTTCGTAAATTACACGTACACCGTCCTCGATCCGAGAATGATCGCTGGCAATTTTACGATTCGCGGGAAGGTGATGGATCAAACCGGCAACAGCATCCGGGACGCTGAGGTGAGAATAAGCACCGGCAACTATGAAAAAGTTTCTCGAACCGGAGCTGACGGGGAATTCTCCTTCTCAGTGCCTCCTCATCCGAATTGGTGGCTTAAAGTTTCAAAGCAGGGGTATAAGGATGAATATGTTTTTGACCCTACAGATGCTTATTACGCGTTTAAGCTTAAACCCTTCTCCGAGGAGAAGCCTAAGTACGAGCTTGTAAAGCTAGTTACGACTGAAATCGGGTTCTGGAAGTATGCTATAAGTGCGGACGAGAAATACATTTTGCTCTGTCAAGGTATGGAGAACTGGGTTAATCCAGGGCTGAAGAACCAGAGCAAGTTGATGTTTTATACGCTTGATGGCGAGGAAGTATGGAGCTATCCTATGGAATGGGAGGCTTGGGGCGCAGATTTAAGCCAGGATGGTAAATACGCGGTCTATGCCGCTGAGCTCAGACCGGGAAGCATAGGCTTGATAGACGCGCAGACGGGGACGCCTTTATGGAAAAAGAGCCTCACAGCCGAGAATTTCCCCTCAAGCATACCTGCAGAGGTAGGCAGCAAGGAAGTTGTGTTCTCCCATAACAGCATGTACATTGGCATGGGGTCGGGGCATGGCGATTTTTACCTGCTTGAAAGGGCTACTGGAAATGTTCTGTGGAGGTACTTCACTGAGGGGCAAGTGCGCAGAGTCTTGTTCAGCCGGGACGATAGATTCGTGTATGTTGGAAGCGGCGACGGCTGGCTATACAAGCTTGATGCAGAGAAAGGTGCTTTACAATGGAAAGCTCATGTTTGGTCATGGCCTTACACCTACGGGCTTGCGTTTTCGCCTGACGAAAGTTTGATCGCAGCCGGAGTGAAGAGCGGTGAAGTTTCCGTTGTGAGAACAAGCGACGGGAAGCGCCTCTGGCACTATGACATGGGCATCATGTGCGTACGCTGGGTGCAGTTCTCGCCGGACGGTTCCTTGCTTGCTGCTGGAAGCGGTGCCCCTGGAGGCACCACGATCTTTAACGCTACCACAGGCGAACCTTTGTGGAGAACTTTCTTTTCAGGAGCAGGAATGTTCACTGCCGACGGAGACAGCGTTTTCATTGGGGAGGGTGCGGGCAGACTATTCACCAGAGACGGCACTCTTATCACTGACGAAATTGAACCTGGATTTGAGGGATATATGACTAGGGGGTACTGGAAGGTGGCGTACATTTCTAAGGACGAGTCTAAGATTGTTCTTGCTCCGAGGGATATGGAGCCAGGTAAAGGAGGGATAGCGTTCTTCAAAATGGTGGAAACTCCTGAACCTACCCCTACTCCTAAGCCTATCCCTGGAACGAATCCGCCCACCTCTCAGACGGGTCCGTCCGCTCCTCCCCCGGAGTCAGCAACCCCCTCCGCCAGCCTCTACATCATCTCCGCTGTCGTTGCCGTAATGGTCCTTGTGGGCGTATTCATGAAGATGAGAAAATAGCCAAGTCTGGTAACCCTAAAAACAAGAAGGAGAAAAATTTTTTATAAAATTGAGGAATTTCGGAGCTGAGCGTCTGATTTAGTTCCTCTTAAAGCATCTAGATTTTTCGACGCTTATACTATTAAAAACTCAGATTGCCCACTCCAGAATTTAATGCTAGAATAATCACCATATTCGGTTCTACCGTCGTCTGCGTCCCTGATCCCTTCTTCAGGACGAAGGTTTAGTTCGCATCGGGATATTATATTTGGCCTTGACAAGGCTATTAGGATCCTCATAGACGGTGGGACGCATCAACTGGAAGAGATCGTGTTCTAAACATATGAAGTCGGGTGAAGCCTGATCGGGAAAAAGAATACATATCTTCTAAGATTCATTAATTAGATTTGTAGGGAGTTTTTTGTCTCATAAGTCGAAACTCGAGAAGCATTTAGGGTTTTTAACGGATTTAGGAGAATTTCGATTCAAGCGGTGGCTCGACGCTAACGCTTACAAGTTTCTGATGGATGTTGGCGTCGGGGTTGGACAGAAGGTCCTCGACGTCGGCTGCGGTTCGGGCACGTACACGATCCCCGCGGCGAAAATAGTAGGCGAATCGGGGATAGTCTACGCTTTAGATACAAGTCGCCAGGTATTGGACAGGATGGAGGAGAGGGCTGCACGCGAAGAGTTGAGGAACGTTGTTAGAGTTGACGGGGGAGAGATTGACGATAGATTTGAAGGCTCCTCCATCGACCATGTGCTCCTAATCGACGTTCTACAGGAGATCAGGGACAGAGGAGCAATGTTTGACGGAATCTACAGAGTGTTGAAGCCTGGAGGAAGCGTAATAGTTTATCCTATGCACATGGCTGCTGAAGACGTTATTGAAATAGCGTTGAAGAAGCCTTTCTCTCGAGTAGAAAAGAAGTTCGGTGGCCGCATCCTCGTCTTCAGGAAGACTCGGGTGGATGAGCCCGATACCTGAAGAATTCAGCTGACCCGTTTAGGCGGGTTCTGAAGCTCCTGAAATTGTAATGAGTTTTCTGCATCTTCAGAAGCGGTGGGGTTGAATCCGAGGATTTGAAGAATCGCTTAGATTCTATTCAATCTTCTCTAATCCCATATTCCTCGTCTTAATGTAAACGTTTCTCAAACCTTCCTCAGTGGCTGCGTGAGCGAGCTTGATCAGCTTCTCCCTGGATGGTGGAGCCATGGACTTCAGGCTTGGGCTTAAGACGTTTCCAGTATTGTCGAACTGCTGAAGGTAGTATACGTTGCACTTACCTTTAATATCGCTAGCAATCCGCCTAATGAAGTCGGGAGTATCAGAAACCGTGGGCGCAACCGTTGTCCTCGCTTCGATCTCTACGCCGTAGCGGTTGCACAGTTCGAGCGTGCGCCCGATGTTCTCGACTATATCCTCGACCTGGTTTTGCAATCCTATTACCTTCACATGGTCCTCGACTGTTAGAGGCGCCTTCACGTCGAGGGCCACGCGGTCGATTAGCCGTAGATCCAGAAGCTGTTCGACAACGGTTGGAACGCTGCCGTTCGTGTCGAGCATAAGCTTCAGACCGCAGTCCTTCACGAGCTTGGCAGCCTCTATGAGGCCTTCGGGCTGGAGGAGGGGCTCCCCGCCTGTGAACACGATGGCGTCGATAATGCTTAGACCACTCTTAATCCTCTCCTTAAGCTGTTCCAGGCTCACTTCCTGCCCCGACTCTGCAGGGATTAGCCCAGAATTTTGGCAGTATGGGCAGCGGAAATTGCATCCGGCGAAGAAGACAACTGAAGATACGTTTCCATACCAGTCGACGGTTGAGATATCCGTTACGCCCCCGAGCCTCAATTTAAAGCCCACTCGAAGCCGCCTCGATCCTACGACTCAATTATCCTAAGAGACTAGGTCAGCCAGTTCCTATTTAATGATTTACGATAATCTAGAGGTAGCCTGTTATCCTAGGTTCTAAACTCTGCCTCGGCATGGCGCCTACGATCCTGTCTACGAGTCTCCCGTTTTTGAAGACTAGGAGTGTCGGGATGCTCATTATCCCGTACTGTGCAGCCATCCTACGGTTTTCGGCCACGTTCAGCTTCCCGAAGGCTACCCTTCCAGCGTAGTTCCTCGCCATCTCATCCATCATTTTCGAGACTTTACGGCACGGCATGCACCATGGAGCCCCGAAGTCTACAACCGCCACGGGATTGTCCTTGACGAAGCTTGGGAAGCTCTCATCAGTCAAGTCCACAGGTTTAGGGTCTCCTTGAGCCACCCCTGCTTCTCTCCTAGCTGAGGTCTTTCCTAACATCTCCTCTAGTTTTCTCTTTCTAATCCTTTCTAGCTCCGGATCCTCCGTTTCCTTTACCCCCTTCACAGCTTTTAATGTATTCGAAGCATTTTTAGATGTTTTTCAATCTATTTTAATCTATTCACGTAATTTTTCAAAAAGATCAAAACCCTTGTTGAACGTCTTAAAGCTATCCTCAAGTATGGTGAATCCTGAGCATACTATCATTCTTTGAGTATCAATGAATATTTTCATAAAGCACCTTTCTGAAGACTTATATCTTTAAATAATTTATGAGGAACAAAAAGATAGAATAAAGTATGGAGGATCAGAATTGGCTTTATCTAAGGTTTTTATCGCCGTAATCGCTGTAATTGCTGTTGCGGGAGTCGCCGGCGCATTTTACTATTCAACGCTTCAAGCTCCTACTCCTACGCCTTCTCCATCTCCAAGCCCCAGTCCAAGTCCATCTCCCACAC
Source organism: Candidatus Bathyarchaeota archaeon (assembly GCA_018396695.1). Classification (GTDB taxonomy): domain Archaea; phylum Thermoproteota; class Bathyarchaeia; order TCS64; family TCS64; genus JAGTQU01. The sequence continues at coordinate 2,444 of JAGTQU010000042.1, read as the reverse complement.
CCTCGCCTTCACCATCGCCATCTCCTTCACCTTCTCCATCTCCATCTCCTTCTCCTTCACCAAGCCCATCGCCGTCTCCTACGCCTTCTGTAAGCCCAATAATCAATCTCAGAGTTGGGGCTTACGCGGAATATCTACAAACAGTCGAAATGGAAGGAGAAACCGTTGAAATGAGCGTTAAATACAAAGTGGAAAGCGAAGAAACTTATAACGCGGTGAATTGTTGGCGGCTGTCTATGACAATGGTTCAAGCGCCGATGAAAACAGTGTTGACATGGTGGATGGCTAAATCGGATTTGCACATGGTTCACGGACGCCTTCAAATGTATATGAATCAAACCTTAGTGCAGACGCAGGAGTTTGACCCTTCGCAGGCGCCTGAACAAGGGGGAGAACCCCCTGCGCCGATTAACGTAGACTACGTGGTGGGATATGAAACCGTTACGGTTCAGGCTGGAACATTCACAGACTGCGTGAGGGTTGAAGTCGAGCAGGAAGAACAGCTTGTTAGAAGCTGGGCCCACCAGAACGTTCCAATATTCGGGTTGGTTAAATCTGAAGTCTATACAGACAGCGAGCTAGTCATGGTCCTAGAGCTCGTAGCCTACGGCGGGTGACAATCTGAGCACGACAATAGCGAGGCGAATTAGGAGTCAAAATTCATAGCGATTGGCAAACCCTTTTTTTATCTTGCTATTTGATTTAGCCTGGCGTATTATTACTGATTATGTCGAAATAAATTTATATTAGTTGTAACTATAATATTTTTGATTAGCGATGGGCTCTAAGATCTTGGTTCAACGAGCTCAGATTATTCTCTCTGTTGCGGCTTGTCTGCTGGTTCTTTTTGGAGCAGCCTTAGAGATGGATGCTATCCTCGCGTCGTTAGGAATCTCAAGCGTCTTCTCCCCCTTATCACTCTCCGACGCTAACAAGGTGAATTTAGCCTTCTATCTAACCCTATCCGTAGGATCATCGGCGATGATACTGTGGTCTGCTTTTGAAAATCAAAGGAGACAGGCGAGGAGGGGAGGCATCATCGCCTTTTTGGCTGTTATCTTGTGCTTCGGAGGGCTGATGCTTCCGTTGTATTTCGGATATCCTTACTCTACTATGGCTTTCCTGCTCATGGTTGCGGGTATTCTAGTGACGGGTTTTTTAGGTTATACAGAGTTTAAAGCTTCAAGGATCGAGGGGAAGGAGGTGAAGTTCTTGACACCGCTGGATACCGCCATCATCGCAGTTTTTTCGGCGATCACGGCTGTTCTAACCGGGACGACAGGGATCATGCTACCGTCGCCGACTGGAGGATACACTCACATCGGGGACACTGCGATTTACGTAGCAGCCTTGTTATTCGGGAGCAAGATAGGTGGCCTCGTAGGCGTCATCGGTCCAGTAGCCGCTGATATTTTCGTCGGGTATCCGAGATGGTTCGTGACGGTCTTTGCGCACGGCGCCCAAGGGTTCATATCTGGGCTAGGGAAAGGTAGAAGCCTAGTCATACAGGTGGCGCTCCTCCTATTAGCAGGATTCGTCATGTCGAGCGTCTACTTCATAGTGAATGTCTACATAAAGGGGTTCCCGCTAGCCGTCATCTCATATGCGCGCGACTTCTTCGGCCAGTCTCTAGTATCCATGGTCATCAGCATCGTGTTGGCCAAGGGGGTTGAGAGGGCGCTCCCTAGCCTCAGACGCTGAATCCTCAGCAGCATTAAAAAACAAAATTTTCCAAAGAGGGTCTCCTTCTATTTGAAGCGCTTCCTTCTCCATCGATTCCAGAGTTAAACTTGATTCTTCTGCTTGGAGAGCCCTGATATAGGAGCAGCACAAGAGCGCATCCAAAATACGATGTTGAGGAGAGGAGGCTGAGAGAGATTTAAAGGTGCATTATGGAGAATACTCAGCTTCCAAAGGCATAATCTGCTAGTACCTAGGAATTATGAAGATTGTTAAAGCAGAAGGAAGTTTAGATTTAAATAAAAGATGAGATTAATAGGAGCATGTTTACGCTCGCTTGTTCCATGCTTCTTTAAGCCCAGAGACGAATCTCTCTTCGTCTTCCGTTATTATCTTCTTTACGAAACTTGAAAGCCACCGGACTTGTCCGGTGGAGGGTTTAACCGTCGCGCGATTAGCTATCCCTACCTCTATTGGCTTCCGGTTCTGTCGTACTCTAGAGCAAGAATTGATTTTCTTAGAAGTGTCAAGCTTTTTTTATCATTTTTCATGGGTTTTACATCTATGCGAAATTTTTCCTTTTTTAAGGTAGGATCTTTGACATGGACGGATAACTATTTTTTTATTCTGTGACTTATTGATGGATCTTTGTTAATAACAATTTTTATAAGCAGTTTTACTAACTAGTATTTCTAATTATGTTTACTAGCGCCTTCCTTAACGAGCTTAAAAAGAAAGCTTTGCGTAAAGGCGTCTGGTTCAGG
>JAGTQU010000043.1 GCA_018396695.1 Candidatus Bathyarchaeota archaeon | reverse complement strand
CAGGGGAGGCTCTACTGGACGACTGAGAAGGGCTCAAGATTCCTAGACCAGTACAGCCTAATCATAAAATCCATAAGCCTAGACTAGTCAGGCGATGTAGACGATTTCTTGCGCCAAAACCTAATCTGGTTTTTAATCTCAAATCAGAAATATTTTGAAAGACTTTCATATTATCGGTACATTATTACATAAGGGTCGATGAAGTAGTAGAAGGCTAAAAGTAGGATTATATATATTATGGTTGTTAGAAGGATCTTCGCGGCGCTTTTCGAAACTAGTTTCGGAATGGGCTTAATCTTTAAGTAGGGTATGATTATGGGCGTTCTGTTTTTATATCGAGCATATTCTTGGCCGAAGGCTTTTTCTAACTCATCTTCTTCATGGATGGCCAGGAGGGTATAAGAGTAACATAGGGTCAACCACATCACGTAGTTGATTAGCCGCCACCCGGTGATTGCGAAGCCTAAAGTCCATAGGAATATACCTAGGTATTGCGGATGCCTCACGATCTTGTAGAGACCCTCCGTTAGAAGCTTCCCCCCTCTTCCAGTATGCTTCAGCAGCTGGTACAGGCTTAGGAGGTAGATTGCGAGGCCGAGGAGGATTAAGGCGTATCCAACATAATCCAGGATCAGATGAACGTTTCCATTTTCTAGTCTAATGACTCCGTTTATGAGCCGGTTAGCAACGGGAAGGTCAGTGAAGATTAGCCAGGGGGTGTAGAAGACGCCTATGATCGAGAAGAAGAGTATGAACATGGGTATCAGAGTGTTGAAGAGGACTGGGAAGTAGAGGATCCAGCTTATGAAGGCGGTTGTCTTAGATAGGCTGAATTCTAGGAGAAGCGGTATGAGCGTGATGATAGTTGCCGCGACGCCTAAAAACACTAGAAACCAGGCGTCTGCTCTGAAGAGGGTCATATATGTTTCAGCTTGAGGCATATTCGTACCGAACCTTGATACCCAAACACCCGCTAGAAAGAGCAGTACCAGTAGAATGATGGCGAAACCCTGTTTTTTCCCTAATTGAGACATCTGGAAATACGAGGATAATGCTGTGCTATAATAATATAACTAGGAAAAGGCGCATGATAGAAGATTTATCCGTATACTTCACCGTAAACCTTCAACAATTTTCTTATAATGAGCTCTAAGCTATGATTTTTCTCTAGGTACGAATACTCCCTTCTCCAAAGTCTTGTATCAGCTTCCCTGGTTAAGGAAGCAATCTCCTCCTCTTTATTCACGTCCTTGATTGGGAAGTCCCTATATTCGTCGTACTCCGATGAGACGTATGTTATAACAGGTCGACCGCTAGCGATAGCTTCAAGGGAGATGAGGCCTAGTGAGCCTAGCTTAAACTGGTCTATGACAATGTCCGCGTTCCAGAAATATTCATTCAGTTTTTCATGAGGTGCTTTCTGAAGAATATTTAATCGTAGACCAAGCGATTTTGCGAGATGTAAGGTTTTTTCAAAGTCTGCCCCATATTGGATTATGCTGACTTCAATTTCGTCTCTGATCCTGTTTAGGGCTCGTATCGCGATGTCTGTCCCTTTTACCCTCCAGTTCGAGTCGCTGGCTATGAGAACCCTCTTTTTTTCATGGTTAGCGATCGGTTTTGGATAGAAGAGGCTTTTATCAAAAGGATTCGGCAGGTACTCAGCATCTGCTCTAAATCGTCTAGCTGTCTTAAGAATGTCGGGAGTGCTCACAAAAATCCTATCACATTTTTTCAGATTGCTCCTAACTATGCGCCCCCATGCAGGGTGTTTTAAGCCTAGTCTTAAGTCGCTGCCGTGCGCATGCCCGATTATCGGTTTCTTCCCTAACCTTTCTGCAATATAACAGTCTTGAAGGAGATAGTGAATATGATAAACATCAGCCTTAGCTCTCAAAATATTGTATGCTAATCCGAAGGTTTTACTCCAAAAGCCTCTGCTACGTTTGATTTGCCTCCCTTTAAGCTCTATTGGAAAATACTTTAGAAGGGTCTCTCCTACGTAGGCGCAGTCATTTATCATAACCACATTCATCGAGTAACCGTTAAGAGGAGAGCCCATATAACCCTAAAAACATTTTTAGTTTTAGCCCATGCTTGCTTTTTAAGCGGGTTCAAGAAAGTTCATTAGAAAGTTTGTCCTTCTATTAGCGTGTACGGAAATGACTAGTCTTGAAATAGCTAGAGATATCTTCTGGGTCGGCGTCGTGGACTGGAACATCAGGGATTTTCACGGATATTTCACTAGGCGCGGAACAACCTATAACGCCTACTTGTTAAGGGATGAGAGGAACGTTTTGGTTGATACTGTTAAGCACACCTTTGCCGATGAGCTTGAGAAGAATATCAGCGAGATTGTGGATTTAGATGAGCTTGACTACATCATCTTGAACCATCTAGAGATGGACCATTCAAGCGCCTTACCTAGGATTGTTGAGAAGGCGAAGAACGCTAAGGTAATCGTCTCACCGAGGGGGAAAAATGCTTTCATCAGGCATTATGGTGAAGGAATCGACGTTGAGACGGTTAAGACTGGAGACAAGTTGAAGACTGGAAGGCGTACCCTGATGTTCATTGAGGCACCTATGCTTCACTGGCCTGACAGCATGTTCACCTATGTTGCGGAGGATGCAATCCTCATGCCGAACGACGCCTTCGGTCAGCATCTCGCCTCCTCTAAACGCTTCGATGACGAGGTTGATGGAGCCATTCTCATCGAGGAGGCTGCGAAATATTACGCGAATATTCTGATGCCCCTTTGGAAGCCGATTGCGAGGAAGATCGAGGAGGTGGTTGCGATGGAGATTCCGATTAAGATGATTGCCCCAAGCCATGGGGTCATATGGCGCTCCGATCCAATGAAGATTGTCTCAGCGTATAGGAGGTGGAGTGAGGGCGAGTCTAAAGAGAAGGTGGTTATAGTTTACGACAGTATGTGGGGTAGCACCACCCTAATGGCTAGGGCTATCGCTGAAGGCGTCTCTAGCCAAGGCTTAGAGGTGAAGTTCTTCAAGATACGAGAGTCCGATATGACCGAGATCGTTACCGAGATCCTTGAAGCCAAGGCGGTTGTCGTTGGCTCGCCGACTATCAACACATCGATGTTCCCGTCGGTAGGATCGTTCCTAACATATGTTGGAGGCTTAAAGCCTGTAGGGAAGATTTGGGCCTTCTTCGGCTCCTACGGATGGGGCGGAGGCGCCGTGAAGCAGATGGTTGAGGTGGCTAAGAAAGCCGGCTTCGATGTTTACGAGCGTTCCATGGAAGTGCAGTACGTGCCAACCCGGAGAGAGTTGGAGGAGTGTTTCGGCTTCGGCAGAGAGATAGCGCAGAAAGCTAAATAGCATTTTTTCGAACCCCGTCTTTTCTTAGGCTCTTTTTTATACCATAGGTTCAGAGTCCCACATTATTCTGGACTATACCATGAAATTTTAAAGGAATATACCGTCGAGTAATACCATCACCATGAATCCTATTAACAGCCCGAAGGTGGCCTTTCGCCAGAAACCCTTCTTATAGCTTTCGGGACCATTTCATCCATCACCACGAATAGCATTGAACCAGATGTGAAGGCTAATCCCAGAGGCAGGATTGAATGGGTAAGCGATATGAGCATTAGACCTAAAAAGGCCCCCTAGGGGCTCCACGAGCCCAGTCAACGTGGCATATCCAACCGCCTTTATTCTACTGTATTCCCCCTCAACAGGGGTCGCCACAGCTAAACCTTCTGGGGCGTTCTGTATTCTTATAGCCGCTGCAACGCTCACCCCCATAGCGATGTCTCCTGCCTCAAAATTTACGCCGACCGCTAGACCTTCAGGGAAGTTGTGGATAATCAATGTGAAGATGAAGAGCCAAAGTTAGAAAACCTTCGATTCCGGCCCCTCCAATCCTGCCACTGGATTGAAGTGGGGGATGAATCGAGCGATTATGTGCAGAAAGATATCATCCGCCATCAGCCATAAGGCAGCGGTTAAGTGGCCTCCTATCCTAATAGAAGGGATCAAAAGTCTAAAGGCTGTCTCAGCCAGCATGATTCCAGCTGAAAACCCGCCCATGGTGTCCATAGCATCGTCTGAAAACTGTCTTCTTAGCATGAACGGCAAGGTTCCTGCCCAGGTAGATAAACCAGCTAGCAGGCTTGCAGCTATCGGGATAATATCCATAGATTCAATTCTTCGAGGGAATCATATCTGAGGGTTTATTCTAAAGCGTATTCACCTCCTGATGGATGGCTTAATTGGATAGATTTAAAGACCAGTTTAACGTTTCCAATATTTGGTTTAACAAAAAACTCTGGTGAATATGTATGGAGGCGAAATTATATTCTCTCCCCAAACTATCGTACGAGTACGGCGAACTGGCGCCGTACATGTCTGAGGAGCAGCTTAGGATCCATCACAGTAAGCATCACCAAGCTTATGTGAACGCGGCGAACGCGATCCTACAGAGGATGGATAAGGCGCGCACGGAGAACACAGATTTTGACGTGAAGTCCACGCTGAAAGAATTATCCTGGAATGTAGGCGGGCACCTCCTCCACTCCCTATTCTGGGAGAACCTCGCGCCCCCCGGGAGAGGTGGCGGAACACCAGGCGGTGAATTAGGCGAGGCCCTGGCTGGAGAATTCGGGAGCTTCGAGAGGTTTAGGAAGCTGTTCAGCCAAGCCGCTGTGAGCGTGGAGGGCTCAGGATGGGCTGCACTCACCTACTGTAGACAGACGAAAAGGCTCATCCTTATGCAGATAGAGAAGCATAACGTGAATGTTATACCCATGTTCAGGATTCTGATGGTCTTAGACGTCTTCGAGCATGCTTACTACATCGACTACAAGAATGATAGGGCCAAGTTCGTCGAGGCCTTCTGGAGCATTGTCGACTGGGATAGGGTCGCTAAACGGTTTGAGGACGTAACAAAATAGGATTGCAAACAATATATTTACGCTAAATTCAAGACCTATTAAGGAAATTTGAAAGGCAACGGTGAACTATTTTTCACTACTTCCCTTTTTAATCCTATATTTTTAAATTGCGTTGAATGCGCTCTTTTTCGTCATTAGCATCCTTCTAGTTCTTGGGGAGTTTATAAGCTTCAAAAGTCTGGATCTGCCATGTTTCATTTTTGAGCTGTAAAGACATAATATTCTTGTCATATATTCTAAAATAAAAGTTCAAACTTAAAAATAGAAAATGATTTTAATAATTCTGAAAAATTGTAATTTGGTTAACCACGTTTAATAATGACATTATTAAAAAGGATCTAAAGATTATTTCATTATTTTCAGCAGTTTTCCTAGCTCTAGCCATTCATAATCTTGGTCAAGTAAAAACACCAATCTTATATCTAGAGTTAGAGGGGGGGAAAGACATGCATGTTCAGTTTAGTTCAAATGAAATGATCGATTCACTCTACATTCTTAGTAGCCAAGATGAGATGCGGTTGTGGGTTCATATACCGTCAAAGAATGAGGTTTTCATTAAAGAGTATTCGATCGGTCAAGGATACTACTCTTGGAACAGATTCAGGATTGGAATAACTACTGATCAAATCAAATTATCTTTGGATTACTCTAATGCCAAAATATTCGAAGTTGTGGCTATCAATGCATCTGGAGATCTAGTAAAAATAGAGAAAATTGACTTTGAAGGTTTAGATAAATCGTGTGTTAAAAACCTTTTCGATGAGCAGGAATGTTTTGAGAATCCTCCGACGTTTCTCTCTGAGACCTATTTTGATGAAATCTATTTTGTTAGGACCGCCCAAGAATTCCTAGATAATGAGAAACCCTACGAATGGACTCATCCTCCCCTCGGTAAGCTTATAATAGCTTCAGGCATCGCATTCTTTTCCTTCAGCCCTTTCGGTTGGAGGCTAATCGGAGTGCTTTTCGCGACCCTAATGATTCCTGTAGTTTATATCTTTGCGAAAAAAGTTTTCAACTCGATTACTGCGGCAGCTATCTCCTCTCTTCTGCTCACATTTGACTTTCTTCATTTCACAATGGCTAGGATAGGGACGGTTGATACTTTCCTCGTCTTCTTTTCTCTAATGTCAACCTTATTTTTTTATCTAAACTTTGACAGTTTATGGAATACAGGGAGACCCAGCTACAAATCAATCTTTTTTGGCGTCTTGTTCTTTTTCTTGGCTTTGGCTGTTAAATGGACAGCTTTATATGGACTAGTAGGGCATTTCATTTTATTTCTTGCTCTAAGTTTAAGAAACTTTTCAGAAAAGCGCGTCATTCAAAGACTTGGATCGATTTTATATTCAACTTTGAAAATTTTTGCCTTTTTTGTTATCGGAGGATGTATCTATCTTTCAACGTTCGTCCCTTATCTAGCCATTGGCGATGATCTAGTAGACATCTATGAGGCGCATTGGAGAATGTACTTTTATCACGCGGGATTAAATGCAACGCATCCTTTCTCATCAGAATGGTGGATGTGGCCGTTAATGATTAAACCTCTTTGGCTGTTTTACGCTGAATTGCCTAATGGAGTGGTTTCAACTATAGTTGCTTTAGGTAATCCAGCAATATGGTGGGTTGGTTTCCCATTGATCTTTCTAGGTCTTTGGATAGGGCTTGGAAGGATGCAGGCAGCATATCTTTTTCCGGCCTCGATCTTTCTATTCCAGTGGATACCTTACATTTTTATTCAGAGATGTTTATTCATCTATCATTACTATCCTTGCGTTCCATTGATGATTTTAGCATCTTCCGGATTTTTATCTGAATGCTGGGATAATCCGAAGAACAGATGTGCTGTTAAGATCTACTTAATCGCGGTTGTCCTGGCCTTCGTATTGTTTTACCCCGTTATATCAGGTTATCCTATTCCTCTCTGGTACAAAGAGTCTCTAAAACTATTCAGGAGCTGGATATTCTAATGGAAACATTATCTTCTTGTAAAGAAGTTACACTTGTTTTCCCAGCTTACAATGAGGCTGGTGGAATTGAACAGGCTGTATTCAAGGCAAAAGAAACACTTGCAAATATAACCAAATCCTTTGAGATAATCATAGCTGAGGATGGGAGTACTGATGGAACAGGAGAGATCGCGAAGCGCCTTTCAACAGAGATTGATTCAGTTCTCCATCTTCACAACGATAAACGTCTAGGCAGGGGTAGAGCTTTAAAAAGGGCTTTCAAGTCTTCAACTGGTGCTATACTCGTCTATATGGATGTCGATCTCTCAGCCGAAATGAACTCTTTAGAATCGCTGATAAACTCGATAAAAAACGGATATGATGTCGTAACGGGTTCAAGAATGTTGCCTGACAGTCTAGTCCAACGATCCCTTTTGAGAACCTTTGCGTCTAGAGCCTATAATGGGTTGGTCCGGTTTCTTCTAGGCTCGCCAGTAAGGGATCACCAATGCGGATTTAAAGCCTTCAAGCGCGAATCCCTATTTAGGATCCTTGACAAGGCTAAGGATGATCACTGGTTTTGGGATACAGAAATCCTAATCCTAGCAGTGCATTATGGATTCAGGGTAAACGAGATCCCTATCACATGGAGAGAAGGAAAGACGAGTAGGGTTGAACTCATCTCTGACTCGATGAATATGGGGTTCCACGTTCTCTCCCTATGGTGGAGGTTGAAGGGAGAAAAGACACTCTTCCGTAAGAAATAAAATAGAAGATTATGAAATCGATTACATAAATCAAAAACATATAATTTCATTAGAGCTTCATATTTACTTATTTTTTCTGATTCTGTTTTCTCTAATGGTTCTCGTTTTGAGCGCATCTATCTCTAGCGTAACAGGATCGATGGCCACTCCGTAAATGCTCAAAGCCTGCTCTTAGTGATATACTCATTTAAAACATCCCACCTTACTTTTTCTATGTCCCTTTCAAAGGGATCCCCCTATCCTCCCTCACCTCCTGTGCGTAGACTAACCAGATCACCTCTTCCCATCTTGAATGCTGCAATCTTCCGAGTCTCAATCGGCTTCTGCCCTTTCGTATAGATGGCCGCATAGTTTGGAGTACCCTTCATACCTCCTTCGACGCCCCATAGTGGAAATTTAGATCTCCCCGCAGTAATGGTCAAGTTAGCTTCTCTACAAAGCACTCGGTATTCTCTTTTCACTCCAAACCCTCCACGATGCCTGCCATGACCTGTACCATCATGAGTGTTTAAAGCATATGTCTCAACCAAGATAGGCATTCTTCGCTCGTAAACTTCGCTTGACGCGATATACTTCTCTCCGTTTCCACAAGCCACAAGACCACTTTCACCGTCTAAATCGTAACCAGCCCCCCATCCTCCAGGTTGAGGTCCAACTATTGCGAAAGGTTCTCCTGTTTTATCGTTTACACTTCCCAGGATCGTCGCTTCAATTGAAAGAAAATGATCTGCAAAAAGGGTTTGGAGCATGAGCCGCTAAAGCCAAGGGGATAAAATGCAATTACCAAAATGGCTAAGCATTTAGACAGACCCTCTCTTAGAGGGATCAACCCTAAACGTTGGCATAATTAAGGAAGAGAGGCTGGAAGAGTCTCTCCCCCCTCCTATGAGGCTTAGCTCGACATAAGGATAGTGCTTGGGATGGATAAGGATACTATGAAGAAAAACCTTGAAGACTTTATTTCAAAGTTGAAGCGGGAAGACCCGAAGATAAACATTGAAGTTGACATTACAAGAAGAGTTCCAGCCACATCTATACCTCCAGACAGACCTTTCATAAAAGCTCTTAGCGAAGTCGTATCTGAAGTGACTGAAAAAAGCTTGAGATATTCGGGATTGGCGGAATATCCATCGCCAGATTCTTACTTCAGAACATGGAAGGGACAATATTTTAGCCTTGGAGATGGGAGTCTTGATCACATGGCAAACAAATACATAACCATCGAAGATCTTATGAACAATGCGAAGATTTTCGCATTATTGCCTCATAGGATGGCTAAATTAAAATCTTCATGATCCCTACTGGATAGACTAAATTTATCTCCTCTTCTATCCTTTAAATATTATAATAGAATTTTAAATCAAATGGGAAAAACTATGAGGTATCTGACTAAGGATGATGTTCTAGACTATATGCTCGGATGCACGACTCTGAAGTGAGATGGCCCGAAAAGCTTGAGACCCATAGGTGTCT
>JAGTQU010000041.1 GCA_018396695.1 Candidatus Bathyarchaeota archaeon | reverse complement strand
TCCTCTTGCCTTCTTCTCCCTCAAGAAGCTTCATCAACTCTTCCTTAAGAGCTATATCTATCTTTTAATAAAATTAATAAATCCAGGTGTTATTTATTCTCTTGTTTTCTATTTTAATAATGGTCTCTATTGGTCTCCGCATAAGATTGCTTCTCTAAACTCTTCCAATTCTCTCCTATCAAAGCCCTCTAAAATCGTGACTCCGCTCTTCAGAATACTCCCTCTTTTTTTCATGTTCTTGGTGAAGGTTGACCCCATATCAGCCTTGACAGTTACCGTGTATCCTAGCTTCTCAATTTTTTTGTTTATGTTCTGCATCTCGAGATCTACATCTTCTTCAGGTGTAAATATTAAGACTCTTTTTCCGTCTCTTCCACAAACCTCCTCAATCAGATTATCTTCAAGCTTGTAGGGTTTGTTTGAAGGCTTGGAGCCGCAAACTGGGCAAGACTCTGCTTTAACTAATGAGATCTTATCAAATGAGAGGCTAATCAAATCGCAGAAGAGAAGAGTATTAGCTAAGCTAGGTTTCTCGCCTAAAATAATTTTCACAACTTCAGAGGCTTGGATGCTGGCAATCACATTGATGATTGAGGGATTAACTCCAACGACTGCGCAAGTTGGAAGGTTTGCGTCGTTAATCCCTCCTTGGAAACATTCGAGACAAGCTGTCTCTCCAGGAACGATCGTCGAGACATTGCCGACATGGGTGATAGCTGATCCATAAACATAAGGTATCCCTAATTTAACGCATGTTCTGTTGAGAATGTATCTAGGAGCCATCCTATCTAGACCATCGACTACTACATCTACTCCTTCAATCAGTTTCTCAGCATTCGTAGCCCTTAAAGCAGTAGGTATCGGCTCAACTTCTATGAAAGGATTAAGCTTTCTCAACCGTTTAGCAGCCGCCTCAACTTTGGGATAGCCTAAGACGTCTATTCCATAAAGATGTTGCCTCTGAAGATTCGAGATTTCTACTACATCTCTGTCAACGATCCTTAAATGTCCAACTCCCATTGAAGCGAGCTGGATTGATATTGGACTCCCTAAGCCTCCCAGACCTACTATACAGACTTTGGCTTTTTTAAGTTTGAGCTGGCCTTCTACTCCAACTTCTTTCAAGATCATCTGTCTCGAGTAATACTCTATTTCAGCATCAGTCAAATCATTTACATTGTACCTGGACATTAACGCATCCTTCTTATCTAAACACTATCATTGTCTTTTACAAAACTTTTTTCAACATTCTACGGTTAAAAATAAAACTTGAAAACATTGTTTTGAATCAGCCTCCACTTACTACTGGCGCAAGCATAATCTTATCCCCCTCTTTTAGAGGAGCCTCGAGATCGTCGATGGAGCTGAGGTTTCTGCCATTCAAGTATATGTTGATGTATCGTCTAATATTCCCTGAATTATCGAATAAAACCTCGTTAATTTTTTCATCAAGTCTTCCTCTCAATATGTTGAGAGCTTCTAATGGTGTTGAGGCCTCTAACTGAACCTCTTTTTGCCCTACAAAGTTGGATAGTGCACTAAAGAACATTATAGATATGATTGCCAACTTAACCCTCCGTGATTTTCTTTTTTATCGCATTTATGGAACCTTTTAGCATCCTTAATGTTGGATACTCAAGACCATTATTTGAGAATTGAATGGAATGTCGACATAGGAGCTCGAGGATGTTCATATTTGTTCTTAACGTTTTATAATCTTCCAGACCATGTGCCTCCATATGTTTATCCGAAAGATGCATTCTAATAATATATTTATTCTTGTCAATATAATTCCTTTAGGAATTTTGAGTATTCCATGGGTGGCAGAAATTCGGAAATCCTATTAAAAACCAAAAAGTATTAGGAAGAATGATTTACAATTGTCTATAGGGAAGACGAAGCTTCAAAGACTCGATTTGGATAGTGGGATCGTCGTTGAGGTTGAAGACGAAGTAGCAGTCGACGAAGCCATATGTTTATTCGTAAATGACGATTATTACACAACTTTTATCGCTTCAACAACCATGATCAAAGAACTCATAATCGGTCATCTGCTGAGTGAAGGGATAGTGGAAAACCTTTGCGAAGTTGAAACCGTTGAGATCAAGCCGTCAAGGGTCTCCGTATATTTAACTCATGAATTAGATTCGAGCAAGCTTCTAGACGAGAGACTAAGTATAATCTCAACGGTCTGCGGAAGCTCTGGAAAACCAGTTAGGCTGGAGCAGTTTCAGAGACTACCTGAAACAAGTGATGTGGCGGTTGAACCCGAATTATTATGGAGGTTGATGGTTGAGCTTAATAAAAGGAGTGAAGCATATAAAAAAACAGGTGGGACTCACTCTGCAATGTTATGCGACATGAAAGGAGTTTTCAAATTTTTCGCTGAAGACGTGGGTAGACATAACACCGTTGATAAAGTCATCGGAGCAGCTCTACTAGCGGGAGTAGATATGCAAAAAAGTATACTCGTCTGTTCGGGTCGAATATCCGGAGATATAGTACTGAAAGCCTTTAGAAGCAGAATACCTATAGTCGCCTCGGTTTCAGGTCCATTAGACTCTGGAATACGAATCGCCCATCATCTCGGAGTAACCTTGGTAGGCTTCATCAGAGGGAGGAGGATGAACATCTACACGCATAGTGAAAGAATTGTCTCAGAGGCTAGATAACCTACTTTTCTGAATCATGGTTAGATGTTCTAATGAATTTGCATAAAAAGTTGAAATAAGTGTCAAATAGAGGAGCTAAAGGTCCCAGACCCTTCATTATGTCCTTAAGGTTATGGATATCCTTCGATTCAATGGCTCTAATCGATGGGAGAAGGATGGAGTAGACTAATAAAAAGACGCCAATACCGATTATGAGATAAAAGACATCAGAGGTTGGAAAGAGTCTGAGGATCGCGTAGACGATTAAGAAGGCAAGACTAGAGGCAATAAAGATTTTAAATGAGGACTGCCAGTCGATGGTGAAGCCGAAATTCCTCTTAACCCATAGTATGAGGTAGATTAAGCTAGGTTTCGATGCTATTATTGTGATGGAGAGTAATCCGATGATTCCGAATTTTGGAATCAAGACCAAGCTTAAAGGTAATCCTAGGCTGAAATAGAGCAGATTAGAGACGAAGTTGATCTTGGTTTTACCTTGACTGTTCAAAAGAGCTGGAATGGCATTGGTGCCTAATGAAACGAAGAGGGTGTTTATAATACAGAGTTGGAGGAAGAATGGTGTAAGCTGGTATGTTTCACCGTAAATGATTCTGACTATTGGATCAGCAAGTACTATTAAACCCATGGTTGCCGGAACTAGAAGAATGGAAGAATATTTTACAGCGCTTTGAAATACGAATTCAAGCTCAACATCCCTTTTCGCATCGAACTTAGAGAATAATGGAAAAAGCACTGTGGTTATAGGAGTTAATATAAATCCTATTAAGACTGAGAAATTAACAGCAGCCTGATAATTACCAATCATTGAGGATTCGACGTATATTGCCATCAAAAAATTGAATAACTGTGTGAGTCCGCCTGAAATTAAATTGGATAGGAAGAGTGGGTAACCATAGTGGATTATCTTTTTGAAAGTTTCTAGCTCCAATCTTTCATCTGAGCCTTTCAAAGCGAAAAACCAGATGATAGATATGCAGATGGATACAGTAACTATATAGGAAAGAGTGCTACCTACGGTTGCTCCAAAAACGCCGTAGCCCACAATGACTAGGATCGGCGAGATTATACTTTTCAGAATTGAAAAAACTAAGTTGGTTAAGCTGTGTAATTCCATCCTGTCGAAGGCTATAAATATCGATTGGCATGTCGTCATGAGAGCTTGAGCTAATAAGCCTAATGATCCGATCTTTATCAACACGTTCAACTGAGGCTCATGGAATATCGTTTCAGATAGGAAGTCGGAGAGAAGGAAAGCTAAAAAGGATAAGATGGTGTTGATTAAAGCATTTATAGTTAAACCAGTTTTAACTAGTCTTTTGACCTCTACTGGCTTCTCTTCAAGCCTATATTGGGATATGTACTTCACTAGCGCAGAGTTTACTCCAAGATCTCCAAAGAGATGCATGACTGAAATTGGAATATGCGCAACGGTGTAAATTCCATAATTAGCAGACTCTAGCAGCCTCGCCAGTATGATTGACCCTAAGGCTAGTATGACCGTTGAGAGAACCTGGCCTACCATTAAAACTACGCTGCCTTTTGCAGACTGTTTTGCCACATCAGCCAGGTTCAGCTTATTTTTTAACAACACCATTAAAACCACTAGTGAATAATTCATAGTTTATGGATCAAAAGTAAATAGATCCCTTCTCAATCCTCCTGCCATTCTACTCCCTATTTAGAAATTTCAGTCTCATACTCACTTCAAACTTGCAAATCAGTCATGACACAATTATATAAAAATTGTTTGATAATGGAGCTTATTTTAACATTTTTACATGCCTCGATCTGTTTACGTGATTTAAAAGATCGTAATTAAGTGATTTTTAAATCATATAATTATCACATTATATGAAAAATACCTTCTAAAAATATTAAATGAAACACGATCGTTAATCTAATTACTAAAGCAGGGTGAAGATCTATGCAAGAAGATATTCAAGAGGAAGTAGTTCATTGTCCTAACTGCAGAGAGGAGGTTCCTAAAACTCTCTACTGTTTAAACTGCGGTCATCCATTGTATAAAGAAACATCGCTTATGGAAGAAGCACCAAAACAGGAAGTGAAGCCTGAGCCTGAGGCGTATGTAGAACCCGACGAGATACACTTGGAACCTGAGGCTGAAGAAGAAGTCTTTGAACCTCTCATCGAAGAGCCGATGGAGGAAGTTAAAGTAGACGACATGATTGTAGAAAACCCGCCGACTGAGTTAAATCAGATGAACCTGCCAGAACCCACTGAAAAAAGAGAGGAGGAACACCCCACTCTTGCTGAAGAAATGGTTCCGGAAGTATATTTAGACGAGGATAAGGCTTTGAAGCATGAGGTTCCTGAAGTTGCTCAGGAAGAAGTGGTCCAAGAAGAAGCAGAAAGCTCCGAGCCAGTTCAAGCCGAAGAAGAGTCGAAGGCGATCGAAGAGAAACCTGCAGAAGTTGTTCAAGAACCTCAGACAGTCAAGGTGGAAGAAATGTCTAAAACATCTGAAGAGTCTTTATGGAAGTATGAACCTGACCCTCTAGTTCAGGAGATTCTGCAGAATATAGCTAAAAACATATCATTAAAGATCAAGCTGTCGAAGCTTATGCTGGATGGTTCATTAAAAGAGTCTACTTTCCTGAAGTTGCTCGAGAAATATTCTGCTCAAGGGGAGCGCTGGATCAGTAGAAGAAACGAGATAATCGAAAGAGATAGATACGATATCGACTCAATGGAGAAAGCTCTAGAAGAAGCCAAGATCGCTATGGATGAACTGGAGATAAGGAAGGCGATAGGAGATGCGACAGAAGACGAATACTCGGCGAAGATGCCTGCATACAAATGGGAGGTAAACTCCTTCGCTGAGAAGATCCGAAAAAGCAAAGGAGAGGTCGAATACTTGAGCAACATTAGCAGCATGTTGCCGGTCGAAGAGATACAAGAGCTGGAGTCACTTATTAAGCTATGCTACGCGTCAATAAACAATTCTGAAGGGTCGAAAGTCTCGGACACGATAAAATTAAGAGTGAAGGAAGTATTAGACGAGTCTCTAGAGCTAGTGAAAGAGTCGCCTTGACTTTCGAGGATCCAACTTTTCTGAGTATATTTTAAGCCCCATTATTTTTGATCCTTCGAAAAACTTTTCACAGTCTATCCATATAAGATTCAACTTTTTAAATGGAAGGATCTCATGAAAAATAAGTGTATTAATCCGGAATATCTTTTCAATATAGAATATTTTAAATACTTAAATTAGAAGGAATTATATGAGTTGCCTATTATGAGTGAAATAAAGTTTTCTTTAATCCCTATAAAAAAGAAACCCTCAAGAAGATATAGAAAGGGGAGTAAATATGATCCTATCCTTGATGATTTCATAAAAGCGTCACATGAATTAGTCGAAGTTAAGTTCGAGGGAAAGGATGCAAATTACCTTAGAACTCAACTGAATAAGAGGATTGAGGTAAGGGATCTAAAAGAGAAAATAAAAACCTCTGTCGTTAACAATGTGCTATATCTCGAGAAACTTAAAAATCTTTAAATTCTAATTTTTATTTTTTATCTTGTTTTCTCTGGATTTTAATTTAATGGAACATAAATATCACTATGCTCGATAAAAATTGCAATCGCGCACAAAAATTGGGCAAAATATATCTAATTTGATAACTATTTTAGATCCGAATATTATGGATGTGAAAGGACAGATCTGGATAGCCAGAGACTTTCCTAGATGCAGCGGGTGTAGGATGTGCGAGATAGCTTGCAGTCTGCACCATGAGAATAAGATATGGCCTGAAGCCTCTAGGGTTAGAATATTCATGAAGGTTCCAGGAGCCGAGTTCCCCCATTTATGCACTCAGTGTCACGATTACCCCTGTGTTTCTTCATGTCCTGTCGATGCTTTAACTGTTGACAAGAGGACTGCCGCTGTTCTCGTTGATAGGGATAAGTGTACAGGGTGTGGTCTATGCATTAAAGCATGCCCTGGATCAATACCCTTCCTCCACCCGAAGGACGGTAAAGCAACCATCTGCGACCTATGCAACGGAGACCCCCAATGCACAAAAGTATGTACGAAGGGTGGTTGGAATACGTTAAGAAGGGTTTCTCGTGACAGCGACTACTCGTATAAACTCTACGCCCGGAAACCTGAAGAGATCACTAAGAGCCTTTTAACCATCATCTACGGCGAGAAAGGAGAGGAGTTGATCTGAATTGAGAGGATATGCAGGGAAGTTTAGCGAGATAGACTTATCAACAGGAAACATAAAGGATATTAGGCTCCCTGAAGATGTCCTGAGAAACTACCTTGGAGGAAGGGGAGTAGCCACCAAGATTCTCTGGGATAGATTAGGTAAGAGATGGGAGACTATCGACCCATTAAGCCCTGAAAACATTCT
The DNA here is from genome assembly GCA_018396695.1 of Candidatus Bathyarchaeota archaeon. Classification (GTDB taxonomy): domain Archaea; phylum Thermoproteota; class Bathyarchaeia; order TCS64; family TCS64; genus JAGTQU01. Next base: position 2,222 of record JAGTQU010000041.1, on the reverse strand, counting down.
ATTGGTCTTGGCTGGTCCACTCACTGGATACTATCCAGGAGGCAGAATGTGCATCTCAGGGAAATCCCCCCTCACCCTTGGAATAGTGGGGTCAACTATCGCAGGGGAGCACGCTATCGATATGCGTTGCGCAGGATACGACGGGCTGATAATCAAAGGGAAAGCTGAGAAGCCTGTCTACCTCCTCGTTACAGACGATAACGTCGAGATCAAGGATGCGTTTCATGTCTGGGGGAAGGATAGGGTTGAGACTTACAAGATCCTGACGAAAGAAGGCACTGAAGCTTTGGAGAAGAAGGCTCCAGGAACACGGGAGTGGCGTGAACCCTCCATTCTCCATATAGGACCTTTAGGAGAGAAGATGAGTCGGATAGCCGCCGTCCAGACAAAGTTCGCTCATGGAGCCGGGTACGGCGGGTATGGAGGGGTAATGGGTTCGAAAAACTTGAAGGCGATACTCTTTAAAGGTATGGGACCGCTCCCTGAGCCTTATGATATGGAGAAGACTAAGGATCTCATATGGAGGCTCGCGGAGATAAACTTTAAGGCTGACTCTATGCGAAGGTGGGGGACAGGTGCAGCAGGATATGACGTCGGGGCGAGGACTAGCTCAGAGCCTGTTAGGAATTGGCAAGAAGAGTGGCATGATGAGAAGAGCTTCGGAGTAGATAAGTTCGAGGAGAGGGTTTGGGTTAAAAGATACTGGGGAGACTTCGGATGCCCGACGACTTGTGAAAAACTATCCGTAGTGAAGACGGGACCCTATAAAGGAGCGTTCAGCGATAACCCTGATTACGAGATCCAGGCTTATGGCGGCACAAATCTAGGCATATTCACGCCTGAGGGGAATGTGAAGATATGCTCCGTGATGGAGGATCTCGGGTTTTGCGGTATCCAAGGTGGGAACGTACTCGGTTTCGCAGCCGAGCTCTATCAGAAGGGGATTCTCACCGAGAGCGATTTGGGGTTCCCCCTAGAATGGGGAGATGTTAACGCCTTCACGAAGCTGATGAAAATGATCGCCGACAGGGAAGGGGTCGGAGACATCCTTGCTGAGGGGACCTTCAGAGCAGCTGTAAAACTAGGCAAGTTGAAAGGGGAGGATCTGCTTAAATATGCTGTGGTGGAGAAGGGTGAGGCTATAGGCGCCCACGGGATAAGGAGTAGACAGGATTACGTTGAGGAGGTTTCATACCCATGTTCCGTTCAAGGGGGCGACCATACTTCCCCAGCTCAGAGGGATCTCAGGAAAGGGGACAGCGAGTTAACGGCCATGCTACATGACTGTGGCGTATACTGTTGGTTCAACATAAACGATGAAGAGGCTAGAGCGCTCATCTGGGATTTCCTTCAAGCCGTAACGGGATGGCCGATAACCGCTGATGAATGGTACAATAATATGGCTCTGAGGATACTAGCGATCCAGAGGACAGCCCTCCTCCTCGGAGGTCCAGATTTTACCTGGAAGCCTCTCGTGGATGATGATATACCTCCAAGATGGTACGAGCCCCTACCCTCTGGACCGTATAAAGGGCGTGCATCTGAGAAGAGCGAAGTGAAAAAAGACGTTCAGAGATACTTCAATGACGTGGGGTGGAATGAGCAGGGGATACCGAAAAGCTCTGAGCTTAAACGTTTAGGTCTCGACGACGTCGATGCGAAGCTGAAGAGCTTCTTCAGTAACCGGTAACCCTTTTTTCCGGGAAGGAAAAAACATATATCTTAATGAATTAAAAATACGATCTATTTTTTAATGTTTCAATGAATCTCAAGGATTGTTCAGATTTGTTATAACTCTGTTGCAGGAGCCTTTACAATACTCAATAGATCCTCTTTTACAGCTTTCATAATAAAGTCAAACCTGTCCAGTTCAAGAGACATCTGGAAGTCTTCTGGCTTATATTGAGGCTGATGTGAATCGAAGAATTTAGCTCCTGAAGGTGACTCCCTTATAAGCCTCTTCATCTCCTCAAAGTTGGGTATCCGACCTAGTATGGACTCTTCTATATAGGATGCACAGAGCTCATCCTCAATACTCGGCTCAGTTCCACGGCTTCCCATAGCGACGAGAGTGACGGCTTCAGGCATGGTGGCTTCGATATATTTGACTATCGCACCTGCAACTACGAAACTTCCCAAAATGATCTCATCCGCATTCCTCGCGTTTACGATGCCTTGGGTTCCAGCCTCCGTAGTCTGGATGACATTCTCTCCTGTGAAGT
>JAGTQU010000040.1:7788-9569 GCA_018396695.1 Candidatus Bathyarchaeota archaeon | reverse complement strand
AGTGAATGGTCAAATCAACCTAGATTAGAAGTTGGAAAATATAATGTCAACCCTAATAGCAACTTGGATGGTAAAAGTCCGCAGCAATGGCTTGAAGACATGGCTAAGAAAGATTTTAATGAGAAAACTCTAAGATACCAACTTGCGATGATGAAAAATAGGATACCAAACTATTCTAAAGAATTTTGGCCAAAATCTTATGAAGAATTTCAAAAAGCTTTGGACACAGTTTTGGCAGAAGATTCAGAGGCAGTATACATTGTCAGTTATCCGGTAGCATTAGGGAGTGAATATATTCCATTTAATTTAAAGCCAGTAGTTCCGATGTATGGACAAATAGCACCTTATTATTCTGTCTTGTTAGCAAGAGCTTTTGGAAGAGCTGCTTTTGTTGTAACTGATTTGTATCCTGACTTTGGTGCACATAGCGAACCATACGTTGTAATTTCACAAGAACTACATAATAAACTTAGTCAGAGTGGTGAGCTCTTGCTACCATACACATTTGGAGGATGGTTGTATAAAGGAGCATTAAGAGAAGACCACCAAACCAAACCTAGAAAGCCGTGGGTGACTACACCTGATGGAACTATAGAAGAGATCAAACTCTAAAACTAAATTTTAATCTTTTTCTCTCTCTCTCCTACTAATAATTCCTGACCTACCCAGTGGCATCGGCGAGCTTAACTATTCTACTTAATTCACAAAAACATCAAAGTAGGTACTGAAAATGGGTAAGAAACACGAACATTAAAAGAGAAAACCTGAGAAAACCAGACAAGGCCTAACCCCTGAAAACATACCCACTTTGAAACTCACAACCACTCCTTTGATTCCACCATCTCATCATAAGCATAGGCAATCAGCTCAAAGAAGTCGTCCCAGCTCCTAACCTTGTAACCCATACCCTTAAGCCTATGCCTCATGCTCCAGAGAGATTCCAAAGTCTTATCACTTATATTTCTCACCCTAATAGTGTGCTTACCCTTATTTTCGCCCAATATAACCTCCCTCCTTAACCTTTCAACATCACCATAAAAAAGTTGTTGAAGCATAAGAGGCAATAAACCTGTTTCATCAGACCCTTCATCACTCGCCTTCCCTTTAGTTCGCCTTAAAATCTCAATTGCAGAGGCTATGCTTGAACTGAAATCAACCTTGCCACTCACTATTTTCTTCATTTTCTCTTCAGACATTAAATCACCCCTCAGAAAGGCTTCTCAATAAAACGACCCGTCCGAACATCTCTATATCTAACATGCGGCTTCCCCCTGACAACAATGGTTTCACGGCGCCACGCCCCTTCCAGGCGAAGACGAGCCGCCTCAACATTAAGAGCCTCAATCTGCCTCTCAGTAGGAACCCATTTTCTACCAGCCCAAGAACCGAAGGCAAGCCTTAACTGCATGAAAGTCTCGATTTCCTCGACTGCCACTACCTTCTCAAACCGTTTAAAAGCTTCTGGAAACCTATCCAAGACTGATAACCCTCCCCCTTTTCTCCATCCCCGTATCGTAGATAACGTGGACTAGTCTTTCTGGAACCTCTGTCGCCTCATAACCCTGCAGAAATGCTACGACTTTTTGAGGTTCACGTCCAGCCTTGTCACTTATCCTCAGAGTAGCTGAGCCTCTACGAACAGTCCAATAGAAAAAGTTGTAGTCTAGGTAATCGGTTTCAAGCAGAATAATGAGGTATTCTCTCCAAGGTCGGCAGCTGAAACACCAGCCTCTATAGCTCTGCTCCGCATCACTCACAATGTAGATGTCGCTAAGTCTATG
>JAGTQU010000040.1:5081-7772 GCA_018396695.1 Candidatus Bathyarchaeota archaeon | reverse complement strand
AGGATGTTTTCTATCGCTTGGTCGAGACTGCACTTTTCCAAGTCCCATAAAATTAGGTGTTCGTCTTTTCCAACCCTAGACGTTATGCCCTCCAAAGTTTGAGTGTGGCTTAACATGAGGAACATCGTGAAGTTCCCAAGCTTCACTCGAAAATTAAACCTCATTCCAGAACACCTCTTAACCGAGCTTCCTTGAGAACACGGCTAACGTAAGGGCGAAACGTCTTGTAGTCTTGGTTCATAATTAGACAGATGTCTTTTATGCTTCTACCCTGATCGGCTAACTGGATAATCTGTGTTTTACTTGGTTCGAACGGGCTTCGTACATAATGTTCAATAACGTTCAGAAAGCTGTATTCGTCTTCGCCGATGCTTTTATGGTCTAAAAGTATGGCGTAGGCAATGGCAGCACTTTTAATCATGTCGAAGAGCCGACTGGTTGTAGCATAACCGCCTAAAACCCGCCATCTTTTAGCATATTCATCGAAACGGACAATGTCTTCTTTAGAGATGGTGATATCCTTCTCGTGTAGCTTCTGTTTAAACTTTCCAATTTTGAGTTTGTTGCGTTCTTCCCTTTGTAGGTTTCCCTCACTCATCTCTTTATTTGTAAGCTTATAATAAACTGTGAGGCAGCGGTCTAGGAAGGTGTTGCCGAGAAGGTCGTTGCGGTTTCGGTTAAGCATGTGGGGGGTTATGTTGGCAATCAGACTGAACTTTCCCTTAATCGTAAGGGTCTTTTGAAAATCTGAGTAGATGTAAACTCCTTCAGAATACAGTTCGGCTAAAGCATTAACGAGTCTCTGCCGAGTTCTCTCTGCCTTACTGCTTAACAACAAAGCGAAGTCGTTGACCAAGACGCATTTCTTATCTAAGTTTCCATGAAATTCCCGCTCAATACTGTGAATTGTGAAGTCTGAGCCAGCATAGATAAGCCTGTCTTTGCTAAAGATATTTTCCTGTTCATCACTAGTGTGTGACTTAAGCTGTCCAGAAGGCGCAACGTTTAGAATCCATAGTCGGACATTGTCCTTAAATTGAGAACTAACTACGGCGCATGTTTTGAGGATAGCTATGGGTGAGACGATTTGTCCGTACTTTTTGTTGTAGTAGTTTTCAAGTGTAACTATGTAACTCGATTCTAATACTCTATTATGGTGTTGGAATCGGTGTACGTAGTTACGTGATGCATCGGAATCTTTGGGTTCGGCGGGTTTGTTTTTCATTATGGGTTCGTCTCCTAGAGACCAGGATATCCTTGACCTTCTCCTGTTTCTGTGGCAAAACTGGTGTGATTGTTAGGGTGCGATCTACTTCCATCGCAACGCTTTCAATTGATCCGCCAATCTCTTGCTTGAAATATTCTAGCCAGCTTTTTGGCAGGATTACTGCTTTGCTGGTTTTTCCAATTGAAATGATTTTTCGGATCAAAGGCATTTCCCAAATCACAATAAATACAAAACACAAGTTTTATATATACCTTTAAGGCACTTACCATCATGTTATGGCATATGACGAAATAGGTGGATTGGTAATATAATGCCTCAAAAAATCGATAATCCGCTAACCAGTGGACTACCAGCTAAGATACTCTTTCTTTCATACATTCAACCTCGGACGGGATACAGTTTAGGTCAAATGATCTACCAAATCAAGAAGGGAATTCCCCCGACATCCAAGATTTACTCTTGGTGTAAGCCTTTAATCGAACAAGGCTACCTTGAGAGAGTGGAAGATGGATACAGAACCAAATCTAACAAGATTGTGGAAGCGATAGAAAACATCCTTAGAGAGAAAAACCTCACTCTCACCTCAACCGAAAAGAGGCTAGTGACAAAACTGCTTGATTCCGAGAAGTTTAGAGGAGCCGTTAATATTTTAGGAGGGAAGTTAGGCGAACTGAATGTTGTCAAGGTCGTTTGCACTTTCCTCGTTCAAGGGGCAGTTTCAATAATGTATAGGAAGCGCAAGGAAAAAGAAGACCGAGTAGAGATAAGCGAGGACGAGTTTGACAGGTTAGCTAGACTTGTAGACATAAAGCCTCCAGAAGAGTTAGTGAAAATAATTGAGGTTATGGCACTTCCAGAGAATCTTAAGAAAATATGTGAGAAGCTATTTGAAGGGAAAGGACTTCCAGAAGACTATTATGAATTTCTCACGAAAAAATTTGAGAACATAGAACCCCCAAGCAGAGAGAAAATATATAAGCTGTTGCAAAATCTGATTGACGCATTCATTCTGCTTGAATTGCTTCCGAACTCATTACTCTCAAAACTGGAGATGCTTGATGAAGACCTTCGACTGATGCAGTATGCAATCTGCCTAACCTTCAAAAAATAGAGAGATGATGACAGATGGTTCGGGGTTCTAAGGTTTTGAAGCTTGTGTTGGACGGTTATGGTTCATGTTTGGGTAGAGGTGAAGGTTGCTTTGAAGTTCGAGATAAGGCGGGCAACATTGAACGCTATCCCCACTTTGAAAAAGAGGTTGGAGAAGCCGTCTTGAAAAGCGGAAACTACGTTAGTGTTGACGCTTTAATTGATCTTGCGCTCTGGAACATAGACACTTATATAATGACACAGAAAAACAGGGTTGTCGCTGTGTTGAAGAACCTTGAAGACGACAGTCATGTTAAAACTCGGATAGCACAGTATCAAGCCTTAGAGAACGGAAAAGGCATCTATATCGCTAA
>JAGTQU010000040.1:0-5072 GCA_018396695.1 Candidatus Bathyarchaeota archaeon | reverse complement strand
GAAGGCGAGTGATGAAGGGCAGATATCGGTTCTCAAGAAATACGATCTTGAAACTTGCCTAGACACGGATCGCATGATTGAAAGCGTAAGTTCAGAAAGCCTTCAATCGGCAAGACAGAAGCTTACATCTATCGAAGGCAAATTTGCAGAACACTACTTTGAACAGATTTTCGGGTTGCTTCCAGAGAAGCTTAGACCTAAGAGAAGAATGACCTTTAAGGCGTATGATGGAGTAAACAACGTTTTCAACTTCGGCTATTACGTTTTGAAGTGTAGGATTCATAAAGCGTTGTTGAAGGCGAATCTTGAGCCTTACTTAGGTTTTCTTCACAGCGTACAATATGGAAAACCTAGCTTAGTGTGCGACTTTCAAGAATTATACCGCTATCTCATAGACGATTTCTTGATTGAACGCTGTCAGAAGCTCCACAAGAACGACTTCGTGGTTGTTACGGATTTTATGATGCGTCTTAAGATGGGTAAACGGATTCACCTATGCGAATATGAGACTGATGAGTTAGCTGATGATCTGAATCAGTTCTTTGAGCGCACGGTTGAGGTTCCGAGGATAAAGCATGGGAATAGACAGACCATTGAGACCCTGATCAACGAAGAGGCTTTACTGTTTGCTAAGTATCTTCGAGATGAAAGAAGGTCATGGGTTCCAAGAATCGCCCTTAGCTTTTAGACTTAAATACAAATGTAGGCTGTCGAAAGATTAGGACATAAACTCTCGCTCCCATGGATAATAGTCGCTTTCATTAAATTCTCCCGACTTTTTCCTTTTATAATAGACGACAATGCACGAACACAATCCTACTAGTTGAAGAAACAATAGTTCCGCCTAGCTTCTCAACCTGCTGTTCAGATAAGTTTTTTCGTTGCTCATTCTCTACCATCCTAGTGCCCTCGTAGATCATTGCCAAATCTCTCGCATCAGATATATACTATCAAAATCTATTTTTCTGTAAAGATATTCTCGGAAACTATCTTTCAAAACCTTTGTCTGGAATCGGCATTCGAGTTATCTTGTTCCATTCCTTACGTTCAGCTATATTTCATTGATCTCAACTTTAAAGTCTGTCCAACTTTAAAATTTTTTCTTCGTGTAGTATTGATGAGACTAGCTCCATTGTTCTTAGTATGTCATCTCGTGAACCCGTAGTGATTCTAGTCTTCATGAATTCTCGAAGCAGATGCCTTATCCCCCATATTTCAATGTTATATTTTTCTTTTGCCAGTTGAGGTAAATGGGCAAAATTATCTTCCGTGTTCCAGACTATCAGAACCTTACGGTAATCTGAACTTCCAAACAATTCACGAATTTTCTCTACAACAGTTAGATGATCGAACTTTTCCTTAGCAAAATAGTCTAATCCTCTCCTATGTGGACGCCCTTGAGAGGTATAGGTATCTTTCTCTCTTAGAGCAAAGCCACGAGATGTAGCAACTCTAGCCTCAACATGAAATTTCTCTCCAGTCATAGGATTTATAGCCAATAAATCTATCTCTTTGCCTCTTTTCAGTCTCACATTAGTCATAGTGAAGCAATGAAGTATTTCTTGAAAATACTTTTCTATTAAGTGAACTTCTGGCTCCAAACAGTTTTCTCCTATTAAAACTAACTACCTTTGAGTAGATAAAATTACTTCTACACATAATTGATCTAATAAGATGAAAGAGAAATATAGATGCCTAGAATTGTTGTGAAATTCCTCAAGATGGAGAAAAGGATTCATCTATGCGAATACGAGACTAATGAATTGGCTGAGGATTTGAATGGACTTTTCAACCGTGTAGTTGAAGTTCCAAGAATAAAAGTAGGCAAAAAACAAACCGTTGAAACCTTAATCAATGAAGAAGCTCTGCTATTTGCAAAATACTTGAGAGATGAACGAAAAACATGGATACCAAGAATTGCCATTAGCATTAATAACTAATAACGCCTTCTAGTCTGGGAAGCTTTATTCTTTCCAATAATCAACCCATCTTTGGTAAGGTTTGTAATCTATCTTAGAACGTTGCCAATTAATCTTGATTGATTTAGTGTCAGAATCTCTCATAAGTCTCAGTAAGGCTTCTTTGCTATATTCGACTCCTCTAGGGTTAGTTCCTGGTTTTGGAAGTTTAATATATTTTTCCCTTCCCATTTCTTTAAAAATTCTCTTTTGAACTTCCAGTGGTATATAGAAAAGATTACCTAGATCATTCCAAATAATTTGAGCTAGCAAGATATCACACTTAGGAACATAAGTCTCACTAAACTCCCTAGCTTTCTGAGCATCCACAGTCCATGCAATCTTAACTCCTCCCACTCCAGTGATTGTTTTAATACAAATTGGATATCCGAACAAGTATACATCTATTTCAGGTTCAGTAATGGGTACCTCAGTTTCAACATTTTCCTCTCCAAATTTATAAATCAATAATGCCACTATGATTCTTTCACGGAGAGAGCCAACTTCCATACCAGTTTTTCCAGCTCTTGAACTTTCTAGTTCAGCAATTTGGAAGAGATAAGGAAGCTTGCTGGCGATCCTGTCTCGAAGATACTTGTCTTCAAAGATTTCGATTAAACGACTTACCATATTAGCAAATAATCCCTTTGAGCAGTTAAAACTTATGATAAGTCATTACCCTCGCACATACTCAGACATCTTTGTTTGAGCTAAGTATTCGTTTATCCGTTTTTTAGCTTTCTCTGTATACTCAAAGTTATTATCTAAGCAAATAAAATGTCTATTAGTCTTTATAGCTGCTAGAGCGGTCGTTCCTACACCACAAAACGGATCTAACACCACTTCGCCTTTAAACGTATATAATTGAATACAACGATAAGGCAGCTCAACTGGAAATGGAGCAGGATGACCTACTTTCTGTGCTGATTCTGGTGGAAATTCCCATACACTTTTTGTGAACTCTAAGAACTCATCTCTCGATATTGTGCTATCTTTATTTTTTCCATTTCTTGAAAACTTACTTTTCGAAAATATAAGAATATATTCATGAGTATCTCTTAATGTAGGGTTTGAAGCCGAACACCAACTACCCCAAGCTGTGGAAACGCCTGCCCCAGCAGCTTTATTCCAAATTATTTCTCCTCTCATTAGGAACCCAGCATCAAACATTGTATCAATAATAAACTTGTGGTATGGAATGTAAGGTTTTCTGCCAACATTAGCTATATTTATACAAGCTCTTCCTCCAGGAACAAGAACCCTATAGGTTTCAGAGAAGACACTCTTAAGCAGATCTAAATAGCCATTTAAATCAAGATCTTCATCATAATCCTTACCAACATTGTAAGGGGGAGAAGTAACCATTAGATGAACACTCGAATCAGGGATATTATCCATTTTTCTGCTATCCTGACATAGAACTTTATCTAGAATATTTGAAGGAACGGGATTTTCAATATCTAGCATCTTTTCATCTATTTCAACCATATGGTATAACTTTCGACTGTAAAAGAAACTAGAGTCATGTCCTTCTCTCTTAGATACACCGAATGTGCTTGTGCTGGTTCCTTTAGAAGTTAAACTGACCTTTCGTAAACATTTGGGACAAGTAGCATAATACCCTGATTTGCCTTTATACTCCCACTCATATTCACAATTTTTACATTTAAGTAACATGAAACTCAATAATAAGTAGTTAGTTAGTATATAAAAACTGCTATAAGAAGGAGGATGAGACGTCGTTTTGTGTGATATCTCTCTGTCTCTGTATGCATATGTGTCAAAGTAGTAGAGAGAGAGAAAAAGACTAAATTTTAATTAAACCAGACAAAAACTTCCATACAAGTTCTAAAATATTGATTGACTTTTCACTTTCTGTAGAAGTCCATTCAGGTGGGTCGCATAAATATTTACTGTCTTTAATTGTACCTTTCGAAACACAACCATAACCAATTGTAATAGAACCAACTACTTGTTCACAACAATAACCACTGCTGCAATCAGAATTAGCAAAGCAAGGACCCCATTGACAAACATTACTCGCACATTTTCCAACTCTATTATCCTTACTAGTACAATCAGCATCACTACAACATTGAACACATCTTCCATCATAACATTTAGGCATGTGGGATGGAAAAGGTGCAGTCGATGCACTCAACCATCTGCCCCAGTATTCCACAAGTGTTGATGTTCCAGAACAGTAATCAGTTCTTGTGTCGCAGCCTCCTGTCGTGGAATTGTAACCAGTTGCAGTTCCCTTTACAGTAAAATTTATGCCACCATCAGAATCGCTTGCCTCACAGCACAAGCAGCAGCTAGTACATGCCCCAATAGTCCCGCAGTAACTTCCCGGTATTTGTTCATCACAACCAGGATCGCACCGCAAGCTTGTTCGCAAAAACCATCTCCCGAACTTCTTCAGCCACACAAATCAACAACACCATCTGCTCTGCTCTCCGTTCTATTAGCATTGCATCCTCCTGTTGGCGGGTCTCCAGAAGTTATTATGCAATAACCATCATCAGGATCCCATACACCCTCTCTGTAGCAAATATTCGGGAAACACAAAAACCAAACTTTACAAGTGTCGCCATCATTTCCAGAAGGCCATTCTCCACCGCATTTTATGTTTTTCCACATAACTTCTGGCTCAGGGCACCACACATCAAATCCGTAATAGGATACAAAATCATCATAATGCTGAGCTTGGCTTGTACCTACTCCACATTTTGGAAATGCTGTACCAAGGTCCCCATGAAAATCATACCAGTCCAAGTTATTGCAATTACTGTCTTTCATTTTTCTCCAGCAGTAATTCCAAGACCAAATATCATTAAAAGTGGGGCTTCCACACATTTTACAGTTAGCATTAACACAATTCTCCACATTCGCTGAGACCGAGTAAGTTCCTGTACCACTAACTTTTTTCACCAAAGCATAGCTGCTTATAACATCGTTACTTGAACAAGAATCAGAGCGACAATCATAGCTTGAGGTTGAAGGACATTCTGTAGACCATTTCACTAGATAATAGGAGGCTTTTCTGAGGTCCTTTTCACGAAAAAAGAAGCGTGTCGATTTCCAGCGTTCAGAAGATGGATAGGCAAACCA
>JAGTQU010000015.1:40936-43451 GCA_018396695.1 Candidatus Bathyarchaeota archaeon | reverse complement strand
AAGATTAGCATTTAATGTCCCAACTAAATTCTATCCTTAACTCCCTTTCAATCTATCTTCATGCAATTTTAAACAAAGACTGCAAACCCTGAAAGGTATCGGAAATGACTGGTAGATCAGTGGTATGATCGCCGCCTTGGTAAAGCGGAAGTCGCGGGTTCAAATCCCGCCCAGTCCACTGACAATTATATAAGTTATCAATATTTCATTCAATATAATAGAGAATAAATTAAATTAACTTGGCCTCGCCAAGTCGAGAACTTTTTTCATATTATCTTCATCGGTTCTCCTTTTATCGTATGGAGTCTCCATGATCAAGGGAACCCTTGAAAGAGGGCTTTTAAGGATTAGTTTGAAGCCTTCGTCACCTATTCTGCCGAGACCTATATGTTCATGTTGATCAATTTTTGAGCCTATTTCTCCGAGCGAGTCGTTTAGATGGACAAGCTGAAGAAGCTCAAAACTTAGGATGTCGTCAAATGATTTCAAGGTTGATGCAAGACCCTCGAGGCTTCTAAACTCGTATCCTGCCGCAAACCCGTGGCAAGTATCTAAGCAAACCCCGATCATATCTCCAATTTCTGATTCGAATAATACCTGCTTCATTTCTTGAAAGGTTGAGCCGATTTGACCTCCTGCTCCTGAACTGTTCTCGATGAGGATTTTAACCGAGCCATCGGCGTCTCGTATCGCATAATCTAATGCTTTAGCAATTCTTCTCATTCCTTCATTTAATCCTGCTCCCAAGTGGCTTCCCAAGTGTACGACTAGAAATGGGATCTCTAGTTCGGAGCACCTGTACAGCTCGGTTTTAAGGGTCTGCATGGAGCGCCTGTAAACCTCATTGTTTGGAGACGCTAGATTAGACACGTAGGGCATATGCCCATAAATTGGAGTTATGTTTGCCCTCTTCACTTTCTCCTTAAACGCTTCAACCTCACTATCCTTAAGTGGGCTGCAACTCCAACTCCTCGGGTTTCGAGTGAAAATTTGAAAAGTCGTGCACCCCAGATCCAAAGCTCGGTCTACAGATTTGTCGATGCCCTCTGCTATTGAGACGTGAAAGCCTATCTTCACGATCCCTAAAAAACTATAGCTTCCTTATATACTGATAATAATTCCCTATTTAGGAGATAAAATTGTCTTCCCTTATCGTTTTAGACCTTTTAAGATTCTTGCTTAGTTTGACTGTGCTTACATATGCTTCATGGAGAGATGTTAAGACTAGAGAAATACCCGATAAAATATGGATCTTATTCTCGGCGCCAGCTATAGGAATGGATTTCTATGAACTCTACATAGGGAGAATAGACATCATCCAATTTTTTTTAGCGATCGCATTTTCATTCATCATTTCATTCTCGCTAGCATATTTTGAGTTGTTCGGCGGCGCCGATTTTAAGGCTTTTGTGGTTTTATCTCTTCTTCAACCTATTCAGCCTAGATTCATAGAACCCGTACTTAAAGCAGTGTCAGTTATATATCCTCTAACAGTTTTCGCTGATTCAGCTATAGCTGGAGCTTGCATAGCTATTGTAACACTTGTGAAAAACATCACATCAGCTTACACAAAGGGAGGTTTATTCGAAAAAGATCTGAAAGCCTCTTTAGCAAGAAAACTATTGATTATGGTCTCTGGGGTAAAAATGGACATTAATGAAGTTAGGGGGCCGCCTTTCGAATATCCGTTAGAAAAGATTGAGGGAAATGTGAGAAAATTGACGTTTATGCCTAGACTGTTAAGGGACGAAGAGGCATTAGAAGCAATAAAAGAGCTTAAAGAAGCTGGATTCAAAGAGATTTGGGTCAGTCGTACCCTTCCGTTCCTAGTCTTCATAACGATTGGCTTCATCCTTTCAATATTTTTAGGCGATATAATCCTGTGGGTAATTCAATTAATCTTAATCCCAAAATAAAAAGAGAGAACGGGATTATCCTTTTTCAATTTTTTTGATCGAGTTCTCAAGGATGGATAGACCAGTCTCGAGATGCTCCTCCTCAATCGTTAAGGGGGGGTGCAAGCGTACGCAGTTATTATATAATCCCGCTTTGAGGACTAGAAGACCATGTTCCAATGAGTCTTTCAGTATGGTGGTTGTAGCCTCAGGATAAGGCTCCTTGGTTCTTCGATCTTTCACGAATTCCATCGCAAGCATTGGTCCTAATCCTCTGACATCGCCTATAGCATCGTACTTCTTCCGCCACTCTTCGAGGCGTTTTCTGAGTCTTCTCCCAAGCTCTGCTGATCTCTCGACTATTCTTTCTCTCTCAATAATCTCAATAACTTTCAACGCGGTTGCGCATGCGATCGGGTTACCTCCGAAAGTTCCCCCGAGAGACCCGGGATATGTATCTTTGAGAAGCTCATCCTTTGCAACTATTGCGCTTAAGGGGAGACCGGAGGCTATCGCTTTCGCCATCACCATCACGTCTGGTTCGATTCCGAAATGCTCGATAGCCCATAGTTTACCCGTTCTAGCGAAACCTGTCTGAATCTCGTCGATTATGAGATAGA
>JAGTQU010000015.1:0-40920 GCA_018396695.1 Candidatus Bathyarchaeota archaeon | reverse complement strand
ACTGACCCAAATCTCTTTGAAAAACTCTAGAGGAGGCACTATGAAGCCCCCCTCGCCTTGAACAGGTTCTGAGATTATTGCACCAACCTCTGAAGGCGGAACTTGGGTCTTCAAAATTGATTTCTCAATATGATGAACGCATCCTAGCCCGCATTCAGGATATTCGAGATGGAATGGGCACCTGTAACAGTAAGCGAAAGGTGTCATGTAGACCCCTGAAACGTATGGACCAAAACCTATCTTATAGGGATCCCATTTACCGGTGAGAGACATAGCCATATACGTGCGCCCATGAAAACTATTCTCGAAGCTAATAATCCCCGGGCGCTTCGTCTTCTGCCTAACTATTTTTACAGCGTTTTCAACAGCTTCTGCGCCGCTATTTGCGAAGAACGCTCTTTTTTTGAACCCTCCAGGAGTTATCTCCGTCATTTTTTTCGCTAATTTAAGATACGGCTCATAATTTACAACATGAATACAATTGTGTATCAGTTTTCTAGCCTGCTCGGATATTGTTTCAACTATCTCTTCTCTAGAGTGGCCTATGCTGACTACTCCTATCCCTGACGTGAAATCCAAGTAGACGTTTCCATCGACGTCCTTCACTATAGCGCCTTTAGATTCCACGATCCCTACTGGTGAGGTTAACCAAACCCCTTGAGGAACATAATCATGCCTCTCCGCAAGTAACGCTTTCGACTTCGGACCTGGTGGAAGAGTTATAATGTTTGGAACCTTCTCCATCTTCATCCTTCCCTTCTACTTTCCCAGGTTTTATAACTCTTCCGCAAGGATTATGTGCGAAACTTTGTTTCTAGAAGAAAATGAGCGTTTAAAGGTTTTACTAAACTTCATTATTTTCAAAAGGTTATGGGACAAATAATGAGAGAACTGCTTTTTCCGTATGCATTCTATTCTCGCCCTGATCAAAAACTACGCTTCTAGGTCCTTCTATAATCTCGTCAGTCATCTCTTCCCCTCGGTATCCTGGTAGGCAGTGCATGAATATAGCATCTTTTTTAGCCCAGCTGAATGTTTCAGAGTTTATTTGGTATTTTGCGAAAGCCCTCTTCCTCTCTTCAACATCCTTGTGACCCATACTGTGGAACGTGTTTGCATAGACTACATCTGCATCTGTTAACGTTTCTCTAAGATCTTCGGTGATTACTACTTCTGATTCATTCTTCTTCGCGTTCTCCTCTGCGAATTCTAGAATTCTCTTGTTAGGCGACCATCCTTTCGGAAGTCCAATATACATGTTCATCCCCATCAAGCTGCTACATACCATTAGCGTATGGCAGACGTTCCAAGGGTCGCCTACATATGCTAGTTTTAACCCTTGAAGCTTTCCCTTATGTTCGATTATCGTCATCATATCGGCGAGACCTTGACAAGGGTGTACGAGGTCTGTTAAAGCGTTGATGACGGGGTTTTTCATGTATTCTGCGTACTCTTCTACTATCTCCTGTCCGTAAGTCCTTATCACAAGGGCGTCGCAGTATCGGTCGATTATTCTGGCAGTATCTTTGATGGGCTCTCCTCTAGCCAACTGCATTACATCAGGTGTTGCGTAGAAGCTCTGGGCGCCAAGATGTGCTATGCCTGCTTGGAAGCTAAACCTGGTTCGCGTGCTATGTTTCTCAAATATCATAGCGATTGTTCTGCCCCTCAAATATTCGTGGGGTTCCTTTCGCATCCACTTTCTCTTTAAATCCATAGCGACTTCAAGCATGAATTTTATCTCAACTGGCTTGAAGTCCATTAAAGTTAGGAAGTCACGACCTCTAAGTCTATCACGCATACTCATAAACGATCATTCCAAAAAACATGTTAGAATTTTTAACTCTTCTGGTAGATGCCTGTTAAAATAGACTTGCTTCTTTTTCAACTACTTTAGGAGCCTAATATAGCTGTTTTTCGAACCTGCCCCACCTACAACGACTCTATAAAAGTTTTGTTTCCCTGAGACTTCTTCTAAAATACCTTTAAACTCTATCTGCTCCCCTTCTAGAAAAACATCGCTAAAAACCCCCTCATAAGATGAGAGTTCATTTACCTTGATATTCTTTCCACGATTTACCTCCGAGTTTGAGAGTTTATAAGTGGATGGGAGAAACATCGCTTCCCTAGCGTCCTTAATAATAGCTTTCCCAGTCACTTCCCCGAGTTGATGATAGATGAGCTCACTATAGTTCTCTCTTATCTCGTCATCTGTTCTAATAGGATGGATGGAAAAGTAGGTTTCGTCGAAGATGCCTTGATTCCACCTTCTCTCAGCAATCATAGACATATCTTCCATGGTTATGCCTAACCATTTCGATCTTTTGGCGATCCAATCCTTTTTTTTCTCTTCACTTAATCGCTTCATTTTACTTTCTGTTCTAGCTTGTTCAATCAAAGACTCTTTAAGCCGGAGAGAGGCTTCTCTCCCGTACACATTTAGATCAATGTCAGAGAACTTGGGGTTATGGTTGCCTATGAGAATCGATCCAGTAATACCGAACAAGCTAGCATCTACCCCTGAAATACTGTGAAGAAACTCTACAAAATCGGCTAGCTTCCTTTCGAGGGGATCCTGTCCCCCTACGTCAAGAATAGATTTGAGCCGAGTCCTAGGATCGTAGTATCTTTTAACTCTAGAATGAGGAACGGTGGATATGGTGATATTTCTTACAGGACAATTGAATAGATACATAGGATAGTATCTCCTCAAGAACTCGTATGTTTTTTCAACTTGAGTTACATGATAGTAATCTATTACCCTTGAGAATCTCTCTGAGCCTCTACTCCATCTGCCAGTCGGATCAGGGATATACTTTAAATAAGAGGTATACCTGTTCGGCGGATGAAGATACCCGACTACGCAAAACATTAAGCCTTCAAATGTTTCTATGAAGTCCCGATCCTTAGGCTTCATTTCTATCCTAAAAATATTGAAGTTTATCCAATCAATTAAGAATATTTATCTAAAATTGGTTTCTAGAATAATTAATACTTTAACCCCTAGCATCAGGTGAGCGGAAAAGTGGTCACCAATCTGCCGCAGGAGGCTAAAAACAAATGGTATGAAGTCACATTAACAAAGAATCCTCAAGAGAAAATAAAGCTCATGCAAGAGTTTCTTTCCCTCGTTCCTAAACATAAGGGCACGGAAAAGCTCTGCAGACAGGTAAAGACCCAGATATCAGAACTCAAAGACGAGATAGAAAAGAAAAAACAGATGAAGAAAGGTACTGCGCCCTCATATTTTATCGAGAAGGCTGGAGCGGCTCAGATAGTAATCTTGGGCGCGACTAATGTTGGGCGGAGTAGTCTATTGAAGGCTGTGACTAATGCTGAGCCTGAGATAGCTTCATACCCTTACACAACTCGAAGCCCTATTCCAGGCATGCTTCAATTTATGGATCTTCAGTTTCAGCTTATAGAGTCTCCTCCTCTGATCGAAGGGGCGTCTCAAGGTCGAGGAGGTGGTTTTCAGATTCTTAGTCTGGTTCGAAATTCTGACGGTGTGATTTTGATGGTGGATCTTTCAGATGATCCAATTGAACAGTATATGATGATAATTGATGAGTTGGAGAAAGCCCGAGTCATGACTGTGCCTCCGCCAGGAGAGGTTGAGATACAGAAGCGTGGCTTAGGATCCGAGATCCAGTTCATATGGGATGGAAAACTTGTAAACTGTACTCAAGAAGAAGTAATTTCGCTACTTAGAGAGTATAAGATAAGATCCGCGTTGGTTCGTATTAAAGGCGATGTGACGCTAGAAATCGTTGAAGATGCTGTTTTCGGCAACGCAGCATATCGTCCAACCTTTATTATAGCTAACAAGCTAGATGTTGAAGGGTCTAGTAGATGGGTTGAACCCCTTAAAGAAGTCGCTAAACCTTTAGAAGTCGTTCCACTTTCAGTTAAGAGATTTGAAAACCTCCCAGAAACCATCGGTAGCAGATTATTCTCGCTCCTTCAGGTAAAAAGAATCTACACTAAGGAGCCTGGAATGGAACATTCTAAAATACCAGTAGTTGTGAAAGGTGAACTGACTGTGGGAGGGTTAGCTAAGATGATACACAGCGATTTCTACACTAGATTTAAATATGCGAGGATTTGGGGGACGAGCGCAAAATTTCCTGGTGAAAAGGTAGGTTTAGATAGACCGCTCGCTGACGGAGATGTTGTAGAGCTTCATGTGTAATCTTTACTAATCAATATGCCTTCATCGCGAGACCCAGAGCCTACAACGATCCTAAAGACTTTGTTTCCTTGATCTAGAACCTCTTCTAACACTCCTTGCGCAATTATCCTTTCACCATCCTTCACCACATCTCTATATAAACCAACCATGGATACGACTTGAGAGACCTTGCTAAGATCATACACGTCTCCATTAATCGAATGACAGTCTGAAACATGGTAGATTGCTGGTCTGAAAACTCCTTCTTTGGAGTTTATGCACTTGCATTCAACTTTGACTTTCCCCAAAGGTTTAACCGTTGAGTTGATCCTCCTAATCTCGGAGAATCTTCTGGTCGCATTGATAATGAAATTAGTATCTTGGAAAATACCTTTATTTAATCTCCTCGCATCATACCAAGTATCTGTTGAAAGTTCAACCATGCTCTGTTCTCTTAAACCTGCTAAAGCCTCCTTAACCAGCCTATAATTGTCTCCTCCGTATACGGAGATGTCTATGTCGCTTTCCTTCCTACTCATTTCTAAGCTGATGGAGCCATGAACACCGAAGAAGCCGATAGGTACCCTAGATTTCTCCGAAATAAGTTTAATTAACTCGATCGCCTTCTCTTCAAGCTTCGTCTTAGGGCTTCTCCTCAATAATAGTAAGAGCCGCTTCGAAGGCGTATAAACCTCACATATCGTCTTTTTAGATACTGAAATGATCCAGCGACTCAGCTCTGGAGAGAAGAATGTGAACATTGGATATTCTTTCAGAAAAGTCTCTAAAAGACTATGATAATTTTCAGGATTATACAATTCTTTTGGCCGTTTCATGATTCGATTCTTAAAACACCACTCAATGTCAAGCCAGTCAATATTAAATCTTGAAGCAAATTCTTTTGGGACATATTTTAAGAAGGCGTGGTAAGACGTAGCAGGATGCTCATAACCGAAAACATAAAAGATAAAACCTTGATGCGTTATTACGGCGTCTCCATCTCTCAAATTGTTGTACGCCATCGCTAATCCTTCGAGATTTGAAGCATTACATTACTAACTAGTGCCTCAGCAATGTTGAAATCAGTAACCGTCTGGAGACCCTGCCAACCGGGAGTGCTATTCAACTCTACAACATAGTAGGAGCCGTCCAGCTCTGACTTTAGAATATCTACTCCCGAGTAGAAGAGCCCCAGAGAGTCTGTAGCCTCAATACTCATCTTGGCGAGCGTTTCATTTACTTCAAAGAGTTTAGCTGCAGCCCCTTTTGAGATATTAGTCTTCCATCCCGAACCCAGCCTTAGCATTGAAGCAATCACTCTTCCATCTATGACGAAGACTCTGATATCATGGTTACCATGCGGAATAAACTCTTGGAGGTAATAAACGCAATTAGCCATCTCTAAGGCTCTGAAAACTCTTTGAGCAACATCTATGTCGTTAATTCTAACTATTCCTGTGCCTAGAGAACCGAAGAGGGGCTTAACGACTACATCTCCTCCTAACTCCTCAAATCCTGCAATCGCTTCATCGAACCTTTCTGTAACTATCGTCCGAGGGGTTTTTATTCCAACTTCTTCGAGAATCGCACATGTATAATATTTATCGACGGCTTTCTCGATTCCTTTAGGAGGATTCACTATTTTGACGCCCATTTTTTCAAGCCTGTGAAGTACATCCATCCTATAGAAGACTTGTTCAGCAGTTCCTCCAGGTATCTTTCTGACTATTAATGCGTCAAAATCTTCGAGACTGTATCCCTTGACCGATACTCTTGGCTCTAACTCTATTCTTGAAAGAAACCTGTCGGCAGGAAAAACATAGTTTTCAACTCTTCTTCTCTTTAGACTCTCTTGTAGTTGTTGGACATGCCATTCTCCTCTCTCTGAAGCCAAGATTCCAATCTTCAAGAGGGTCTACCCATTTAGGTTTCTGCTATAAATATTTCACCGTCTCCGCCAACAGCGGCATCTCCAACATACCTTTTGAAGGGGGTCTCGAAATATTCTCCTGCTTTATCTATTTTCAGCGTGTTGAATAGAAATTTCAAATATATTCTCATAAAGTTTGGTTTGTATATTGTGTTGTAGATGAAGGTTGGCAGTAGAGAGTCGACCCCTTTAAAGCAAACTATCATGCTTCCGTTTCCACGCATCTCAGCTCCTACACCTCTTGAGGCTTTCCCGAAGATGAAAATTGCGCCACCATTCATGTGCGCCCCAGCAAAGGATCCTATCTCACCTTCGACAACGATAGTCCCTCTCCTCATGAATATCCCTGACTCTATTCCGGCATTTCCCTTTACGATTATGCACCCGCCAGTCATTCCCTCTCTGCTCCCTCGATAAGCTGAGCCCAGTAAGTCTCCTGTATTGCCGAGAATACTGATTAATCCACCGCTCATTTCCGCCCCAGCCCAGTCTGACGCATTTCCCTTTACGACTATTTCTCCACCAGACATGTGGGACCCTAGATGCATTCCAGCACCCCCCTCGACCAAGATTCTGCCCGCCGTCATTCCGTAGCCTATGTATTTTATTCGCGACGCGTCTCCTAAGATCGTTATTTGTTGGTCTGCTGGCTTCTCGGAGATGCTCCCCTCCAATTCAAAGTAGTCGCTCAGCTTTTCAACTCTATTTCCTACATATACGGGGAGACCCTCGATCTCTGAAAGCTTCATCCCTGCAAACCTGTCAGGCGTCAAAACTTCAGCTTCAACAGGTATAAGAGGCTTCACTTTAGGCTTCAAAAACACTTCCAATTTAGAGGCCTCCCAGACAGTCTTTTAACCATATCTGGAATTTTCCTAGCTTCCCCGCAAAGTTTACGGCAGTTATCTTTCTAACTCCTTTAACCTCGACAGCCGCGGATATGCCTTCAGCCATAGCCGTTTTCACCGACTCTAAGTCTAAACCGTTTATCACGATCTCAAGGATCGAATCTACGTTCTTAGGCACTCTAGACGATTGAAAGATGTTTTTGATTGAAGGACAGAAAGAGGTATTCGTGGAAGCTTTGAGAAAGGCATATTTTGAGCCTACCTTGCTTCCGCTTCGACACAAACCGCCCGGAAAGGGAGTTACAACGCCTGGAACCTTATGGATCGCTTCAACCGCCTTTTCTCCGGCTTCAAGTACTGTCTGACTTGAGTCTCCCATGATTAGAAAGTTTCCGCCGGCAACAGCCTTTTTAGCGCCAAACTTCTCTTCGATTAGAAACTCTCCTTCCATGACGGGTATCCGCCAGAACCTCTTCCGCTCACATATGCCGTCACTCATCCTCATCTTAACCTGAAAGCCGTCTCCAAAAAACCGGATACCTTTGCCTATATCGAGCATCTCGTCAGCCTGATCTTTTGAAAGCCCATTATAAACCGACGTTGAGGGACATGTAAGAACACATTGCCCTATACGTTTAAGCATAGGCTCTTCGAGTGTCTTTCTAGAAAATCCAAACATCATGACAGATACGCCAGGTCTCCCATCCATGGTTTCTGACTCATACACCTCTCGTTCTATTCCTGCTTCGCAGTCGCACATTATCACGCTTGTAGCGTAACCAGTCATCGAAAGTGCCGCTATGTTCGCCCATTTCGAGTTTTTCGCTGTTATTATAAGCCTGCTCCCCCACATCGAAAAAGCTTCAGCGAAAGTGTCTTCAATCTCCACCCCGTTAACACTCAAACTCATGATAAACACCTTCCTGTTTGGATTTCAACACTCTCAGATAGTGGAAGATACGCATCCTGAACAGGATAATTGTTTAGACTCACTGTATAGATCCTCTTAAACTCTGATCGTAGATCCTCTAGAACATCTGATTCAATCTTTTCAGAGACTTTAGCATCTACCCAGAAGGTCTTCCCCAGAGGATTAGCTGCAATCTCTCCGTTTTTTGTAACAATCTCCCCCTTTTTGATTGTAAAGGCGGCTCTAGAGAAAGCGTTTTCAACATCCCTATACATTGAAGGTTTCCAATCTGTAGGGTTAACATTGAAAATAGATACATCTCCATCGGCCCCTACGCCTAGATGACCCTTATTCTTTAATCCGAGAAGCATAGATGGAGCAGCACGGGTTATTATAGCGATTTCATTGAAATCATACTCGCGATAAATCCCTGCAAGCCCAGTCTTCTTGATACATGACCGGTTCAATTCAAGCATGGTGTCTGTACGGGCCTTCCTACTCATCAGCCAAGAGATAACCTTAGGATAATAAAGGAAAGGTCCTCCATTAGGATGGTCGGTAGTCATGGAGATTTTCCATGGATCATGGACCATTAAGGCAAGTTCTAGACCGATAGCCCATTGTATAGCGTTGGCGGGATTCTCTTTCCTAAAAGTGTAGGGGACAACCCCTGCTCCAGCCTCCATCTCCACATCGCTATTCACCCACTTGTTTCCTGTTAGATTGTGAAGTCTAAACTGCCAAGGTCCATCGCCGGTCATAGTAGTAGTATCTGTGAAGATAACTTGACCTAGATCGATCGTCACATGATTGTGCTCATTCACATATTTAGCGATCTTGCATGCTCCAGATTTGAGCTTCACCCAATTCTCACCATCCAAAGCGTTAAACTGGCAATGAACCACATGGACCACGCGTGTCCTCCCCTCGGATGGTTTAATTGATTCGACTGATTTTATAGACTCGATAGTTGTCTCCCAGTTTCCTGGGACACCAAGGTTATTGCAGTGTAGATGAATCGTATGTGGTAGACCTAACTCTTCGTTAACCTTAGCCAGTGACGTTATTATCTCTCGGGGGGTTACTTCGAAATTATAGACTAAGTCATCTAATCCTCCTACATTTTTACCCCATTTCCAGTTTTCAACACCGCCTGGATTAACTATTTTAACTGCATAGCCTCGCGTCGCTTTCAGTAACCATGCCATAAATCCTTTCAGCATGTTCAGATCCTTCGATTTCACGTATTTCAAAACGAAGTAGTTGTTCCCCATAAGAGTGAAAGCCCCCTTATCAATGATCGGGATGTCGTTAAGCTCCTCGTGTACGTGTCTTGCGCTCAAAGGAGGCATAGCAGGTTCAAATACTGTCGTGTAACCCATCTGAGCGTAGCGGTATCCTGTGAAAAACGTCGAGGGGCAGGAATATCCAACACCTGCCCGGGTAAGGCTTGTTCTAGGCATCACGTCTTTCCTATGGTCTTCAGGCCTCATCGCCCTCCCTATGTTAATCTTCGACCCTGCTATGTGGCTATGCAGATCTACTCCACCGGGCATAACAACCATATTTGACGCGTCTATGATCTTCGCGTCTCTTCGGTCAACTTCGTCGACTATCTTCCCTTTGCTAATGTGAATTTCGTATTTTTCCCCATCAACACCATTCAACGGATCGTATACATACCCATTCTTTATGATTAGATCTGCCAATCTAGTAGCCTCCTTTGAGAACCCTAATCTTATCTATCATCATCTTCAATATCTCGGAGTCGGGCAGAATACCTTCACTAGGTTCGATTATTTTCTTAAGTCTAATAGGAATCCCATCCATCCTATACGCTGTTCCATCAGCCTCTATTCCAACAGTAGCCGCAGGTATTACGATTCTACTGAGAAGAGTAGTCATATTCACTTTTTGATCGATGGTAATCAAAGGTATCTTTGTAAGATGCTCGACCGCGCTGGCTGGAAAATGCGCAACAGGATCAGAGGCAATTATAAGGGCAGCGTCAGCCTCTTTCCTTTCAAGCAGATCTACAGCGGTAAACTCTCCAGGATTGTATCTGGAATACCCTCTACTATAGTCTATCGCAAAAGGGTAACCCGATAACCATGAGCTTACAGTGTTAGCGCCCGCCACGTTAAAGTGGCCCCTCATAGGCAGGATCACGAATTTAGTATGATGATTCAAATCTGAGACTAGACCTACAGCCGCGTTAACGTTCATGTCTCCCATCTCCGACTGGGTTAACCCTAGCCCGTAGAAAACCACCCCGAATCTGGCTTTCTTCATCCTTTCAGCCAACTCTTTTAAAATATTGATTGGGATGCCTGATACTTGCTCTGCTTCTATTTTTACTCCTCTTACGATGGCTCTCAAAGCGGAGATTAATTCAAAGTCTTTATTCGGCTCAATCTCAAGGAAGAGATCTACTATCCTGCTTAGCTTAGTCTTCCTGACATCTACAGCAACGATGAATCTATTCTTCCTACCTTCAGGAGTGAACAACCCTGTTGGAAACATAGAGTAACGGGTCAAGTGGCGGAGATGAGATTCTGTCGGGTTAGACCCCCAGAAAATGATTAGATCTGCCCTATTCTTTATTTCGCCTAATGTGCTTTTGATCAGACCAATAGACTGTTCCGTAATAATCGTTGGTCCATGGCATACTGAAGCGGTACTATCGATAACTCCGCCTATAAGCTCGGCTAGCTCGATAGATCTGTTTATTGCTTCACACTCGGTTGAGCTTAAACCATATATAAGGGGTCTTTTAGCTGATGCTAGGATCTTGGCAGATTCGTTAATCGCCTCAACTAAATCTGTTCTCCTTCCATCAACCGTTGGATAGTTTAACCTGTTATCTTCGTGATGCATAAATTTTGAAAGCGAAATCGCACACGAATTTTTGGTTTTAATAATCTTGTTGTTTTCAACTGTTATCTCAAGATCATCGCACAGACATCCACAGAAAGGGCAGACAACGTCAGAGAACACTTCCACTTTAAAGCCTCCTTAACTCATCGATAAGTTCAACTATCGATGGCATTTTCAACCCTTTCGCTGCTTTAACTCTGACTTTGATACCTTTCAGCTGAGGCATCCCTGAACAGCGAGTGCTTGAACTGAAAAGCTTGTTAGCCCAAGGACCGTAAGGCATAAAAGCCCTTCCTTTTGGAACATCTTGAGAACTCCGACACTTAACGAGAACTGAACCATAATCCGACTCTACTTCTACGGTTTCTCCTTCGGAGATTTCAAGTGATTCGAAGTCGGAGGGATTTAATTCAATAACAGATACGCTGTTTTGATATTGTTCAGAGGTTTTCCCAATCTCTAATCCTATCCCCTGTTCGATTGTTCGTGCACTGATTAAAGTCACTACAACCTCATTCATTTGAAGCCTCAAATTACAATTAGTCTATCTATGACTGAAAAGATTTTTGTGAATAAGAAGAATGAAGCTTATCTTTTTTGGCTAATCAAAAAAAGATTGTAGCTTAATCATGTTTTAAACTGTAGAGTTTAGTTTTGAGAGTTATTTTGCGACGACTCTATAGATGGGTGAGTAAAATGAGGATTGAACAAATACTTCGTTTCGATTTTTCTTTTCGCTAGGGAGTATTTTATCCAGTAAAAGAATGATGTTCAGTTTATCAATTTCGTTGATCATCGCTATGCCTTCTCTAGGATCGCAAGGGTATACTCTAAACCCGAATTTCTCGTAGAATCGTCTCAATCTCCGACCTTTCTCATCCTCTTCTTCGGTTCTCAATGTGATGAAAGCGTATCCTGATTCGTAGCAATGCAGTAAGATTAGGTTGATTAGACATGAGCCTAATCCTTTGCCCTCGATAAGGGTGGCAACGGTGTCGAGGTAAAAAGTTGAGGGGTTGGATGGTTCAGAGTAGCCAAAGAGGAAGGCTACTGGCTTGTTTAAATCATAAACCAGAATCAATATGAAGCCATCATTCAGACTCTTATCTAAGATCTCTTCTTTTGTATATCTAAGTTCTTCTCGAAAGGCTGAAGACTCGATCTTTCGGATAGCCGAAAGTGTAGCTTCATCGACATGGTTTTTTATCTTGATGTATAACGGTCTTCCGAAGGATTCTGTCAGCTTCTCTTCAGCTATTTTTTGAACACTTTTAAGAGAATACTTAAGATAGCTTAACAATTCTACACACCTAAACTAAACCATAACGTTTAGAAGCAGTCTCTATAAGCTTCTCAACCATCCAGTCGAAGTCTTTACCGTAGGCATAGATCATGAATGGGAAGAAACTGAGCCCATCCTCTCTTGAAGGATCCCAGTCTATTCCAGGAAGAGGATTGATCTCTAAAAAGAATATTTCTCCGTTCTCATCCATCCTGTAGTCTAGCCGAGCAAAGTCTTTACAGTTTAAAGCCCTGTAAGCTCTGAGAGTAATCTCTTCAAGCCTTGAGCGAAGCTCGTCCGAGATTTTAGCGGGACAGATATAATTCTTATACGTGTCGAATGTAGTCTTCACTTTCTGGCTTAGGATGTTTCCTAACTCTTTAGGTAACCGTGTGAAATCCATTTCGAATATTGGTAAAACTATCGGTGTCTCATCTAAAACGTAATTGCCGATAACACCGACACTAAACTCTCTTCCATCAATAAAAGCTTCAGCCAGCATGGGCTGCTTATATATTTGAAGCATCTCATCGAGTTTCCGTCTCATCGAAGCTTCATCTCGAACAACATTATCCCAGTTTATCCCCATGCTTGAACCCTCGTGGCTCGGCTTCAAGATGATGGGGAACTTCATATGAGGCTTCAAAGGTTCGTCAATACTTGAGAATACTTGGAACGGGGCGGTTTTAATTCCATGAAACTCTAAAATGATTTTTGTAACTGGCTTATCTAAGCATACAGCCGTCGTTAAAATACCTGAACCTATATACGGTATCCCTAACATCTCGCAAAAAGCTGGAATGTGGGATTCTCTACTCTCACCTCTTATACCCTCCGCACGGTTGAAGACTAAGTCTGGCCTAATTTTTTTAAGGTTCTCATAGGCAGTGTCATCAGCCTCTATGAAGAGGAACTCATGTCCCGCATTCTCGATCCCATGCTTGACTTTCTCAATAGTGTCTGGAGGATCGTATTCTACTTGAAACTCGTCATCCTGGCGCCTTGTATTGCAAACCAAGGCAACTCTAAGACGCCTTTTTGCTTTAGGGGACATCTGAAAGCGCCTCCTTATAGATGCTAACAACACGATTCCTAATATCAGAGGGCATCGTTATGCTCTCGTGTAGACCGAAGAAGGTTTCATAAAGTTCATCTTCCCGTTCCCTAGCCTCATCGAGGAACTGCTCGGCGAACATTAACGTTAGGTCGCTTCTATCTCCATTCTTCCAGGCTAGATAAAACCCGAACAGCTGTTCATCTCGTCCCCGTTTCGTTAAAGCGTATGTTTCAACATTTTTCCCTCCGAATAAGGAGAAGTATTCGATAAACTCTTTAGACAGCATGTTTCTATTAAGCTCAGAGACTTTAGGATCGAAGCCTGATGCTACAATCAACAAATACATTTTAGCACAGACTGCACAGTTCTGACACCATCTCTCATCCCTGCCTGCTTCAGTATCTACAAAGCATGACATATGATACTTAGCTACCTCTGGATAACGCTTGTATAGAAGATACACGACAGCGATATCGTTTAAAGGCTCGATTACACTCATCGTTCTAACGCCGCCTCCGCTCATCTGTCTAGTCATAGAATCTATCTGCGTGGTCCAAACATGAGACTGATCATAGCAGGGATGACAAATGTAGCCTTCTCGGTCAAAATAGTATTCGCTGCAGCTCTGCTCATTCCCAAAGAGAATATATTTGGCCGTAAATTTGTGAGCTACAGGCAAAGCCATCAACGCGTATTCGGTATTCTGCAACCCCCAGCCAAGCTCAGTCTTACCAACCCCAAGGTGGACCCCATCTCTTAGAAGACCTGCAGTATGCTCTATTTTTTGCAGCCTTACTCCAAACTCTTTATGAAACTTCTCTGCGAGAACCATCTTATGCTTTTCCTCGTAAATCATCGAAGGTTCTACGATGTAACAGGCTTGCGGGTTGAGACCTATCTCTCTGCAAATAGCCCATGTTGCAAGGCTATCTTTCCCGAAAGAAAGCGCAACTATAGATGAGTCTTCCCTAGCCTCTACGCTATGTTGAGGTATCTTTATTTTATAATCTTTGAAACTGACCTTTAAATTCATGAATTGTCTCAGCATCTCAGAAGTCAAGGTCACATCCACATCTGCACAGCTTGGGAAATCCATCACTAAATTCTGGAAAAAATTGCTCCAGAAGTATGGGAGCGAAATATCGTATTCGATCTCATTAGTCTTGAACATTAGAGGAAGGTGTATAGTCTGAGAAAAGACGAGGTTATCGTAAAGCACGCTTCTCAGCTCCTTCGGATAACTAATCCAAATGTCATCTGGGTAAGAGATCTCGTAACTCGATCCGTTGAAAATTATTTTTATTCCTCTACTAGTCTCTTCTGAATAAATCTTTAAACCGCACACTGTAGATTATCCTCGCTTTTTATCCTCACGTTTAAAGAATCTAGGGTTTCCAGCTGTTAAAACGGCGACGTAGCTAGATTCCTTATCCTTATGCAATTTAACATACTTTGAGATAGCTGCTAAGGAAGATGCTGAAGCTGGAAGAGTGGATATCCCCTCCTCTCTCGCAATCATCTTTGCATATTCCACCATCTGGGCATCCGAAACATATGTTGCCCAGCCATTGCTCTCCCAAAGCGCATCTAAGGCAAGGCTCCCATCGAAAGAGTGCCAGCTGACAAGAGGTTCATTAAGAGAGGTCTCTTTGATCTCTGTTGGAGACAGATCCTCGACAGTTCTAAGCCCTTTTAGAAAACTCTTCACTACAGGGTTCCCTAAAGGCGTACTTACGCCTATCATTCTTGGAATTTTGTCTGCTATCCCTTCATCGTATAAAGTTTTAAACCCGTGATAAACGCCAGCAAGCGTTGTTCCATTTCCGACTGGAACTGATACAACATCCGGAATGTATCCTAAACTTTCATATATCTCATAAGCTATTTTCGAATATCCTAATATAGAAGCCCTCGTATTAAGCTCTTCACCTGGATTAGCATTAAACCACCCAAGATCTTTGGCTTCAACTCCTGAGAGATAAACAGCATCTTCGTATGTTCCTTGAACGCGATGTATAATGCTTCCATTATCAACGATCTCTTGGATTCTTTCAGTTTTATAGTTCGCTGGGATATAAACATGGGCTTTAACCCCGAATTTTGGAGCGAAGTAGGCAAAAGATGCGCCAAAATTTCCGCAGGTGGCGATAGCGAGGGAACTATATCCCATCTCCTTAGCCAACTTGAGACATGCGTAAGATGCTCTATCTTTTTGAGTCCCTGTCGGGTTGCTTCCTTCGAATTTTAAATAGAGTCTCTTACAGCTTAAAAGAGACTCAAGATTCCTAGAACGAATTAGGATCGTGTTTCCGATCCTATGAGATTCATCCGGGGGCTCGTCGAGCTCCTCCATTTCATACCTCGAGTTTAGACGTAGCTAACGGCAAAAATGCTGGTCTTGTTATATTTATATCTTACTAGTAAATTCGATTTTCAAGATTTCTGGTTGTCTTAAATATGTAAAAAATAAGGGGAATAAGATCCCTCATCATATCAGAATTTTTCTCGTGTCCTAAAACCAATAAGAGTTTAATTTAAGGGGAGCATAAATAGTTCTTAGATGCCTTTAGTCTTCGAAAAGCTTTCAGATAAGATAAGAGAGGGATTAGTACAGTTAGGTATTGCGAAGCCTACACTTACTCAGGAGAAAGCATTTGAACCAATTTACTCTGGTAAAGATGTTCTACTAGTTGCTCCAACTGCAAGTGGAAAGACTGAGGCAGTTTTACTCCCAGTCTTCGATATGCTCCTTAAGCAGCAGGAAAACGAAGGAATCCAAATTCTCTACATCACGCCTTTGAGAGCCCTCAACAGAGATCTTGAGCGAAGACTCAAATTTTGGTCAAATTGGCTAGGCTTCAGTGTGCAGATTAGACATGGAGATACTTCAAGCAGCTTAAAGCGTCTTCAGATAAAGAAGCCGCCACTGATGTTGATTACAACCCCTGAAACGCTCCAAGCTATTCTTGTTCTGGAAGATATGAGAAAACACCTCTCAAAGGTTAGATGGGTAATTATTGATGAGATTCATGAGCTTGCTTGTTCGAAGCGGGGATCCCAGTTAACAGTCGGTTTGGAGAGACTTCAAAGGATCTCTTCGAAGAAATTTCAGAGGATAGGACTTTCAGCTACTGTGGGGAATCCTCATGAAATTGCCTCATCCATTTCTCGTAATGTAGCCGAGGTTTTGATGGTTGATGAGGATAAATCGTATAAGTATATGCTGGATTATCCTCAGGTTGTTGACGAAGACTACGATCTAGCAAATGATTTTAACATCACTCCGGAGGCAGCTTCTCGGCTTAGAAGAATCATCTCTCTCGTGGAAAATCACAGTTCGACCCTAATATTCGTCCAAGGAAGAGGGCAAGCTGAGAGCCTAGGTCATAATCTTCGAAGGATCACTCCAAGCATTGAGGTTCATCACGGCTCTCTATCGAAGGAGCAAAGATATCTGGCTGAAGACGAATTCAAAAAATGCAGGCTGAAGGGGATAGTTTGCACTTCAACATTGCAGCTAGGTATAGACATAGGTAATGTAGACCTCTGCATACAGTATCTTAGTCCAAGGCAGGTGTCAACGCTTATCCAAAGAGTTGGACGTGCGGGACATAGTCTCTCAAAAAGATCCGAAGGAGTTTTAATTTCAGCTTATGGCGAAGATGCGCTTGAGAGTTTAATTATATCAGAAATGGCGGTACGCAGGGAAATTGAGAAGATCGATTTGCATATTAAACCTTTAGATGTTCTCGCGCACCAGATTGTAGGCTTAGCTCTTGAAGAGGATTTTATGCCTATTGAAGATGCTTTCAAGGTGGTTGTAAAAGCCTTTCCCTTCTTGAATATTGAGCTGGAAGAGTTCCTAGAAGTTGTAGATTTCCTCGAAGATCAAAGACTAGTTTTATTGAAGGAGGATAAACTCATGAAAACCAAGAAGAGTAAGAAATACTATTATGAGAATCTTGGAATGATCAATGATGAGAGGCGTTATCCCTTCATAGATTTAGCTTCTGAGAGGGTTATAGGCACGGTAGGAGATGAATTCTGGACTTTGAGAGCACGTCCTGGACTCAATGTGATTATGAAAGGCATGGTATGGAAAATACTTCGAATAGATGATGAAAGAGGGGTTATCTTTGCCCTCCCTTCGAACGATCCTCTCGGAGCCTTGCCTGGTTGGGACGGGGAGCTAATACCAGTATCCAAGGAGGTGGCTGAAAAGATGGGAGATGTGCGTGAGAGGATTTGGAAAGAGATTAGCTCCCATAGTTCGAATAAGAAGGCTTTTGCAGCGGTTGCTGACTCTATTGAAGTAAGTGAAGAAGTCTTCAAAGTCATAGGGGAAGAGATAGAGGCGCATGTGCGAGCAGGGTTTCCAATCCCTACAAAGAAGAGAATACTTCTCGAAGCTTATGATAAGTATCTTATAATTCATGGATGTTTTGGAGATAAACTCGCTAAAACTCTTGGATGCGTTTTCGATTCCATTCTATCGGAACATGACTTGATCTATAGCTGGTGGAACGATGCTTATCGAATACTAATCGAAGTTCCAAGGACTCTCAGTAAAATGGATTTGGAGAATATTGAGAAATGGCTATTTCATTTGGAGGACGATGAGTTAGAGGAAAGGCTTCTAGACTTCATCGAGTCAAGGTTTCCTTTCGGATATAGAATGAAATTTATAGCAGAGAGATTCGGCGCCATAAAAAAGGGAAAGACATTAAACTCGGAGCAGATAAGCAATCTTTATTATAGATTTAAGGATACGCCTATCTACAAGGAGACTCTTAGGGAAGTCTATCAAGAAAAAATTGATACTGAGTCTGCGAGAGAACTGATGAAGGAGATTTCATCTGGCAAGGTGGAGATCGTAAAAAAGTTAACGAAGACTCCAAGTACACTGGCAATGAACATTCTAAAGGTTCATCTCGAGTTATCAGAGCTGACTATTCCGTCCGCTCTTATTGAGAATCAACTTAATGAGATGAAGAAGAGTATAGGCGCTAAAACGATTCAACTCTGCTGTATCAACTGCGGGGATTGGAGCTTGAAAACTAAGATTAGGCTGATAGATGAAAAACCATCGTGCGAAAAATGTGGATCTGGGCTTTTAGCCATATTAAACCCCCGCATAGATCCAACAGAATTTTTGAAAATAGTAAAAAAGTATCAAAATGATGAAAAAATCTCCCCTGAGATGACGAGCCTTCTAGCATATGAAAGAAAGACCGCCGACCTGGTTCTTCTATATGGAAAAAAGGCTATAATCGCGCTTAGCGTACATGGCATTGGACCTATAACTGCTTTCAAAATCTTGTCTAAAATGCATAAGGAAGAAAGAGACTTCTATTCCGATCTATTAGAATCTAAGATCCAATATATAAAAACTAGACCGTTCTGGAAAGATGATGAAAATAAAATGGTTCTCTAAACGTCTAGAGCGAAGTTCATATGTGCTAGAGTTGCGCCTGCAGCTAGAGCCGCGGCGATTGCGATGGCTTCTGCTATCTCTTCTTTTGTGGCACCTTCCTTGAGAGCCTTTTTCGTATGCGCCTCAATGCAGTAGGGGCAACGCGTGAGATATGTGCAAGCGACTGCTATCAGCTCCTTCTCTTTCTTACTAAGTTTTCCTTCACCGAACACACGGGAATTAAACTTACTCCAAGCGTCTAAAACTTCTTTATCAAAGAACTTTGAGACACTTGGATCTCTTTCCTTTTTATAGAAATAATCCATGAAGAGGATTAATCCATGTTTCTCAATTTAAAAATTATGCTTTTTCTTCTCAATCACTTTCATCGTTTAAGAAGATTAATTATCTCATTTACAGCGTTTGAAACACCGTCCCAGTGAACGCGGAACGAACCGATCTCCGAGAGCCTTTCAAGGTATTTCGAGTTTTTAGATACTGTTTTCACAAGTTCGAGGAGACTCTCTAGAGAAATATCTTTTTGATGTATCGCTTCTCCAACTCCAAGATCTTTAATTCTTCTAGCATTAGCATACTGCTCTGTATGGTATGGAGTGGGGATTACGATCTGAGGCTTCCTGAAACAGATGCTGTGCATTATAGTCTCGTGACCTGCACGAGAGATTATGATATCTGAGGCTTTCAGATACTCAAATCTATTTGGAACCCAAGGAGTTAAAATCAGCGGACCATATTCGTGAAAAAACATCTTTTCTTTTGGCATTCCTAAAGACATGAAAATCTTATATTCTTCTGGAAACTTTTCGAATATTGGTTTCAGTATTCTTATCAATGGTAGACGTTCAAGCTCCGGTCCGCTTAAAGCCGCAAATATTAATGTTTGATCATCTTTTAAGCCAATTTGAGTTTTAATCCGATCGGTATTATTGATCTCTTCGGGTTTTATCGGCAGTATTGATCCAATGAGCTTAACATGATCTTGATATCTTTTTGGAATTCTAAGAGATTCGAGGCTGAGGGTATAAGGTTCTGGAAAATCAGGTATGAGGATCCTGTCACTCAATGCCCATCCTCCACCAACAACAGTCAATAATACGCCATCTGCGATCTTTGATAATGTAAAGTTGTGTTGACTTCTTGGAACTATCGGCTGAAATTGGTTAAGAATAAGAATAGTAGGAATGTCGAGAAACTTTGCTGCAAATATTGAAGACATCCTTGAATCTGAAACGACAATATCAGGCTTGAAATTCCTCATATAACTGATCTCAACATTAATTTGTTTAGTGAAGCGAGGTATAGCCGGCAAACCTTGTGTAGCTGATGAAAGTTTCAAGTCAATTTTTCCGTTAACAGTCTCCATGTTAAGATGGGGACTTCGAATTACTGGAAAACCATGCTTGACGGCATAATCGTATCCTTCGAGATATGTTGAAAACAGGATCTCAGCGCCTCTTCTCTTTAGATCTAAAGCGATAGGATGGAGTCTACCAATGTGCCCTAAACCCAAACCGCAAGGGCTGAAATAGATTCGTGCACCATTTACAGGATCCACTTGCTGCCCCCTATAAACTTGGATCTAAAAAATCACTCTCTTGATGCATCCTCTTGGTTCTTCCTCTGAGAAAATTATAGCTTGGAACATGGAAACTTCAACATCTTTTTCGAACCATGCATCAGGAGGTAGCCAGGCTTTCAAGCAGCATTGGGTTAGAAACTCTTCAGCATCCCACCCCCATTCCACAGCTACTTGAGGCAAAAGCAAACCTTTGCGAGGACCCTTAGAAACTATTAAACCATCTTTTCCAACCTCGATTTTTCTAGAGTAATCTTCAGGTTTATCCACTTGGATAACTTGGGGAGGTGTAAGAACGCTAACTTCAACTATTATTGAATCCATCTCATCTAATGTAACTGGATTGAATCTCGGATCTTTAAAAGCTGCGTTGATAGCTGACTCCACAACCGCTTCATCTAGAGGTATAACCGGAGTCGGTAGTCCGATACATCCCCTCAACTGATGGGATGAATTAATGATCTTGTTTAGAGTGACAAAAACCCCTCTGTGTTCACGCAGATTTCCTGAGAAATACTCCGGCTTGATGCTTCTTCCCGTCTTCAGTTTCTCTTCAATGGCTCTCCTGGCAAGTTTAACTAGAAACGCGCCCTCGTCATCTGAAAGTTCGAAACCCATCTAGAGCACCTTATATTAAGCACTTTAGCCATTCTATAAATGATTTTCAGTTTAAATGTCGGTTCTAATAGTTGAAGCTTCGTTAACCATCTTCAAAATGTTGTTCCAATGGCTGCCTTTCCAGTATATTTTTCCACAAGAGTCACAGACCCAAAAATCATTATAATGTTCATACGTCATTTTGGGAATGCGATCCTTTAGAAAATCTTTCTCAGTATATTTTAGAATACCACCGCACACTGGGCATCTCGATTGCTCAGGCTCAAGAGATATTCCGAGTTTTTTTGAGATGAACGAGAGCCTTTCAACATCATTACCCCCCTCGATCTGGAGTGCATGTGCTCCAGCTTTAATCGCTTTTTTATATAGAAGTTTATCCCTCGTCAATATGATACGTTTCTCTGCAAGCGATTTTTGAATAATCTCATCGTCTTGAATATTTTTAATATATTCTGCATTATAACCACATATGCGAAGCCATCTAGCTAGACTTCCAAACATACTATCTAGAAGAAACTTGGTTTCCAAACTTTCCCCACAGAATATAATTGCTCAACACATTATAAGCTGTATAACTAAGGTTTTAGTTTATGAATTTTTAAGACTCTAGCTCTTTATCAATCCTACAATCCTCGCAGAGAAAGTCACCGTCAACCGATCTAAGATCTGAGGAATATAACCCACATCTATCACAGAAGCCTGTTAGAGATTCGGTTTGTATTACGTCAGATGCCGATCCTCCTCCAAGTATTCTAGAACGCTCCTGAACTATCTCGATGATCGTAGGAACTATTCTTAAAATATCTCTGTCAGTTACTATCCCGACAAGCTTGCCCTTGTATGAGACGCCTAGTCTTCGAATGTTTAGTTTACTCATCATGGTCATCGCGTCTACTAAGCTCATATCAGGGTCAACCATCTTTAAGGGATAGCTCATAACGTCTTTAGCTTTAATTTCTTTAGGCATCAGCCCTTTCGCGACAACTCTTAATACAATATCTCTTTCGGTGACTATTCCAAGAGGATTATCCCTCTCATCAACGACAACGATTGCACCTACATTTGTTCTCTCCATTATTCTAGCTAAATCGACGACGTTTTCTTCTTCTTTTACGGTCACAACGGGACTGCTCATAGCTTCCTTAACTATCATTTTTGGACTCAAGTCGAGGGTCAAAGCGTTCGCCTCAGACCTCTATCACGAGTATAAATCTAAGGATAAAAGGATTATCTCTCTTTAGACTATAGCTTAATTCTAAAGATTAATCTACGCAGCCATAAAAAGTTTAGAAGCATTTTCTTCTCTTAGCTGAGTAGCCTATTAGCGCAGCGATTGATGCGCTTAATCCGAGTATAGTTACTGGCTCAGGTACATGGAATGCGGTAACTTGTGACTCGATAATAACGCTTCTCATATCATATTCTGTTGCAGATGGACTACTTTTCCCAAAAACGTATACAAGCATATTCGGTTTCGAGGAATACAGAGTTACGGTAAATTCTTTAGGCTTTCGGGTAATCACATCTCCAAGGAAAGAATTATATGACCAATAGATTGGACCGGTAGTCCCTAGTTTTTCCTTTAATGACGCAACGAAGTATTGGATTGTGGGCGAAGCTTCAGAGGGCAGTTTGACGGATCCGTCATCCTCTTCGCTGAAAGAGGTTTTAGGAAACGTTACGCCTCCACCACTCCATTCGATTGTGACTCCTGTTAATCCATCATACGATTCCTTAGTCATAACAAGGAAGATTATAGGATCGAAAGCTACAGGATCATCTCCTATAGTTTCTACACTGAAATGAAACGTAGTCTGAAGCCTAATAGGCACAGAAGGCAATACTCTAATGCTACCTGTTTCAGAAGCGTTAACAACCGCTAACCCTACTATTAATGGAATTACAAGGAACATAAGCGCTAACATGGATGCGTATTTTTTCAAAGATTTCACACTCCACTGAGGATCAATAAACTTTAATAGATTATTAAAAGTTTCGTGTATATGGTTCAGAAACAATGTTTTTAGATACAGATTCAGAATAGAATGTCGACCTAACTTGTAGAAAGCTTACTTTTAAACTTAAATTGGATTTAAAGACTAAATAAGAAAATAATGGTTTTAGAAGTTGATTTAGTGCTAGCTCGATCCATTTATAATAATGTTAATTTAATTGAAGAATTTAATATGGAACGATCGTATGGTCTTTGTAAAATGGTTTGGACATTCATGTTTCGAAATGAAAAGCTCTAAGACAGTATTATTGGATCCGCATGACGGTTCTTCTCTAGGACTTAAAGCACCTGTCTCGAAGCCGGATATAGTCCTGATCACGCATCCTCACAACGATCATGCCGGA
Organism: Candidatus Bathyarchaeota archaeon; assembly: GCA_018396695.1. Classification (GTDB taxonomy): domain Archaea; phylum Thermoproteota; class Bathyarchaeia; order TCS64; family TCS64; genus JAGTQU01. The sequence goes on along the minus strand of JAGTQU010000015.1, from coordinate 17,859 downwards.
GGTAGGCAGATCTTTGAAAATCATGGAAGCATAATTGTGGATAAGCCCTATAAGATAAACCTAGACGGAGTTAATATCATAGGGGTTAGAACCTTCCACGACGATGTTCAGGGGGCTAAGCTTGGAGAGAATATAGTTTACGTTGTAGACGCTGAGGGAGTAAAGTTTTGTCATCTTGGAGACATCGGTCACATTTTAACTCCTAAAGAATTGCTAAGTATGGCGAACATCGAGGTTCTCTTCGTTTCAACTGGTAGAAATATTCAACTAGCGGAGGAGAATATTGAAAGGGTTAAGCCTAAGATCGTTATTCCAATGCATTATCATATTAACGGGATAATATTTCCATATTTTCCTCTCCTTAAAATCGAAGATTTTGTTAAAGGGAAACCTAATGTAAGGTATCTGAATGGATCGGTAGCTGAATACCATAAAGAAAAACTACCATCGGAAAGGGAGATCCATGTATTTAAGATCTAGATATAGGATGTCTCAATAAAATATTGTCTTTTTAAAGATATTTTCATTTTTATAGAAGATCGATGTTCAATTTCATGTCATCTAGCCTTTATTATTGCTCGAATGTTTTTTCTTCTACTGATTATGCTCATTTCATAAGTTATTGCCTGAAGAACTGTTTTCCCAGCTCTATCTCCGTTTCCAGAATTTCGGCAGTAGAAGGTTATTATAACTTCTGAAGCCCAAGGCATTTTAAAAGTTTCTATTTTCCTTTTTTATGAGTCGGATAGACCATCAAATTTAAAGTTAGATGATTGTTTTAAGAAGTTTATAGGATTTATTAAATTAATTTTTCTCTCGCATAGGCTTCCCAGCTCCTATTCTGTCATAAATAAATATAGCGAGACGAAAAGCCTCTAAGATGAGTATGATAAATGTGATATTTACTTCTATCTGTCAATTAAATTTTTAATCTAATTTAATAATTAATGTAACCAATCGCCCGAATAGTCTTGAATTCACTTTTACTTCTGAAAAATCCGAATAATTAGAATAATCAGAAAAGTATTTATTATTGATTTTTTAACAAATATGATATGAAAAGATCGTGCTGCAGAGTTTATTCGATAGTCACAGTCGATTCTAAAGGTCAGATAGTTTTACCTAAAGAGGTGAGGGAAGAATTCAACATTGGACAGAATGATAGACTAGTTTTAATCGGATTCGGCTCGGAGAAGGACCACTGCTGCATGGTAATAATGAAAGCTGATAGATTAAACTCAACCTTAGCTTCGATGCTCCAACCAATATTTAAGGAGGTTATAGAAGGAGCAATCCAAAAATGAAAAAAGAAGAAATCAGGAAGAAAGTGAGGGAAAGCTATTCTCAAATAGCTCAGAGAAATCTATCTTGTTGCACCTCGAGCCCATCCTGCTGTGGCAAAGGGGAAGCCCCGAAAATTATCTTACCTTCAGGTTACAGCGAAAGTGATCTAGAATCAGTGCCTGAAGAGGCTAAACTGAGTTTAGGATGTGGAAACCCGATCATCTTCTCATCTATAAGAGGGGGGGAAACAGTAGTAGACCTTGGATCCGGCTTTGGACTTGACTGCTTAATCGCTTCTAGAAAGGTGGGTGAAAATGGAAAAGTTATAGGAGTAGATATGACTCCGGAGATGATTAATAAAGCCAGGATAAACGCTACGAGAGCAGGATATTCAAATGTCGAGTTTAGATTGGGTGAGATCGAGAATCTCCCCATCGCAGATAATGTCGCCGACGTTGTGATATCAAACTGCGTCATCAACCTTTCCCCCGACAAGGAGCGAGTGTTTCAAGAGGCTTATAGGATTCTGAAGCCTGGAGGCAGAATACTAGTCTCTGATATTGTATTCCAGAACGAGCCTCCAAGAAGGATAAGAGAAAATCTGAGAGCGTATGTCGAATGTATTGGAGGAGCCATATTAAAGGAAGATTATCTCTCAATGATAAGAAAAGCCGGATTTCAAGAGGTGAAAGTTTTAGATGAGAAAAGAATGATCGATGATAGCGGAGTTGAGGAAGAGTATGCAAATGAGTTTGAAATTTCACTGAAAGACGCTCGAAAAGTAGCTGAATCTCTCTTAAGCATCACTGTTTACGGATTGAAACCGTACAAATAGAAAACCATCATCTATGAAAATACGTCTTTGATTCACAAAAATTATTCGAATAGTTTTTATAATAAGGGTTACCACATTTAATAGATTCTGTATGACAACACGTTTAGAGGTAATTAAAACCTTTTCGGAATCGTTTTTTGGGCGATTTGAAAACTCCATTAAGGACTTGAAGGAATCAGAAATAGACTGGAGACCCGTACCTGAAGCTAACAATATTCGATGGATTCTAACACACCTATCGCAACAGTGGAACGTGGGATTCCCTAGAATGTTTAAAGGGGACCCAAGCTATAAACCTTCTAATTGGCCTGACGACTACGTTGGAAGCCTCAAAATATCTTTATCTGAGATACTTGATGACTTGATAAAAGGTAAAGAAACAGTCTTACAAGGATTGTCTCAACTTAAGGAAGAAGATTTAGATGTAGATATTCCGCTTTGGGGCGGGACTCGAAAAAGAAGTTTCGGACTTATGGCGTATCTTTCTGAAATTGTTCATCATGAAGGGCAGATAGCATATTTACGGGGAACTATTGGCAGGATGAGACAGTCTAACCCGAATTTCTTACTCTAATTTAAGAAGTTTCGCAGCGTTATCGTGGAATATTTTTTCAATACTTTTCTCATCGATCCCTATCTGGCGGCATATCTTTAACTGGTCTTCGAGATATTGGATGCTGAAGCCTCTCGGGAAATAGCTTGAATCGGTTCCGAATATCAGTCTCTCAGGACCAATAGTTTCCATCATCTTTCTAAAAAGCGCTTTAAGGTCTAAATCAAACGGCATCCAGGCCATCCATTGGTTCGAGCCAGAAGTGTCAACATAAACATTTGGGCACGACCAGCATAGTAACAGTAATTCTCTTAGATACCCTGCTCCAAAGTGAGGTATAACGAATCGAAGCTTTGGAAACATCTTCGCAACTTCCTCGATTACAAGAGGATTCATATTATGATGATTTGAAGGGGGTCCTCCTCCACCTCCTAGGACGCCAAAGTGAACTAGAATAGGTATTTCCAGACTTTCAGCGGTTTCCCAGAAGGGATAGAGGAACTCATCGTCTATGGGTCGGTATAGTGAAGAAGCTATCATTTTGAATCCGCGTAGATTTAGTTTTTTGACAGCTCTCTCAAGCTCAGCAGGCGCATCTTCAGAGAAGATATCATGATGGGCGAAGCCAGTAAATCTATCGGGATACAGCATTACAATTTTTGCAAGGTTATCATTTCCTCCCCCAGTTACAAAGTTGACACGCTGAATCCTTTTTTTATCGATATCTTCAATCCATCTCGCAGCTTGCTGCTCGTCTGTATGTGGTTCAGTTTCAGGAGGATCAAAAAGCCATTTTTTTCTCCAAATATCTCGATATGTTTTTGATTGATCCATGAGAATGTTCAGTTTTTCCTCGCCATACTTTTCTATCATTCGACTCCTCCATGCACCCCAATAACCTGGCTTCTGGGTGGGAAAGTGAGCATGAAAGTCGATCACGTCTATTCCATGAAAAGCCATTCGAATCTAACAAGGGTATATTGAACATTTAAATAAAGATTAATTAAAAGTCTGTTTTTTAAGATTAATTGAAGAGGTTTTTAGACGACTTCACGCTAAAAAAAGGACTATTTTTCGTCAATGTTTCTTCATAGAAGGCTTCACCATACTTACAACCTCCTTGAACCCCCCTTAACTCTGCTTTAACTCTACTGAATTTCACGTAATAGTCATCTGGAAATTTCTTTAGTTGAGAAGAATAACAATAGATCACTTCCATTTTTTTCTCGAAAACATTTGAAACATCCAAGATTATTTGGGGAGATGGAATCAAAGTATTTACCTCCATCAATAAGAGCCTAGTGGGATTCCAAGGATCTCGATACTTTGTAGAGTGGGCAGACCATTCTAAAGCTTCTTTAACAACTCTATATGTTAGCCTATGCTCTCGATGGTAGTCCCACGGAATGTGAGTGACCACTATGTCAGGCTTCACCTTTACTATGAAATCAGATACCTGGTCTACTAGCCCATGGTTAAAGAAGATTTTCTTGTGATTTAAGACAACTAATTCATTAGCTCTTAGAAGATTCATCGCCTTTTTGAACTCTTCTCTCCTTTCATCATTCGAGCAAGTCAGTGCTAAAATACTACATTTATGCCCCTCTCCGGTATGTAGAAGTATTGCTCCTCCACACCCAAATGTCTCATCATCAGGATGAGCCGCAACAATTAATATACTCTTTTTTTCCAATCTTGTCTCCATCGATTGAATGTTTTAAATAAAGGTTTAAAGGAATCTATTTCACATTTTTGTAGTCTAAATTTGTTGTGAAAGGATCAAACTGGTGTTGAAAGCTTGAGAATAGGCATATCGTGTTATCCAACAATTGGCGGTAGTGGAATACTTGCAACCAGGCTAGGGATAGAGCTGGCGAAAAAAGGTAATGAAATCCATTTCATCACATATGAGCCACCCATCGAAGTTCACAAAATTAAACATGAGAACATCATCCTTCACCATGTTTCAGTCATCGAATACCCGCTTTTTAAGTATCCTCCATATACAATAGCTTTAGCCTCGAAGATGGTACAAGTTGCCCAAAGATGTCGTCTCGATCTTATCCATGTTCACTATGCCATTCCTCACGCAACTTCAGCCCTCCTAACAAAACTAGTTACAAACACTCCATATATCGTTACTTTACACGGATCTGATGTAACTATAATTGGCAGTGATCAAGCGTATTGCTCGATCAATTCCTATTCGATTGAGAACGCTGATGGAGTTACAGCTGTTTCAAAATACTTGGCTAACGAGGCTAGAGAAAAACTCGGGATTAAGAAGGGGATCACAGTGGTGCCAAACTTTGTAGATACTGAAGTCTATAGCCCCGAAATAGAAGCTGATAAACAAGAGCAGTTTCTAATCGTTCATGTCTCCAATTTTAGACCTGTGAAAAGAGTTCAAGACATTGTTGAAGCTATCTCGCTGACTACGGAAGTGGATAAAGATATAAGATTACTCCTCGTTGGAGATGGACCTGAAAAAGATAAAATTGAAGCGATAGTTAAAAAGAAAAATCTGAGTAACCAAGTTCATTTTACTGGATTCAGAAGAGACATACCTCTCTTGCTGAAACAATGTGACGCTTTCGTCCTTAGCTCTGACTCCGAAAGTGCGCCGCTCACACTTCTAGAGGCGATGAGTACAGGTCTCCCTGTCATCGCGACGAATGTTGGAGGAGTACCTGAGATCATTGAGAACAGAAAGAATGGCATCCTGGTTTCTCCGAGAAGCCCTAAAAGTATTGCGGAGAATATTCTCGAGTTAAAGCATGATGAAGAGTTTAGGAAACATTTAAGCTTAGAGGCGAGGAAAACTATTTTAGAAAAATATACTCCACAAAAGGTAATTGAAAAATATGAAGAGGTTTATAAGCAGATTTAGAATTTAAAGATTTACATAAAACATAGTAGAGTTCAATGTATAGTCAAAATACTGTCTAAGATAGATCCTTGTAAGCTCCTGAAGCCCTGAGATCACTGCGACGTCTATCCAAGACCAGCTTACTTCTTGTCCAAATTTTTCAGGGGTAAATCTTCCAAACTGTGATGAAAGGTATAAGTTGACTAAATTTATGAGACTCTGCTTTTCCTTTAATAATGCTACCATGGAACCGTCATTAAGTTTTTGCAACTGTTCCCTAATCTCTGAGACTTCTTTTTCAAGGGTGTTAAGTCTTATATTTAAGGTTTCAAAAGTTGCAGTAATGCTCTCTTCTATCTCCCTATAAGCATTTTCAAGTCTTTGAGGGTCTTGATTGTTTCGAGCTTCAACCCATCGGTTCAATGAAGAAAAAAAATCTCTATTTACAAGGCTCGGACAGTTTTTAGCTTCAAGGTTAGAAGCATAAGCACTATTCCATGGAGTATTATAGAAAATTCGAGTATACTTGAAAAATATTGGAAAAGGCAGGTTTAGTTCCCGTGCAGCTGGAGTAATCTCTGAATAGTAGCCAGCTTCACCCGATCCTCCTATGTGGCATATGACGGGAATTATAGAGTCGACGATTATCTGTCTAGAATCTACCCTGGGAGAGATCCATTGTATAATCTCTGATAGATCTGGATTTTGCTTTGAAAAAGAGTATTGATATTCTTCTCCACAAGCGGGACATTTTCCTTTAACGTAGAATAATCCTGAGCCATGGATCGCTTCGGATACCAATTCGATTCTTCTTCTCTCGCAGTCTCGATTCATGCATTCTAAAAAGAAGGGGGTATAGCTACTCTTCCTGATACCAATTTGTGGGGTATAACCTGATTTTTGAATAGTCTCAATAGTGCGATTAATAGCCTCTATAAATCTAGTTCTATTAGGTTCAGCCACTAGCAGTTCATATCCTCGTTGGAATAGACATCGAGTTGGTTCGGCTGAAAAGACGAGGAAAGGTACACCTAGATCCGACTCGATGTTGATGATCGTTCCAAGGATCTTTGTTGACCAGTCTGAAACATTTTCAGCCGAATAATATGTGCTCTTTATTATTGTGAAAACGTGCTCCAGATGCTTCAGTTTGATCTTTCTATCATCTTCCTTTAATCCTCTGAGAAGCCCTCTGTAGTTGTTAAGGATCTTATTTAAAGAATCTTTAAGCCATTCCTCTTCAGGCTTCTTTAGCATATATATTGGGATCCCATATGAAGAATCTTCGACAGGTATTGAGATTAGACACCCTTTCATGGAAAGGCTAGGTATTCTAATGTTGAGAAGCTCGTTCTGAACACCATCATAATCAGCGACATAAAATATAGGGGCATAGGATCCATCCCTGCTTAACTCACTAAACTTCGAAATGCAAGCTATTTTGTTAATAACTAAGCCGGCGCCAGCCATGCATGAGGGTTGTTGACCAGCTTCGATAACCCCGTTTCCAAGTTTATCAAGATTCTCTTCGACCTTCTTTGTGCATATTCCAAGAGATCTAAGATGACTTTTTAATCCTTTTACCAGGTATTCTAACTGAGACGGGTCAATATCATAATCTTTCCTTATTTTTGAAGCATCGTTTAAAGCTCCCCTAATATTGAGAGGAATATGCCCCCAAAGCTCATTGGCTAGATTTTCCATACTCCTCGAGTTAGAATATAAGGCGTCTAGACGTTGAGGCTCCTTTTTACCAGAATCAAACATTTATTTTAGAATGCCTTCCTTAATGCTTAAAACATTAAGTTTACAAAGGACATCGAAACATAAAAATATGATTCTGATACGGTTCTGCAAAAATGCTATAAATGGTTGAGACCCTTTTATGAAAGACCTTAATGAAGCTCGCAACATTTAGAGTTCATAAAGAGCGGCGATTGGGAGCTTTCGTCGATGGAAAAGTAGTCGACCTCAACTCCGCTTACGAACTATATCTTAAGGAAGTTGAAGGCAGGGACTATCCTGAGAGAGTAGCCTCCGCCATAATCCCTCCCAGTATGATTGGCTTCCTTCAAGGCGGAATTGATTCCTTCAAGATTGCAAATAAAATTCTCAGATTTCTAGAAGAAAAAAGAGATCCGGATCTAGTTGGATTAGATGGGGAGAGAATCTTTTTAGAGAAGGAACAAATCAAACTCTGCGCACCTGTTCCTAAACCTGGTAAAGTCTATTGTATGGCAGTCAACTATTATGATCACGTCACAGAGAGGATAAAGGATCTTGAGAAGAGAAGAGCGGAAATTGAACGCTTGAAGAGTCTTAACATAGATGTTCCAATAATATTTCAAAAGCCACCGAGCCTCGTCTGTGGTCCTGATGCTCCTATCATTAAGCCCAGAAACTCGAATAAAGTAGACTACGAATGTGAATTAGCTGTAGTGATAGGGAAAAAAGGGAAATATATTCCAAAAGAAAGAGCGTACGAACATATAGCTGGATACACGATATTCATCGATGTTAGTTTCCGCGACCAAGGTTTCCCAGAGGATGTTGAGTTTGACATGTATAAGAGAGACATCAACTGGACTAAGGGGAAGGGTATGGATAATGCCGCACCAATGGGACCGTGTATAGTCACAAAAGATGAGATTCCAAATCCGTATGATCCTCCTTTAAGGCTAGTGACGAGAGTCAATGGACAAGAGCGTCAGAATAATGACACAAGCTGGATGATCATCAGCATACCAAGGATAATCGAGTATCTTTCCAACGGAACAACTCTTGAACCAGGAGATGTAATAGCGACAGGGACGGTCGCAGGGGTTGCAGGGAGTTGGCCAGATGGCTTCCTTAAAATAGGGGATTTAGTTGAATGCGAGATCCAGCCGATCGGTGTATTAAAACACAAAGTTATAGGAGATTAGGCACTATTTGGGCATCGTTTCGAAACGGAGTGACCAAAACATTCTTCAAATAAGTCCTGTAACCCTTTCATGGGTAAATAACGTGTAAGATTTTAATTTATTCTTCAATTCATTATTAGGTTTAATCCAAATTCTAACAATTATTATAGAATTTTGAAAAATGATCACCATTCGAAAACATTTGAAATGGAAAGTGGCCATATGACCAATAAAGTTTTTAAGATATCTGCTGGAAACTAATAATGCCAATATTATCTGGAGGCATGTGCGTGTATCAACTGGACTGGATAAAAAGATCCTCCTAGAAGAGGATCATATCCCAAAGAATTGGTACAATATTTTACCCGATCTCCCGAAGCCTCTCTCGCCTTTTATTGATCCAGGCACTAATAAACCAGTGGATCCTAGGAAGCTTGAGGTTATCTTCTCTAAAGAGCTTCTAAGGCAAGAGATTAGTAAGGAGAGGTTCATACATATACCTGAAGAGATACGAGGCGTGTACCGTCTCTGGAGACCCACACCATTAATACGCGCATCTAGACTTGAGAAAGACCTGAAAACGCCGGCTAGGATCTACTTCAAGTACGAGGGTGTTAGCCCTACAGGCAGCCATAAACCGAATACAGCGGTAGCACAAGTATACTATAATATGAAAGAGGGCACTAATAGACTCACCACAGAGACAGGAGCAGGTCAATGGGGTTCAGCTCTCGCCTTCTCCGGAATGCTATTCGATCTTGATGTCATTATTTACATGGTGCGAGTCAGCTACGAACAGAAGCCGTATAGAAAACTTATGATGCAACTCTTTGGTGCTGATGTGTATTCGAGCCCAAGCAAAAGAACAGAGATCGGTAGGAAGATACTTTCAGAGGATCCAAACAGCACCGGAAGTCTTGGTATAGCTATTAGTGAAGCTGTTGAGGAATGTCTTCACAGCGAAGCGACAAAATATGCTCTGGGAAGCGTACTCAACCATGTTCTGATGCATCAAACAGTCATAGGTCTCGAAGCTAAGGAACAGCTTTCACAAGCGGATGATTACCCTAACATAGTGGTAGGATGCGTTGGCGGCGGGAGTAACTTCTGCGGCATCGCATGGCCCTTCTACTACGACAAAATTTTCGGTAAAGCACCAAAACAGGTAGAGCTGACTGCTGTCGAGCCGACTGCTTGTCCAAGTATGTCTCATGGCGAATTCCTCTACGACCATGGTGACACAGGGCGGATAACGCCTCTCATCGCCATGTATACCCTTGGCCATAACTTCGTCCCTGATCCCATTCATGCAGGAGGACTGAGGTATCATGGTGTGGCTCCAAGCCTCTCACTGATGGTTCGAGAAGGCATAGTAAACGTCTTGGCATACAACCAGTTAGAAGTGTTCTCTGCTGCAGCTCAGTTCCTCAGATCGGAAGGCATAATTCCTGCGCCTGAGTCAGCCCACGCTATAAAAGCTGTCATTGATGAAGCAATTCGCTGCCGTGAGAAAAAGGAAGAGAAGACGATGCTCTTCAACCTGAGTGGCCACGGATACTTTGACATGAAAGCATATGACGACTATCTCTCAGGAAGACTCGAGGCTTGCCCATTACCTGAAGATAAAATCGCTCAATCCTTGAAAAGTTTAAAGAATCTCTACCCTTGGATTAATGCCTAAGGCTGTGAATACGGAGAATAGTCAGCTATTTCTAAATATGAAGCTTAGCTTCATAAATTATTTTTCTCAAGAAATCATAGCCATTTAATCGGATCATAAACTTCATAAATTCAAAACTCCTTTAAGAATATTTTTCAATTAATACCATAAATCTCATTTAAAGATAGTTAAATAATATTTACTATATCATAGATGTTTTTCTATCCATTTTCAATAAAAATGAGGAACCTCTATTAATTAGAATTAAAAATGAAATGAATTATTTGATGGAAAGTTAATTAATCCTGAAGGTGTTAGTTTTATTGGATTTAAATGAGAAGCTATCTTGAGCTCAGTAAAGATGAGGTGGAACATGCTTTAGCCTTGCATAGAGAGTCCATAATCATAGATGCCAGCCTTGTAGCATTCATTAACTACGTTGGAGAAGACCTCTGGATTAATGATGTTTTGAAGGGGGGAGTCACAGCCAGCAATGCTACCGTTTGCATGCAGAGAAACTTCTCGGAGGCTTTAAGAGAATTAGAAGAGTATCGTGAATGGGTTAAAAGAACTGGTAAAGCCATCATAGTTGAAAAGTCTTCAGACATCGAGAAAGCAAAAAAGGAGAATAAGCATGGAATAATTTTTGGACCACAGGACAGTAGCTTTCTGGAGCGCAGCCTCAATTTTCTAAGAATAGCTTATAGTAGAGGATTGCGGATCATGCAGCTCACTTACAATCTGAGAAATGAAGCCGGCGACGGATGTATGGAACGCTCCGACGCTGGTCTCAGCAACTTCGGAGTCAGCCTCGTCGAAGAGATGAATAAGCTAGGAATATTAATCGACCTCAGCCATACAGGAGACAGGAGCAGTATCGAAGCCATTGAGATAAGCAAGGACCCAGTGAGCTTTACCCACGTCTTGCCGAGGAATTCAACCCCGAGAGAGATGGGAGGGTATGCTGAATGGGTTACTAGAACAGGTATGTGGGGCGACTTTGTAAACTACTCCCTTCGGAGAGGTAAAACGGATGAAGTCCTCAAAGCTTGTGCCGAGAAAGGAGGGGTGATAGGAGTCACACCCTTCTTTGCCAAGAAAAAGGGTTCGTCAACCTTAACAGATGATTTAATGGATCAGATTGATTACACGGTTGACCTAGTTGGAGTCGATCATGTGGGCTTTGGAAGCGATTTAGAGTTTCCTAACTCTGTGACTAGAGGGTGTTACATCTGGAAATATCCTGAAAGAATTGACAAGACGTATTTTACACCTATGGATGGTTCGTGGGGATATGGATGGCTCGAGTATATGCCGAACTTTACGAAGGGTCTAGTCGCTAGGGGCTACTCTGATGCAGAGATAAGAAAGATTCTTGGACTTAACTTCCTAAGATTATTCAAAAAGGTCTGGAAAACATAGAAATTATGACCAGAAGCTTTATTTTTATAAGTTTTTAAAATTCGAATTTAAGAGAAGATGGATCTCGCTGATTTTCTAAAGGTATTTGGTCTACTATATTCATATTTATACCTTTGATTTGGGTCTTGCTTAAAAAAGAGAAGTCAGGTGACCCTGAAGATATTCACTGGGATTATCATATTATGGAAGATACGGGAAAGTTTAGTATGAGTTTCTATCGAGCATTAATTTCGCCATTTATCAAATGGTTCAAGATAAAAAATGAAGGAGATATTAAATGGCTTTTAACCTCTAATCCGATAAGGCTAACTATAGTCCATACTCTACTTGAATATCCATTAAGCTATGACTTATTGTATGAGAAAGTCTGCAAAAAATTGGAGAGTCATTTTTAAGGTAAGAGCCTCGAAAAGATCATACAACTATAATTTTATTTGGCTCATGGACGCCAAGATCATACGGAAAATTGATGAACATTATCAGTTAGCTCCACTTCCTATTGATGTCATCGATTTAGTGAATAGAAAGTTCAAAACTAGGGGCAAAGAATAGTTACTTTGAAACATCTATGAAGTCTGAGCCTACTGTTTTCTTAAGATCCTCGATGCTTATCTTGAAGACAGAGTTTGGTGTCCCTGCTGCGGTCCATACCTCTTTAAACCTTTTGAGAGAACTGTCTAGGACGACATTAACCTTATCGTTATGAGGGAAAGGAGGAACACCTCCAATCACGTAGCCTGTAAGCTTCTTAACCTCATCGGCATTAGCTATCGAGACTTTATGTCCTAGAACCTTAGATAGCTTCTTCTCATCGACTTTCCTATCTCCTGAGATGACGACCACGATAGCTTTCTCGTTAGCAAAAACTATGGATTTAGCTATCTGGGCTATATCACACTTCAAGGCATCAGCTGCCATCTGGGATGTTTTCGTGGACTCATTCAGCTCAATCAATTCAGCGGGTATCCCTCTCTCTTCTAGGAATCTTTTTACTTTTTTCGAGTTTCTTGACAAAACAATCCTTCTTAGTTATCACCTAATAATTTTAAAGATTTCTAGTCTCGCCTTACCTCAAATCGATGTGAAATCAATAAAAGAATAATACTATTTATCGACTTCACTTAATCTTGCCATAAGTTCGTAGAGCTGAGCCCTCGTAGGCCCTCCACGAGTCTCCTTCCTCGTCGCCTTGAAAGAGCCTGCAACGTTCCCTAAACGCAGAGCTTCAGTGTCATCCAACTCCTCAACTTTTGCTGCGGCGAATGCCCCGATAAAGGCATCCCCGCATCCAACTGTGTTGACTATCTCCATTCCAAGTTTCGATAAGCGGACAGCATCAACATGAATGGTCAGTGCCCCCCCATCGCCCAGAAGGGTGCTGCCTCTGTCCCCCTCCTTAATGATGACCTTTATCCCCCGTTTCACCTGACTCATCGACTGGATTATTTCTTTCGGATCATTCGTTCCAAGTAGGTTTTGAAACTCAAGGTTATTCAAAACGAAATAGTCGACATTCATGATCGTGGGCGTAAGCTTTTTGAGTTCGTATCCCGAATACACGCCAGGATCCCAAATCACTGTTTTCCCATTCTCCTTGCTAATTTTAGCCAACTTCTCAGCAGTCTCCAGAGGCGGATCCATAATAACTATGATTTTTGACCCAAAAATCAGAGATAGCCGTTCTCGATCTTCAATCCGCTCAGGAGCCAGCTTAAGATTAGCTCCGAAAAACGTATGTATTTCGTTTTCACCATTTGAGCTTATCGTAATATATGCTTGACCAGACTCTTCACCATCTATCTTGAGTATCCCTGAATAATCGACGCCCTCGCTAATTAAAATTTGAAGCTGTTTTTCCGCGATCTCGTCGCATCCAAGTGAACCGATCAAAGATACTCTGGAAGGCCCGAGGATGCGTGCTGCTGCTACAGCCACGTTTGCAGCGGTCCCTCCGGATACTCTCTGAATCTCTTTGACTTTAACCTCTTCTCCAGTGCGTGGAAGTCTATCAACGAACAGGTTTATGTCCCAGTTTATAGCCCCACAACAGATTAGATCACTCATAGACCTCACTTAGCAGAGGGGCTAAATCTATTTTACGATTTGGAGATTCGATTATGCCCTCACGTTGTCTAAATTAATACTCATCGTCTAATCCCGTCTTAGGATATTCTCTTGACTACTCCATAACGATGCGTTCCATGAACATCTTGAGAAACCTTTCACCATCTATAGAAGTGCATATCTCGACGTTGAGGTCTTCTTCCCTTGGTTTACTATATCTACGCTTGTCGATGATTGTTTGACCCAGAGTTAACTCGCTCTTGGTTTCAACCTCGACTTTATATTTACTGGTTTTAGCAAGGCTTTCGTCAACAGTTACAGCGATAGCCATTGGATCATGTAAGCTCATGCCATCATACTTCTCAACAAGTCTTTGGCAGAGATCGGCTATAAGTCTCGTCCTCACGTTGTTAGCTTTTAAAATGTTGCTGAAAGCTGTTTTCGTAAGTCTGTTTTTCGGATCCGTCGTCACGTCTAATCCCACAGCCTTTATTCGAAGCCGAGAGTCGAATACTATTTTAGCAGCTAATGGATCATGCCAGATATTGAACTCTGCAACAGGTGTAGCATTACCATGGCCGTAAGGCGTTAGTTGGAAAGCCCCTCCCATAATGACGAGCTCATCTATCTTTTCAACCTTCTTCGCATCGAGGAGCAGCGCTCCCGCAATGTTTGTAAGCGGTCCTATTGCGACAAGTGTTAGTTTACCATTGAATTCTTCAATCTTATCGAATATTAGCTGAAGGGCGGATCGTTTATCGGAGTTTAGTGCTGGTTCGGGTAATACTGCATCCCCTAGTCCAGAAATTCCATGGAACTCTTCCGCATACATCGGTTCACGTAACAGAGGCTTCTCTGCCCCCATTGCTACTGGTACATTTTTCACGCCTATGAATTCTAGAAGCTTCAAGGCATTCAGATGGGCTTTATGCTGGCTTACGTTTCCGGATACCGTTGTGATTGCCTCGATTTTCAATTCAGGGGAGCTGAAAGCTAGTAGTAGAGCCAAGGCATCATCTATGCCTGGATCTGTGTCAATGATTATACGCTTCAAGTCCGAACGATAAAAAATAATAGTTGTAAGATAAAGCTTTTGGAAGAGTTTCTAATTAATCAAGAGACTGAGCTTTTTGTATTTTAAATAGAATATTATTCAATGAATTTTTGGGAGGTAAGGATTACTTCTTTCCAATCTTTTCAAGGAGGTTTTAAATAATTTGGAGAACCCTTCTTGTTTAAATGGTAACCTTTTCAAAAGTGAATAAAATTAGGTTACAGGCTATCGCTCTCATTATTATTAGCCAGGTCTACATTATTTTTTTCCTTAACGTTGAAAAAGAGGTGAAAATCAACGTTTCATCCTTCACACTGTTTCTAGTGGTATTATACATAGTCATTAAAGGGCGTTCTCTTAGGGGAGGAGAACGAAAAATAAAAAAAGATTAGAGGCGTTTAAACATGCTTTATATTTAATCGCCCTTTATTGGGCTAGTAGCCAAAAAATTTGGTGAGATAGCTTCTTCACATGCCTGAATCAGTTCTTTAGGACTAATAGGTTTCAGCAGTATTTCGTGGATGCCTAGGTCTAGAAGGTTTATGGAATCTTGAAAAGACGAGTAACCTGTTATGAGTATGATTGGAGTATTTTTGTCGAATTTTCTGATAATTTGAACTAGTTCGTCTCCGTTTATGTCAGGTAGCAGGATATCTATCAAGTAGAGGTGAAACTTTTGCTCCATTGTTTTCTGTAAAGCTTCTTTTGATGTCTGAGCCATGGTTACTTCGAATCCTTCAGCCTCAAGAATAGAACTGAACGAATTTAATAATGACTCCTCATCATCGACAAGTAGCACTCGTCTGTTTTCAGTCATGACGAGCCCTCATTGCAAAGCTAATCTTTTCCAATTTTTTTAAAGATTGTGGAGTAATATAATATAATGTATTGATTGATAAGCAATTATAATAGAAAACGTGTTTTCAATCAGGTATTAAATCCAAGCATGCTCTCATATCTTAAATCACTGTAGAAGATTTATATAAGTATATGATATCATATTCATTACTTGTTCCTTAATTAGTTTACGTCGTAATTCTTTTTAAGATAAATATATTATTTCTTCCAGATATGTTTTATTATTATTAATTATAAATACTTAAAATATTTAAATTGGCTTATCTTAATCATTAAAAATCTGATTAAAAATGAATATGATACGTGATACTATTAATGTTCTCTATGTGGAAGATGATCCTTTTTTTAGATATTTCGTTAAAACAGGCATCGAGAAGGCTGATCCATCTATCCACGTTGAAACCGTTTCAACAGCGGAGGAGGCTTTAAAGATCTTTGACGGCTATTTTGACTGTATAATTTCGGATTATATCCTCCCATATATGAATGGTATAGAGTTGTTGGAAAAAGTTAGAGAAAAAAGTGATATCGCATTCATACTATACACCGGTTATGGTAGCGAAGAAATAGCTACCGAAGCTTTCCTTGCAGGCGTAGATGATTATATTAAAAAGGATTCTGATGCAGCTCACATCACTGTTTTTGCAAATCGAATTAGGCAGGTTGCAGAACAAAATAGAATAAAAAAAATAAATAACATAATACTCAATGAATCTGAAGAAGGTATTATAGTCCTTGTTGATGGGAAAATTAAATTTGCTAATCATAAGATTTTAGAGTTATCAGGCTTTAAGATAGAAGATGTTATAGATCAAGAGTTGACATCTTTCATTTCACCCGATTTTAGAGAAATAACGCAAAAGATATTGAAAGAAAATATTGATAGTGATAAGCCAGTATATATGCGAGAATTGAAGGTAATATTAAAAAATGGAAAAAAAATAATCGTGGATTTAAAAGGGATAAATAGGTTATATCACGGAAAAAAATCACTTTTTATTTTCATTAATGAAGTGACTCCAAAAACAAGGTATAAAAATCAATTAGAAATTTTACACGCATATTCAACTAGGATTAGATTAGCTGAAAACATTGCAGACATTGCGAATTTGACACTAACCTTCATAAAAAATATAATTGAATTTAATACTGCTTATTTCTTTCTAATAGAAGATACCAAGTTTATACCGATAGCGAAGTCAGGAGTTAGAATTGAAGAATTAGAGAATCCTTGGGACGTGAAAGGTGTCTGTCTAGAGGCGTTAAGAAAGAAGCAAACAATTCGAAGCATAGGACAGTCGTTGCTTTCCGAAAATCAAATAATGCTTCAACAGATAATCATGGAAATAGCTATACCCATCATAATCAATAACGAGGTCTATGCGATAATAAACATAGAGTCTCAAAAAATCTTGGAAAATGATTCGGAGGAGACTAGGCTTCTCGAAATACTTGGGATGCACGTAACTCACGCTCTCATAGGATTAGAGTCTAAGGTGGGTATCAAAAAATTTGAGAAAAAACTCGCGTCGCTCCATGAATGCGCAATAGAACTCTATAAAGCAAATGATGTAGAAGAGATTGGTGAAAAGGCTCTAGATTCCATGCAAGAAGCTCTAGGATTCGGGCAAGCCAGTTTTGGAATAGTTAGAGATGACAAAATATACTTCATTCGGAGAAGAGGTTTCGTTAGAGATGGGGGTTTCCACCTACCATTAAACGGTCCAGGCATAACAGTTAGAGCGGTCAAAACTGGAGAGACACAGCATATTTCAGATGTAAGGGACGATAAAGATTATGTGGCTGGGCCTTCAACAGAATCATTAGCCTTACTATCAGAACTAGCTGTCCCAGTAAAGATAGATGGTAAAGTTGTCGCCGTCTTAAACGCTGAGAGTCAGAGAGTCAAAGCGTTTAGCGATAGTGACAGGAAGCTCGTGGAAATTTTAGCTATGCACGTCGCCTCTTCGATCCGGCAATTGAATGTCCGAGAATTGGAGAAGATGCGGAATGTCAGGCTCGAAGCTATTTTAAAGCATGCTGTAGAGCTTGAGAAGGCGGTGAATATAGAAGAGGTAGCTGCAGCAACGATCAACATTATAAATCACATTATAGGCTTAGGCGTCGCGTCATTTGCTATAGTTGAAGATGGGAAATTAAAATTTTTAAGGATAGAAGGATATGAAAATTTTGAACCTGAGCTTCTTCTTAGTGGTCCCGGAGTAACTGTGAGAGCGGTGAGAACGGGAGAGACTCAGGTAGTTAAAGATACTAGAGAAGATAAAGATTATGTTAGTGACCTTCAGGGAAAAGCGGTTTATCTTTCTGAGCTGGCTGTTCCAGTAAAAATATGTTCT
>JAGTQU010000039.1:9167-10263 GCA_018396695.1 Candidatus Bathyarchaeota archaeon | reverse complement strand
ACTAACCATATAGTCATAATTAGATTCATAGTTTATTCTCGGTTTCAATGACTCTTGAAAAGACGAGAAGATTGAAACATTTTTTCGGCTTCTTGAGCTAGCTCTTCCTCGTTTCAATGACTCTTGAAAAGACGAGAAGATTGAAACCCACCAAAAAAAGAAATAAACAGTATGTGAAGGTAAAATTATAGGAATACATATGAGTAGAGTTCTCCTAATGTCTGTAGGGACGGGAGTCCGTGCCGAGCCTGAGGCGAGCAATGGCCTCGCAGGAGCCCTAGCCCTAAGCATACAGAACACGAACCCGGAAATCGTATACTTCATCACGAGCAGGGAGAGCAGGGGAAAAACCCTCCCCAAGATCCTGTCAATTATAACTCCACCAAGATGCGAAATCATCGAAGTCACCGACCCTGACAAAATCCAGAAAGTATTCACCGAAGTTAGACCCCTTATGGAGAAACTAAGGCGGGAAAACGAGCACTTCGCCGTAGACTTCACTTCAGGAACCAAAGCAATGACAGGTGCCCTAGCCATCCTTGGAACCCTCTACGAGGCTGATGTCCTCTGCAACATCATAGGCTCAAGGAGCGGAGGCATAGTCCAGACGGGAACCGAAGAGGTTCAAATCGTAAAACCCATCTTCGCAATAGCCGAGAAAAAGCTCTCCACCGCTTTAGAATTCTTCAATGCATGCCAATACGACGCTTCTCTCTCAGTAATAGACGACATCGAGAAGAGGACGAAAGACGAAGGAATTCTATCAAGAACAGATAAACTCAGAAGAGCCTCAAAAGCATACTCCGCATGGGACAAATTCAGACACGACGAAGCCTTCGAAGACCTGAAGCAGCTAGACGACCCAGCCTTCAACGGCAACAAACGGTTCCTAGGGAGGCTGAGGACGCTAAGCCAGAAGAACCCGAACAGCCCCGAAGCCTACCAATACTATCTGGCAGACCTGTACAACAACGCCCTGAGGCGGGGCGAAGTGGAGAAGAAGTATGACGACGCAGTAGCAAGGCTTTACAGAACTACCGAGCTCCTGAGCCAGCATCAACTCGAGACAAGACACGGTATAGACTCTTCGAACATA
>JAGTQU010000039.1:0-9148 GCA_018396695.1 Candidatus Bathyarchaeota archaeon | reverse complement strand
CAGTTGATCTATGTGTATGGGAACACAAAGCTAACGAAGGGGTCTTGAAGATCGGTCTCTTCGACGGCTACAGGCTCCTCGCTGAGCTCGGAGACGAGCTCGGAAGCCTCCTCGAATCCCAGAGCATGAGAGACCTCCTGAAGCGGAGAAACGAATCCATCCTAGCCCACGGGCTAACACCCGTCAGGGAGGAAACCTACCGTAAGCTAAAACTCGAAGTCTACGAAGCAGTAAAAGCACACATCAGCAACTTCGACCAGCTGGTGAAAGATTCAGAATTCCCGAGGCTGGAACTTGTTCCTCAATGATACGCATCAAAGATAAACACTCTCGTCGAAAGTTAGGGTATTCTTATTTCTAATTTTTTCATTTGTTTATTTTCAGTTCTCTTTTAGCCTCCCCCACTTCACCCCATTCAATCTAGTAAGCAAAGGCTTTGCTACCAGCCCCTTAACGGCTTTTAGTCAAGTTAGCATTAAAAGGATTTACATGAGGATTCAAAATTTTTCTGAAAAAAGTTCAAGGTGCTCTACATTAACCTTTAAAGTAATTCAGTTTGTTTGAGGGGGGGTTGGAGTTCAGGCTAAATCTCAGGCTCCTTCATCTTTTCTAGACCTGATCCTTGATTGTTTATAACTTTCTTTCGGCTATTGTATTCTCCCTCTTTCAGATATCTCCCAGACCCCGTTAGATAGACGGGCTTGGAATATCCCTACTAATCGTCTCTAATCTTTTCCTTTTTCTTCAGCTATCCCAGACACAGACCAACTATTCTTACCGTATTTATCAGTTATAGCGCCGTCCAACCACCGTCTACGTAAATAGTCTGACCCGTTACATAGTTTGATGCAGGGGAAGCAAGGTAGACCAGTACTGCCTTAAGATCAGCTGGATCTCCAGTTCTCCCTAAAGGCGTCCTTGAAAGGATATGCCTCATGGCATCTTCATTCTTGAAAATCTCCTGTGTCATCTCACTCGGGAAGAAGCCTGGCGCAATAGCGTTCACGTTAACCTTGTATGACGCCCACTCTATAGCTAAAGCCCTCGTAAGGTTTATCACCGCACCCTTTGAAGCATAGTAGGGCGCTGCGTGGAAAATGTCACCTACAGCCCCATATATCGAGGCGACATTGACTATTTTGCCATACTTTCTTTTGATCATTTCGCGTGCGGCAGTCCTTGCGCATAGGAAGCTCCCTGTCAGATTTATGTCAATGACCTTTTTCCATTCTTCGAGGGGCATCTCAACGGATGGACTTAGTGATGCGACTCCTGCATTGTTCACTAGGATCTCAAGCGAGCCGAAGCTGTCAACAGCCGTATTCACCATCCTATTCACGTCATCTTCCCGGCTCACATCAACCTTAATAGGGAGTACTTCGACATCGCACCTATCTTTTAAATCTTCAGCCACCTGTGTAAGCTTTTCATATCTTCGAGCAGCCACTACCAAGTTTCCCCCACATTCTGCCAAGGCTTCGGCAAAGGTTACTCCTAAACCACTACTGGCACCAGTCACGATCGCAGTATGACCCTGAATATCGTAACATGCCATAGTTTCAGTTTTATCCAATAATAAACTCTTAGTTATCGGAAGCTTTTTAATAAAAACATTCTCGGAAGACGATTTTTAATCACCGGAAAAATCGACGAATTTTCCAACCATCTTAGATATTTAATATTGTCAATAAAAAATAAAATTTTTCCCGACATAATTTAAGCATATGGAACATATATTAAAAATACACAATTGAATAATATTAGGCTCGCAAGCAAAACACTTGCAGCCATGCCTCCATGTAAACACTGCGGTAAAGAAGACGTATTTCCCTTCAAATGTAATTACTGTGGAGGATTTTTCTGCCTAGAACATAGACTTCCAGAAAACCATGACTGCCCAAATTTGCCTAGAAGATCGCCATTGGGACCCGCATCACATCCTGGAAAAAACCCGTACTTGCTCACGATGCCAGAAAAGGAAAGAGCGCTCATGGAAAAAAGGGATCGTTGTGCTGAGCCTTCGACAAAAAATAATGAAATCCGCCGAAGGATCCCCGTAAAGAAAATTGTCGCATTTTCACTGGTCCTCATAGCTGTCATTATCGCTTTACAGAACGCGTCTAACATTAAGAAGGCCTTCGAAAATAACACGGGTTCATTTCCATCACTAATTAAGACCCAGAAATACGCTCATGAGGAGCTCGTCACATATGCTCTCCTATTGATAAACAATGACAGAGCCGAGCACGGGCTGCGTAACGTGAGCCTGAGCACGGTCGACTGTGCACAGAGGCATGCTGAGAACATGCTTGAGCACGGGTACTTCAGCCACTGGGATGTATACGGCTTTAAGCCCTACATGCGATACACGCTGTCGGGGGGAGACGGCGCGGTATCTGAAAACGTCGCCTACTATTACAGCAGTGGACTAGTTGACCATAAGGAAGCCGTTAAGAAGCTGGAGTGGGAGATGATGCACAACGACTCGGAGTCGAGCTGGGGTCACAGAGACAACATTCTGAACCCTCTCCATAACAAGGTGAGCATCGGAATAGCCTACGACGAACACACCCTATACCTCGTCCAGGACTTCGAAGACGACTACATCGAGTGGACGGCTCTCAACGTAAGCCGGAACGGTTACGTCGTCATGTCCGGGTCCTTAAACAGCATAGAGAGAAAAATATACATGATAGGCATATTCTACGATCCTCTTCCGAAGAATCTTACACCTTCCCAGCTGTCAAAAAGCCCCTACAACGGGGGCTACTCAATGGGGGTCTTGATAGGTGCAGTTGTTCCGCCAAACTATCGTTCCGCAGAGGGGATAACGATCGCCGCCCAGACGTGGACGCAGTCAGGGGGAAAATTTCAAATAAGGTTTTCGCTCTCTCAAGCCTTCAAGCTACATAATGAGGGAGTATATACTCTCTGCATGCTTTCCAATCCTGAAACAGGTGGAGACTTTTTAACAACATACTCAATATGGCATGATGCGTAATAAATAAAATATTCTAGAGAGGTGGCTCAAAACCCTCAGATATCTAGGTGATTCAATATCATAATAAATCATGGAAACAATGGAAAAATCTCGAATTTTGGCAATTTCCAAGTAAATATGTTGATTAAAAACATTTAATTAGGTAGATATCTAGCATTTATCGATTGATCATTAAATTATGAAAAAGTTAAAACTATGACAATGTTAATGTAAAATTAGAAATGTAAGGTAGAAAAATCATTTTTCATTCTTTTGGAAGTGGCCTTCTCGATTTTAGGCTTCTTTTCGCTTTAATCTCCCTTTCGAAATCTAAGTAAAATTTACTTACTTTGTAAGGCTATTATGTTGCGTGCCTCCAACAAAACGATTTAAAGCCGTAATCTTCGACCTAGATGGAACGCTTATCCAGTCTAAGATCGATTACGGCGAGATGAGAAAGAGAGTCATAGAGATCATTTCTGAAACGGGTGTTTCGACGGAGAGCCTTTCGCAGACTCGGATGATCTGGGAGATAATCCAAGGGAGCGACCGTGCGCTCGATGAGGTGGGGATTAGACGAGAAGCCAGAGAGACTATACTCCGAAGAATAAACGATGTTCTAAACGAGATCGAGTTGCGCTCATTAGATACTGTCGAGCCGACCAGAAACGCGGAGGAGACGCTCAAAGCTCTGCGTTCAGCCGGATTAAAGATTGGCATAGCTACCAGAGGTTGTAAAGAATATGCTTTACGCAGCTTGGAGAAGACGGGTCTGGGAAGCTACGTTGACGCCATCTTGGCGAGGGATGAGGTTGAACATCCGAAGCCGGACCCGAGACATTTGATCGACGTGGCGGAAGCTTTGAAATGCCCGATAAATAGGGTGGTGTATGTTGGAGATACCACAACAGATCTCAGCACGGCTCAAGCCGCTGGCGTGGCTTTCGTAGGATTCCTCAGGAAAGACGAGTGGGGTATGCGGCTGAGAGAAGCCGGATGCCGAGTTATCATCGAAGACCTCCTAGAGCTTATAGACCTCGTCAAGGACGGTATAGATTAACGGATTAAGAGCTGACTGTGTTCAGCTTGATATGGGCATCTCGTTCTTTCCTAAAATCCACGCTATGAAGGGCATGGTCAATGCGATGGCCGCTAACAGCTGGTAGAGCGTTGAAGGACCATAGGATTCCGCGATAGATCCTCCGGCCATCGGACCAATAAGCATTCCTAACCCGTATACCCCCTCATGAACCCCCATAGCTGTTCCGAGGGCCGATTTTTCGCACCTCTTCGCTATATAATCCAGCATGAGAGGAGTCATTATACCAGATGCCACACCGTACATGATGAGCGGTATCGCATACTCAAGGGTAGACTTAGCTACTGAAAACATCGTCATGCCGGTGAAGAAAAGCAGGGAAGCCATTGTGACGGATCGCCTGATACCCTTCGAGACGAACCACTCAGAATTATAGAAGGCTAGACCCCGGAAGCCGTTCGTCACTGTTAGAAGCAGCCCAACAAGAGCCGATGAGAATCCTACAATCTTCAGGTAACCTGGAACGATGGCCATGTATATGCCGAGGAGTATCGTAAACGGGATTAGAATTATATAGGCTAGGGCTAAGCCCTTCAGAGAGCCTAGATTAGCTATGTTTGTGCTTCCACGGCTTCGAAGCTGTATTATGGGTCTGATCCTAATACTACTCAATGCGACACTGGAGATTATTAGCGCAGAGAGAATGATGAAAAGTGCCTTAAAGCCGAAAGCATCGGAAATCAAGCCGCCAAAGTAGGGGCCTACCGTGAAGCCAAGTATCCAGGAGAGGTTATAATAGCTGATCGACTTCGTCAGAATCTCGGAGGGAGATATGTCAACAGTAAGCGTGCTCGCAGTAACCCAGAACGATGCAGAGAACAGACCCACCAAGCTATTTAAAAGTATTAAGTAAGTAACATTCTCTACCGCCCCGAGGAGAGCGACTACGACTGCGCCAATTGTCATGAAAACCATGTAGATCTTGACTCTTTCGAACCTGTCGAGCAGATAGCCAACAGTCAACGTCCCAACCGTGTAGACTAGATTCCTAGCCGCACCGATCAAGCCAAGGCTTACATAGTCGGCTCCTAGACCAGATGCGTAGACCGGGGTTAGAAAGGTGGCTGTGCCGAAGCCTGTTGACGTCAAGAATATTGTTGCGTATAGTACCCTGAGTAATCTCACCCTCTCATCGATAGCAATCGTCATCGGAAGTGCACCACCTCTACAAGGTATAAGACTCTCATGTTACGTATGCGTATTTAAAAGATGGTAATGTCACACGCGTCTCTATGGTTGTGGAGTCAGCAACCAGGTTTGCGGAGAGCGGCGAGTAGAGGATATATTTTGTCTCACGTCTCAACCCATGTAACAAAACTAATTAGAGTATTCGATATTGAATGCTCTATTTGAGGATACTTTTGTCTCGAATGGTTCTAAGAGGGTTACATACTTAATACTATCCTGAATCGTAGAGTCTTTTGGAGGACTAATCGGATTGGATTCTGAGAAATTTGATCGATCAATGATAGCCAAATGGGTATCGATCTG
Organism: Candidatus Bathyarchaeota archaeon; assembly: GCA_018396695.1. Classification (GTDB taxonomy): domain Archaea; phylum Thermoproteota; class Bathyarchaeia; order TCS64; family TCS64; genus JAGTQU01. The sequence continues at coordinate 3,578 of JAGTQU010000039.1, read as the reverse complement.
GAACAATTACGACTTGTCGATGGTTGAAAAACTTTTCCTCAACGATTCGAGGGTAAGCTACTTTTCCTCAGAGAGGAAGGGTTTGATAAAGGGAATAGATAAACTCGTAAAACACCATGAGGGATTCGGCTTCGTTCCAGGAGGAAAGACTCAGCCAAATAGGCTTTGGCTCGAAGATATCGACATCGAGGTCTTCAACAGGACGGCGATAGTCACCGCGTTATGGTTCTTCCAGAGAGGAGGAGCAAACAATATTCAATCAGGTCCTGTAACGCTTGTTTACGTTCTCGATGGAGTTGAATGGCGTATAGCTCACGCTAACTTCTCAAACTACAGATAATCTACAAGGCTAAATAGATTAGAAAAATTTTGAATATAGTCTCAACTCATACAGAGATATTATAGAAAGGAACAGAAGCGGACTATATAGACCCTAGGATTGGGTGGGAAAAGCGCGGATGAGTTGGAGAAACTACTAGCTTAAATGTTCTTTATCTATACCATTAACATATTACCAAACATTTCAGTAAAATATACCTGTCCCTCGTTGGCGTGTCTAAAGTAAAATGGGGTTTCTAAAAATCCAATTAGTAGTAAAATAATAAATTGTCTTGTAAAAAAAACATCATTTGCCAATAAACTTTTCAAAAAGAAATTTAATTTAGATTTATGAAAGTCGTCTCTCTTAAAGGCGGAGTTGTTGAGAAGAGATCCGGCGGGATCTTCACCGGGGAAGTTGAAATAACTTACCTAGTTGATCCAGATACTGGCTCCAAGGAGTTCAGAGCCGCAATAGTTAGCTTCCCTAAGGGTGTTAGAAACAAGTTTCATGTTCACGACCACGAGCAGATACTATTCGTAACTGAGGGGAGAGGTATAGTCGCTACCGAGTTCGAGGAGCGAGAGGTGGGACCAGGAGACTTGATTTTCATACCAGCGGGGGAGAAACACTGGCACGGGGCAACCGAGGAATCTTCGTTTTCACACCTCTACGTCATGTCTAGCCATACAAAAACAACGTATTAAAGATTAGAATAAAGAACAGGAAAATCTTCGTTAAGACCCCGCGTCAGCTAACGTTATTCTCGAGGGCTAAGGATAAACTTGATTAAATTCTTTCAATCTTTTTGCATAACACTCTCCCACAGATTGTCATAGATGTTATTGAGCTTATCATTTGGATTAGGAGTGTGGAAATGCAGGTTATCCAAATGCTTACTCTTGGCTAATTTATCAGCTATAATCCAGCCAGGCTTACCCTCCATAGGTACCCGCTCGATCTTCAATATGACCGGCCTTTCAGCGTCTGGGCATGAGAACCATGTAACTTTTTGTGTTGAATCTGGGACTGCGGACCCATCCTCTTCTATAATCGGTTCGACTTTTCTCTGCATCGCCTTCAAAACAGGAATCAGGGAAGCTACTAAGGAGAGACATAGGGCGCCCGTGGTCTCAGCCATATTTATCTGGTTATCTTCGAAGACTATTCTGTCCCCTTCCTTGTACATCCTACATGGGTAAAACACATGCGAGGGTTGATCTGGGGTCAGGGATTGCGGTCTGCTTACTTTATGGACTGTAGCTACAACCTTGTAATAAACCATGTAGAATCACTCTATAAGATAATAAGAAACGATTTATTTTAATTGAATTTTTCGATGATATCCTCCAAAATATGAAGACTTATCTATTAAATTTAGATCAATATTTAATTAATTATTCGACATCTATTCACATTGATCCTTTTTTAATTCCAAATTCTTTCTTTATCGCTTAGTCATAATCTAGAATTAATCCATAATATTTTAAATAGCATAGCGTTCCCTTTCTTTTGAATATGAGTTGAAAGTTTCCAGGGTTTTTTGGATAGGGACTGTAATCTTCCAAGTGGCTTCCATAGCTATATTCGCCCTAAGCTTACATTCCATCATCGGCACGCTCACAGGGATCCAGTCAGAAGAGGCGATGAAGATTTCAGCAGAGATTGATGAGAATACAGGAGACCTGAAGTTTCTGCTTGAAGCCAAGCCCAGGAATCAGGGGTTTCTGGGAGTAAACCTCCTCGTAGATATAGCCATATACGACGCACATGAAAACTTGCTTTCGAGGAACTCGACCTCAGCTAATATAGATCCTGGGGAGAGTCAACACTTTTCATTAACCCTCATAATCCCGCGGGAGAACCTTCCACGAGATCCTCAGCAGGAGATGAAAGGATCCTTCGAGATAACTTTCGACATAAAAACCTTGGGAGACCTCGTCGGATTCAGGAACACCTTAAAGATCATGGAGGCTTAAAAATTTGGATAGGAAGATAAAGGCGTTAATCAGCGCGGTCGTGACCTTCATCTCCTTCGCAGCAATACCATTCATCTTAATCATGCTCATCCCAAGAGAATTAGTGGAATACATCTCGAAAATGAACATAAACCTCGCAGCCCTCCAAAACGAGATCATTTTAATAGGAGTCGTATTGTCGGCACTGTCTTTCTTCAAAAATGTCTTTGATGAAGCATCCCTCAGATACCTGGCAGCATCAATCCTATCAACTACGGCTTGGCTTCTATACGTTTTCATCTTCCTAGGATTGGGAAACCTGCAGCGGCTGGGAATGATCGATTTTTCGATAGAGTTCGAGCACGGATTGAATAAGGCAACCATAGATTTCAGATTCTTCGTCTACCTGAGCATAGTTTCAGTGGCTCTTAAGATAATTCACACCCTATTAAAGTTCAGGGAAGCTAGAATCGAAAAGGAAAAACTAAGATTAGCAGGCCAGGCAGCGCCCTCATAATATTCCATTTTTTCTATAAGAGGAGTTGAAGCGTCGCCCCCCTTCCAACTCCAAGTTGTAATGAAGCATCTCCTTGGTTTATTGAGAGCTCAAGGTAGTCTCCTCCGGCTACGAGCATTAGAAGGGCCCCTCTAGGGACGGCTGAGAACCTTTTGACAAAAGGAACTCTCTCAACTCTATTACCCACCCTAACCTCGACCACTACCCCATCTCTAACCCCAGCTTCCTCGAGCACCTTGCTTGTGACGTTGGTGACTAGGTTCCCGAAGCCGTCAACATGGATCACTCGGGCTTCGATCCTATTCCCCTGGATCTTAGGCTCGTATGAGGGGATGCGTTGGTAGAACCTGGTTTCAGACCCGATCTCCTCAATAGGAAAGCCTTTAGAGAGTAGGGCGGCTACAGGTCCGAATACGTCACGCCCATCGAAAACCTCGGAAACCCTCTTCGGCAGGAGCCCTAGATTTGTTATCTCGTAGACCTTCTCTAAGCCTAGCCTCTCTGCAGCAGGGGCTAGCAACCCATTGTCAGGTCCGACGAAGTAGGCGCCTTTTGACTTGATTACTATTCGCTTCCTCTCACTGCCGACGGTTGGATCAACGACTCCGACATGGATCGTCCCATCAGGGAAGTACGGCACACTTCTGGCCAGATGAAAGGCCCCCTCCTCAATATCGTAGTTGCCCACATCGTGGCTTATGTCGACGATAGTTACGTTAGGGTTAATCTTCAGGATCGCCCCTTTCACCTCGGCTACGTATGAATCTTTCAACCCATAATCTGT
>JAGTQU010000016.1 GCA_018396695.1 Candidatus Bathyarchaeota archaeon | reverse complement strand
TACAATCTAGATCGTATATTTGAAGAAAATCTACCTTAATTTAATCTCTTCTCTTTAAAAAGTAGTTTTAAAACGAGGGTTATTTGTTGTTCCAACTGTAACGGATATTGGCACATTTACTGGTAGCCGCCTCTACTGCTTTAATTAAGGCGGTGGCTATCTTACCGTCCTCTAGCTGATAGATTCCCTCAATAGTTGTCCCACCTGGGGTCGTAACCATCTCTTTAATAGCCGAAGGGCTAAATCCTCCTTTTAGGATCATTTTTGCCGTTCCAAGGACTGCTTGAGCAGCAGAGTACATGGCTAAATCTCTTGGGAGCCCCACTTTTAGCCCAGCATACATTAGAGCCTCGATCATATGAGCAATATATGCGGGACCACTGCCACTCAATCCTGTTATAGCGTCCATATGCTTCTCCTCTACCTCCTCACAAGATCCTAGTGTGCGTAATAGCTTTTTAACGATCTCTTTATCCTCTCTTGTTACGTTTTCATCACAACAATAAGCAGTAAAGGATTCTCCAACAAGGGCAGCAACATTTGGCATCGTTCTAACAAACTTGGATTTAGGCGAGATGGAATGATAGAAGTTAAGCGGTATTATTGCAGCCGTTGATATGATAAGCTTCCCTGAAATCTTATGCGTGATCTGCTTCAGAACCTTCTCCACATCTCCCGGTTTCACACATATGAAGATAACGTCAGCTATCTCCGCAGCATGGAGATTATCCTCACTTAATTCTATGCCTTCGGTCTTTAAAATTTCCAGTTTTTCTATTTTTCTTCTAGTAGCTACAACCTTTTCAACAATATTAGATCTTGCTAAACATCTTGCAATCGCTCCGCCAATGACTCCCGCGCCGATTATCGATACAACTTTCACCAATTTCCCAACCTTTTACAATCCATGTAAGATATAGAAATAAATCTGTTACGTAAATAAAAAGGGTTTAAAAGTTTATTTCGCCCTTCCTAATTGCCTAAGAATCTGTAAAGCGCCCTGCTTCACGAAATCTAGATCGTTTCCAACAGTTATGAAATTGTATCCCCTTTTGACTCGATCGAGAATAGTTTTCCCTGAGCCCATATGGATCCCTGCGGCAACTCCAGCATCCTTCGATGCTTCAAATACTCTATCAATAGCTTTCTGCACTTCCGGATGGGATTGATCCCCCAGGTGACCATAGGATGCAGATAGGTCCGAAGGCCCTATATAGCTTACATCTATACCATCAACTGACAGAATCTCCTCAATATTGTTAACAGCTTCTTTTGTCTCAATCTGGGCAATTATTAGAATCTCCTCGTCTGCAGTTTTAAGATATTCTGGATCCATTAAGGCTGCCCGCCTAGGACCGCATCCCCTTAAACCCCTTGGAGCATAAATACAGGCTCTAACCGCCATCTCGGCTTGTTCTTTGTTATTAATCCATGGAACTACCACCCCGTAGGCTCCTACGTCTAATGCCCTCTTTATTGCGACAAGATCGTTCCACCAGACTCTTATTATCGGAGTAGTCCCCATAGGTCTCATCGCTTGCATCAGTGTTTGAGATTGGAAAATGTCTAATGGACTGTGCTCAGTGTCAAAGACGAAGTAATCGAACCCCATCGTTGAGAGAAGTTCGGTTACCATAGGGCTTTCAATAGTTACCCAAATCCCATAAACTTGGTCTCCTCTCTTAAGCCTCCTTTTAAGCTCATTCTTCATCTCTCATTCCTCGAATAGTTGAATGTGAGTATTGTCTAGTTAGAGTATAAATGATTTTAGCAGTTTAGTTTAAATTCTAAAGATCGTTCCTTGAAGATTTATCTTTAATAAACCAGTAGATAAACTGAAGTATTTTATAAAAGGCGTAGACTCCAAAAATATTCAATCCAATGATTATAAACAGATCCTTGAGCTCCAACATGTCTATTAGGTGATACTCGTATTCAAGATTTAAGGTTTGAGGAGCATTTTCAAACTATAAGCTTCGGGATCCTATTTGAAGAAATTCTTGGGATACTTCACCCGCTCTCCCAGACGCTCCTCTATCCTGATGAGACGATTATATTTTGCCGTCCGCTCTCCTCGACAAGGGGCACCTGACTTAATCTGCCCACACCTTATGGCTACGGCTAAATCTGAGATAAAAGTATCTTCCGTCTCCCCAGACCTATGAGATGTTTGAACCCTATATCCATTCCTCATAGCTATCCTTCCAGTCTCTAAAGCTTCTGTCAATGTTCCAATCTGGTTGACCTTTAATATTAGTGCATTACCCGCCTTCTTTTCTATTCCTTTCTTAAGTCGTCGAATATTTGTAACGAATAGGTCATCCCCGACGATTTGAATATCTAATTTTTCGGTTAGTTCCTTGAATCCTTCAAAGTCTTCTTCATGAAAAGGATCCTCTAAAGAAATTATCGGATATTCCTCGACTAGTTCTAAATAGTAATTGAACAGTTTTTCCTTAGCCCAAGCCTCTCCTGCAATCATATAATTTTCCTTTCCATCATAGAAATTAGATGCGGCAACATCTAGAGCAACCCTTATGGATTTCTCATAACCTATTTCGCTTATAGCTTTCATAATCATATCTAAAGCTTCTTTAGGGTTCTCAAGGGGGGGCGCAAAACCTCCTTCGTCTCCAACATTTATTGACGATCTTCCATACTCTTTAAGAAGCATCCCTTTTAGAGTGTGGTAAACTTCTGCTCCCATTCTTACAGCTTCTTTGAAATCTTGGAAATCGATTGGAACTATCATGAATTCTTGAAAATCAAGTTTGTTACCTGCGTGTTTTCCTCCGTTAATTATGTTGAAGAAAGGTATTGGGATCATATTAGCCTCTAAGCCTCCAATATATTCGAAGAGTTCCTGTTTATTTGATAGGGCTCCAGCTTTAGCACATGCTAGAGAGACGCCTAAGATCGCATTAGCTCCTAGCTTGGATTTATTTTCCATCCCGTCAAGCTCTATCATTATATCGTCTATCTCTTTCTGCTTTCTTACATCTAATCCGAGAAGTTTAGTTTCAATAATCTTTACAGAGTTTATTGCTTTTCTGACGCCAAGCCCATGATACCGCTTTCCCCCATCTCTGAGTTCCACCGCCTCTGCTTTGCCCTTTGAAGCTCCACTTGGAACAGCCGCTACTCCATGGACTCCTGAAGAGGTTTCGACTTCAACCTCTATTGTAGGATTGCCTCTTGAATCTAATATTTCTCTTGCATAGATTCTAGATATCTCACATCTCATTTTCTCTACTATCCTATATCTGAAGGCTCTATTTTATCTACCCTCGATGGTAAGGTCTAGAATCCTTCTTTGGTTTCCTCTAATAACGTGTATTTTAACAGTCTCTCCTATGTTGCTTAGAGATATCTTCTTCTTGAGGTCTTCTGCCGAAGTTATGGGAGAGTCGTTTACTCTAGTTATTATATCGCCTGCAGCCAACTCAGATTTATAAGCGGGACTTCCCGCAACAACGTTAGTAACTAAGAATCCCCACTCTGATGAAAGACCATAATATGCAGATATCTGCGGCGTGATAGAGATCCCGTATACACCTATCCAAGGGGTCGTGAATCTTCTATTGTTTTTTATCTGTTCAATACATTCTCTAACAGCATTTATAGGAACCGCAAAGCCTATGCCCTGAGCGTAAGGGATAATCGCAGTATTTACTGCGATAACTTTCCCATACATATCTACAAGTGGTCCCCCACTGTTGCCAGGGTTTATTGCGGCATCTGTTTGCACAAGATTGATGAACAGGTTTTCTCCGGTCTGAATAGTCCTGTTTACGGCGCTGATTACTCCCGAAGTGATCGACGGCCCTCCTTCGAGACCGAATGGGTTACCTATGGCGTAAACTCTCTGACCAACTCTCAATTTGTCCGAGTCTCCAAGCTGTGCGAACGGTAGATCTTTCGCATCTATTTTTATTACTGCGGTATCGATGTTTTTGCATACTCCGATTACAACTCCTTCAACAAGATTGTTGTTGTATAGAACTACACCTATTCTATCGGCGTTGCTGACTACATGAGCATTGGTCACAACTAAACCGTTTGGATCTATAATGAACCCACTTCCGGTTCCTTTGATAGGTAACGTCCTATGATAGAAGTCATGTATGACTTTAACAGTGTTTACGTGCACTACACTCTTGCTCAATTTCTCTAATACATCTAAGAAACGATCCTCTTCTGCCAATATAGTTTCTACTCCTTTAACTATCAGAGCTTAAACTAACAATTTATTCCTTTTCTAAATTAATACTTGGAACGTCTAAAACCATATCTTCTTCAAGCAAACCCTTAATTATACTCTGCTTAAATCTTTAAGAGCGTGTCAGGTATTGAAAATGGATCTCGCTATTAAAGATGGGAGAATATATACGTCTCAAGGTTTTATTGAAGGATCCATCTACATCAATGAAGGAAAAATCGCAGCAATAGCGAAGAGCGATTTGATTAGATCCGATAACACAATAGATGCTTGCGGAGGCTTCATCCTCCCTGGCATGATCGATATGCATGTTCATTTAAGAGATCCGGGTTCTCCTGAGAGGGAAGATTTTGAATCTGGAACTCGCGCCGCTGCTTGTGGAGGCGTAACGACCGTTGCAGATATGCCTAACACGTCTCCTTCTGTGACTACGCTTGAAGCCTTTAAAGAGAAAAGGAGAAGGATTAGGAATAAAGCAGTCGTCGACTATGCATTGATAGCTGGAGCTGGAGAGGTCGCTGGAGAAGCACTTAGATCGATGGCTGAAGCGGGGGCTGCCGCCTTCAAATCTTTTATGATTGCGAGGTTCAAGGAGCTCGCTGCCTCAGATGGTCAGATGCTTGATAATTTTAGAGTAATCTCCCAAACAGGTAGACCTTGTCTAATGCACGCGGAGAATGAGAGTATAGTTGCACACGGAATAGAGGTGGCAAAGAAACTGAATAGAAAAGATCCGATAGCGCATGTTGAGTTCAGACCAGCAATCGCGGAGGTCGAAGCCACTGCGAGGACGATACTACTAGCTAGAGAAACCAGGGTTAAGCTGCACATCTGCCATATGACTTGTAAAGGAGGAGTAGAAGTTTTAAGGCATGCTAAAAAAGAAGGCCTAAAAGTGACAGGTGAAACCTCGCCTAATTATCTTTTGCTAACCTCGGACGCTATGCTAAAGCTTGGTCCCTATGCTAAAATTGATCCGCCGTTACGGAGTATTGATGATCAGTTAAGCTTGTGGGAAGCTTTGAGAAGTGGAGGCATCGATGTTCTAGCAAGTGATCATGCCCCTTATACTAGGGAAGAGAAAGATCTCGGGTGGAAAGATATTTTCGAAGCTCCTTCTGGAAGTGTAGCTATAGAAACATCACTGCCATTGATGTTGGACAGTGTAAACAGGGGGTTGATAACGCTGGATAGGGTTGTTGAAGTATTCTCAGTAAATCCTGCGAAGATTCTAGGGCTTTACCCTAAAAAAGGAGCCTTAGCCGTGGGCTCGGATGCAGACTTCGTGATCGTGGATATGAAACGTCCATTTACGATTCTCGGAGAAAGACTACATTCGAAGCAAAAGCATACACCATTTGAAGGTTGGAGAGGGGAAGGGGCTCCACTATACACGATTCTAAGAGGGTGCATTGTGATGGAAGCAGGAGAAGCGGTCGGAAAACCTGGTTACGGAGAATTTCAGAAACCTGTTTCCTGATTTTACTTAATATCTATTTGATTTTTAAGAGACTTCACGTATCTTAAAGCAGATAGCCCTGCTTTCCCCCCATCACCGGCCGCTGTGACGATTTGCATCCCTCCGCAGACACAGTCTCCAGCTGCAAAGACTCCTTTAATATTTGTAGCGTTTTCCCTGTCTATGATTATACATCCTCGTTTATCTGTTCTTATCCCTGCCTCGGTTAAGATATCTGTCGTCGAGACATGTTCTAAAATTATGAATACTCCGTCAACCTTCAGGCTGGTGCCATCGCTAAGCTTTATGCTTTTAACAGTTACATCGCCATCAATGGATTCGACTTCTGCGTCTTCAAGAATCTCAACGTTAGCAGCAAGTTTTTTAGGCAATTGGTTCCCGCTTCCTTCACTACTAGGTATAAAATAGACCTTATTCGCAATCTCGGAGAGGTTTGAAACATCTTCGATAGCCTCTTTTCCAGAACCAATAACAGCTACATCCCTGCCAGCGAAGAAAGGGCCGTCGCAAATAGAGCAGTACGAAACCCCTCTACCCTTAAACTCCATCTCCCCAGGAACCTTAAGAGTTTTCTTTTGAATACCTGTTGAGACTATAACTGATTTAGCAAGGTAGATGTTTTTCCGAGTCATTACTGTTTTTACTTCCTCTGTCAAGCTTAAGCCAGTTGCATGCTCAATTCTAAACTCTACGTTAAATCTTTTCGCTTGCGATATGAATCTCTTCATCAGTTTTAAGCCTGATACTCCCTTAGGGAACCCTGGATAATTTTCTATCCATTGAGCTTCTGATGCCCTGCCTCCGAGCTTGGATCCTTCCAGAATAAGCGTCTTTAGACCATGCCGAGCAGTATAGATTCCTGCTGTGAGTCCAGCAGGGCCTCCGCCGATAACTATGACGTCGTAGATCGCTTCTCCCATCGAGTATCCTTCGTTTTATAGTTTACACTATAAGAAAAAGGTTATTCAAATTAGTTTTGGATTATTCTGCGTACTCTTTAACTTTTTCAGCCATCTCGATCAGACGCTTTTGAACGAGATCGTTTATTGAACACTCTTCATACTTTCCATCAGGAAACTTTTTACCCGCCTTCACACCTGTAAGTATCTCGATCCCTTCATCGATGTTTCTGACTGGATATATGTGGAACATTCTGTTTTTAACTGCTTCAACCACTTCCTCCTTTAGCATAAGGTTTTTGACATTGCTCCAGGGTATTACGACCCCATGCTTTCCGTTGAGCCCCCTCATTTTACAGATTTCGAAAAACCCCTCTATCTTCTCGTTCACTCCGCCTATAGCTTGCACCTCTCCTTTCTGGTTAATCGACCCGGTGACAGCTATATATTGTTTTATCGGCTTGTTTGATAGAGCAGACAGTATTGCATAGAGCTCTGTGCTAGATGCGCTATCTCCTTCGACTCCGCTATAGCTCTGCTCGAACACGAGTCTAGCATTAAGGCTCAGAGGCTTCTCTTGAGCGTATCTCTCGCTTAGCAATCCGCTTATGATCAGAACCCCTTTGGTGTGTATTGGCCCCCCCAGCTTCGACTCTCTCTCGATGTCCACTATTCCCTCTCTGCCTAAACTGACTGTCGCGGTTACTCTACTTGGTCTCCCAAACTCGTAGTCACCTAAGCTAACGACGGATAAACCATTTACTTGTCCAACTTTCTCTCCTTCTGTATCTATTAGCAGGATGCCTTTATCGATCATCTCTTCTATCTTCTTCTGGATTAGGTTAGAGCGATATACTTTCTCTTCAAGAGTCTTAACCACATGTCTCTTTGAGATCAGTTCAGCCCCATCTTGAGCAGCGTAGAAGTTCGCCTCTCTTATGATGTCAGCTACATTAGCAAACCACGTAGACAGTTTATCTTGATCAGAAGCTAGCCTTGAACTATATTCAATTATCTCAGATACTCCAGAACGATCCATGTGTTTGAGGTTCTCCTTCATGCAGACGGAGCAGATAAACGACGCATATTTCTTGATATTCTCCTCATTCTTATCCATAGTTGTATCAAAATCAGCCTTAACTTTGAAAAGCTCCCTGAAGTTCAAGTCCAGGTTGTAAAGAAGATAGTAAAGTTCAATGCTCCCGATCAAGATGACTTTCGCGTCGAATGGAATGGGCTCAGGCTTAAGGGTTTTTGTGGTGAGTAGCCCGAAGCGCTCTCCGATCTCTTCAATCTCCAGTCGTTCATTCATGAGGGTATGCTTTAGAGACTCCCAAGCATAGGGGTTCGTTAAGAGACTTTCTACAGGTATTACCAGGAACCCCCCTAGAGCTCTGTGCGCGGAACCGCCTCTAACCATCGTGTAATCCGTAGTTAAGATTCCAAATTGGGCTTCTTTCTCTATTTTTCCGAAGAGATTTTGATAATTAGGATTAAGCTCCATGATGACCGGCGCACCTTTCACATTCGAGTTATCTACTAGGAGGTTTACTCGATACCTCTTGGTTGGATCCTCTTGGAGAAAAGGTAGCGGAAAAGTTACTTCGGGCGTTTTCCCCTTCTTTTCTAGAATGCTGTCCAGGTTGTTTAAGATGTCCTCATGCACTTTCTCTAGGAATTCTTTAACTTCAGGGATTTCACTATACTCTTCCATTAAACCTTTTAGAAGGGGGTCTAGCGAAAAGTTTGCGACTTTTCTGTTAAGCTCCTTTATTTCTTCATCAGCCTTCTTTTGCAGATCTCTTAGCTGCCTAGACGCGACTCTAAGGCTTTCCTCCAGACCAAGCCTTTTCCTTTCTATTTCTTTTCTGAGATTTTGAGAGAGGTTTAAAACTTCTTCTTCGGAAAGGGGCTTACCATGGATCACTGGGATCATCAGTATTCCTATCGGAGACCTTTGAAGGATGAACCCTTCATTTTGAGCTTTCTCGTTTAGCCTCCTGCTTAGCTCATTGCTCTCTCTTTCAATAATCTCCAGTATTTCTTTTCTTCTCTTTCCATATTCTTCGCTTTCGAAAGCCTTGGATAATGCGATCTTCATTTCCTCAACGAACTTATCCATATCTTTCTGAAATTTCCTCCCTTTTCCAGCTGGAATTCTAAGAGCATTCGGTCTAAGAGGGTCATCAAAATTATTAACGTAACACCAGTCAGAAGGAGTCGGCATGGTTTTAGCGATCTCGCTTAGAAAATTCGTTGTAGCTGTCTTTCTTCCAGTCCCTGGAGGCCCAGCTACATAGATATTAAATCCTTTTTCCTTAATCTCCAATCCAAACTTTATAGCCTTTACTGCCCTATCCTGTCCTAGGATCTCGGTTAATGGTAATAATTCTGAAGTAGATTTGCATTCTAATTCTACTTGAACTGTTTTCCTTACTTGAGTATGATCAAGCTCTATCATTAAAATTCTCTCCGAGTATTGAGTACATGATGCTTAAAGAATAAAGTAATATTCTGTTCTAATATAAATTATCCTTGAACTATCTCTAAGAGCCTTTTAAATGTTAACCCCTCTCCAGCTCTTATTGAGTAGTCCCGCTTCTTGTCTGCTATTAGAAAAGTCCAGTCCTTATATTTGAACTTTGAAGCGAGAACAGCATATCTACGCGGATAATATTTATGGACTTCTAAGAAGCTAAACAGCTTGTTGATCTGCTTTCTTTTGAAATATGTATATCTCTCCTGACTTTTTACTTCAAGTGCAATTATGCAATCGTCCTTTATTGCAAATACGTCTGGAAACGGTTCATTGCTTGGAGCGCTTACAGGGATCCGAAGTGCTTCAAACCCCGCCATCCGAAACATTTGAACAAGCTCTCTCTCAGCATCATACCCCCTCTTCTTTAATCGTTTCACCTCGAGACGTGTTAGAGTTCTTGGAGGCCTAAGACTCTTCTTTTTATCCTCTTTTGCGAGATCTCTAAGCGACATGTTTAACATTTTTATTCTTTCTCAGGGATCGTCAAGCTGCCTGTCTCCAATGGAAGCAGCCCTACCTTAATTAGATCCTTAAGCCATGAAGAGACTGTCTCAGCGTTTGAGAACTTCTGGTATCGCTTCTTATGAGGGATCTTCGTTACCATCCTAAGTTCGATCATCTTATTCAGGTAAAACTTTGCTGAAGAACTTGGGATGTTGCATATTCTTGCTAAGTCCCCACTCGTGAATGAGGTGTCAAGTTTTGCATAGCCTACTATAACTTTGGTAGGAAACGGAAGGGTTTTTTCAACTATCTTTAAAAGTTCTTTCTCTTTTGACATTAAGATTCAATATGATTAGGGATTTATAAAAAAGATTAGTGGAACGTTCATTTCTTCAAGTTAATGAGCCAGTAAAGTAGACCCTTTTGCGCGTGCATCCTATTCTCCGCTTGGTCGAAGACTACAGAGTTGGGCGAATCCATAACTTCGCTTGTAATTTCTAATCCGCGATGGGCGGGTAAACAATGCATGATTATACAGTCTGGTTTAGCATGGGAGACGAGCTTGGAGTTGACTTGAAAAGGAGGAAAAGCGTTCATCCTTGTCATCTTCTCTTCCTCCATTCCCGCGCTAACCCAGACATCAGTATATATCACATCAGCATCTTGTACACCCTTAATAGGATCACGTGATACTTCAACGGTTCTCCCTGAATGGGCCTTCACTTTCTCCAGCCACTCTTCTTTTGGAGCATATCTAGGATTGTCTGGGCATACGATCGTTACCTTCATTCCTACAGATGAGCAGCCAATCATAGTTGAGTAAGCCGTATTACATCCCCCATCCCCAACATATGCGATCTTGAGCCCTTCAAACCTCTTCTTTTTCTCCCTTATAGTGAGTAAATCCGCCAGATTCTGGCAGGGATGAAACATGTTCGTCATACCGTTAATGACGGGGACTGTTGAAGCTCTACCGATCCTCTCAATATCCTCTTGTTTAAGCACTCTCGCCATTATACAATCCGCATATCTGCTCAATACCTTGACCCCGTCTTCCAACTCTTCTCCTCTAGTAAAGCCTCCTCCTTTCACATCATAGAAGATTGCATGCCCCCCTAGTTGAGCCATCCCAGCGTCGAAGGAAACACGAGTTCTTAAAGATGCGAGCTCAAATAACATGATTAGAACCCGCCCCTTCAAAGCATCCCTATATTTTGGAGGCTCAGCCTTAATCTCTTCGGAGAGTTTTATAATCTCAGCGATCTCGCTTTTCGAGAGATCGTAGTCTGAAAGAATGTGCTTAACAACCATAATATATCCACTTATTTAAACTAAAAAGGAGGATATTATTAGATCTTCGATTTCGCCGTGGGAGCAACTTTTTGCGTCTCTTCTTCTACAGTCTGTTTTTCAATCATCTTTCGTTTAAGGTTCCAGCTTGTGACGCTTGGTAACCCCCAGAGAGATATGAACCCTACCGCGTCTCCTTGGTCATAGCTGACGTTTATGTCGAAGCTTGTGAGATTGTAGTCGTATAGGCTATAGGGACTGTCGCGTTTAACAGGCTTCGCTGTACCTTTGAAGAGCTTCATCGTGACCCATCCTGTAACATTCTCCTGAGTGCTATCGATGAATGCTTCAAGATCCTTTTTTAGGGGATCCACCCATAACCCCTGATACACAAGCGTAGTCCACTTATGGTCGATCTCTCTTTTCACCAACATCTGATGGATGGTGAGCACCATTTTCTCAAGGTCTTTATGGGCGATAAGCAATATCTCGGCTGCGGGTATTTCATACGTCTCTCTGCTCTTCAATCCCACTGTCCGGTCCTCCATATGCTCTATCCTTCCAATACCGTGCCGACAGCCTGCCTTATGCACTTTCTGTAGAAGCTCGACTGGTTTCATCTCGACCCCATCAATCGAAACTGGTACGCCTTTATGAAACCCTATAGTGATATACTCTGGCTCGTTTGGTGCCTTTTCTACGGGGACTGTCCAATCCCAGATCTCGTCCGGCGCTATCTTATTAGGATACTCTAAAACTCCTCCTTCAATGCTCCTCCCCCACAAGTTCTGGTCTATGCTGTAAGGCGAGTCAACTGTTACAGGGACAGGGATTCCATGCTCTTTTGCCCAGAGAATTTCTGAGTGGCGATCAAACTTCCATTCCCTAACGGGAGCAATAATCTTTAGCTTAGGGTTAAGAGACTTTATCGTAACGTCGAACCTTACTTGATCATTTCCTTTTCCTGTACACCCATGGGCGACTGCATAAGCATCCTCCATCTCAGCTACTTCGACAAGCTTTTTTGCTATCAGAGGTCTCGAGAGACTACTGCTTACTGGATATGTATCCATGTAGAGCGCGTTAGCTTTTATCGCCGGAAATACATATTCTACCGCAAACTCGGTCTTGGAATCGAATGTGTAATGATTCACTACTCCAAGTTTCCAGGCCTTCTCTTCTATAGCTTTTAGATCGTCACCCTGCCCCACATCGAGGGTAACACTAACAACATCTGAGTCATACTGTTCCTGAAGCCACTTCAGCATGACTGAAGTATCGAGTCCTCCTGAATAGGCTAGAACTATCTTCTTCTTAGCCAACTCTTTCACCTTGTTTAAGAGATTGGAGAACATAAACCGGGATCAATCTTATATATTTTGCGACATAAATGTTACAAATATGGTTAATAATTCAGCAGATAGAACAAAATCAACCACTGAAAGAGTGAGAGAAACTATTCGAATGAGACCTTCGCTTACCGACGCTCTAAAAATGAAGATAGTTAACTACTCAGCGTTAGCAAGGATGCTTAGAGGAGAACTCGGTGACGTAAGTCTTGAATCCGTCAAGGCTGCTGTGATCAGAATAGCTGAAGAATTATCCAAAGATAGCAGTTTACAGGAGGAGAAAGTACTGTCGATTCTAAGAGAATCAAATGTGAAGCTTCAAGACAAGATAGCCGTGCTTATCTCCCCCGAAATATTAGACATACCCTACATAGTCACTGCATATTTAACTGACAGCTATGTATACATAGTTGACCAGACAAAGCTCAAGGTGAAAATCCCCAACTACGTTAAAATGACTAGTAATCTAACGGCACTGATCCTTATAAGCCCTCCAAGAGTTGAGAATACTCCAGGGTTCGTAGCTTTCATGACTCAGCTTCTAGCAAGCAAGAGAATCAATATTGTTGAATTTATTAGTTGCTCTACGAATACCGTCATTGTTCTGGACTCCAAGGACGCTCTAAACGCGTTCGCCCTCATTCAAAACTATGTCTGAAAACGAATGTGTGCATCATAAACTCTTTAAAGAAATCCAAAACTCTTTAATTCGAGATTACAATAGGTAATTGAGAATGGCAGAGATCTGTCCAGTTTGTGGTTTGCCTAAGGACATTTGCGTATGCGAAGAAATGAGTAAAGAGCAACAACGAATTCGAATACGCCTCGAAACTAGAAAATGGGGAAAAACTACGACGGTAATAGACGGGATCAATTCAAAAGATATGAAGCTAAACAAGATTGCAACAACTCTCAAAGCCAAATGCGCTTGTGGGGGAACAGCTAAAAACGAGCAGATTCTCCTACAGGGTGATCATAGAGAAACAGCGAAAGATGTTCTAATAGAACTTGGTTTTCCAAGAGAAAACATAGAGGTCCAGTGAAGTGAAGGCCCTGAAACAGTTTAAAACGACTCTAAAAGAGATTAAACATGAAAAAGTTAAACCGAAGTTCTGCCCAATCTGTAACAGTCCTAAGCTTGATAGGTTATTGATGACAGGCATACTCCCATCTATATACGTATGCAGAGAATGTGGGTACAAAGGGGTTCTCACAGTTGAGCTTGAAAAGAGTCCTAAAGAGTAGACTTTCACAGTTGAACAGTTTCATTCAACTCTCTCCAAGGCTGGCTACGAGTTTAAATAGCTTAAAACGGATTTTGAAAGTGTAAGAATATGGCTGAAGATCAGATAGAATATTATAAAGCGAAATATCAAACCATAGAGGATCTCCCGGGAGTAGGACCGGCTACAGCTGCTAAACTTAGGGAGAACGGGTTTAAAACAGTAGAAGCCGTTGCGACAGCCACTGTCAGTGAGCTTGTCGTATCCGGAATCGGTGAAGCAACTGCTGAGAAAATTATAGAGGCTGCTAGGAAATCTATTGCTTTCACATTTGTTAGGGGAGACGAGCTCGTTAAGTTGAGGAGTAATATCCGGCACCTCACAACGGGTTGCCCAAGCCTCGATCAGCTGCTTGGAGGAGGGATCGAGACCCAATCCATTACTGAATTTTATGGAGAGTTCGGAACAGGTAAATCCCAAATCTGTCAGCAATTATGTGTCACTGTTCAGCTGCCGTATGACCAAGGGGGGTTAGAAGGCGGAGCGCTATACATAGATACGGAGAACACTTTCAGACCTGAACGAGTAATACGAATTTCTTCAAGGTTCAATCTCGATCCTCAGGATGTTTTGAAAAAAATAATCTTCGCTGAGGCGTATACGTCGAATCATCAGATGGTTCTACTAGAAAATGCTGACGAAATTATAAAAGAATACAACATTAGATTGATCATAATAGACAGCGTCACAAGCCATTTTAGAAGCGAATACGTCGGAAGAGAGATGCTAGCTTCGAGACAGCAAACTCTTAACAAACATCTACATAAACTGATCCGCCTTTCAAGGGCTTTTAATGCGGCTGCGGTGATAACAAATCAGGTGATGGCTCAACCAGACGTCTTCTTTTCTAAGATGGTTCAACCAGTAGGGGGTCATATTATAGGCCATACTAGCCACTCTCGAATCTTTTTAAGGAAGGGGAGAGACAATGTGCGGATAGCTAAACTTACTGTAAGCCCATACTTGCCTGAAGGTGAAGCTCCTATTAAGATAACTGAACGTGGAGTT
Source organism: Candidatus Bathyarchaeota archaeon (assembly GCA_018396695.1). Lineage (GTDB taxonomy): Archaea > Thermoproteota > Bathyarchaeia > TCS64 > TCS64 > JAGTQU01. The sequence continues at coordinate 28,855 of JAGTQU010000016.1, read as the reverse complement.
GAAGGCGAGGAGTATGCCTAGAGATAAGAAAGGCCTTATCTGGTCTAATAATTCTAGGGAAGATATTATAAATTTCTTTAGATGCGTCATGGATAGGAAGTTCACGGACGCTGAGAGAAATCTCGCATTGATAAGGGAGAAAACTGGTGACAATGAGTTTAAGACAGGATATCTTAACGCTCTTGAAGGAATTCTACTCTCAACACGGACAGGAGATCCAAGAGATTTCATTAACAGAATGTCGGCTGATATTGAAGCTAAAAAGAAATATAGCCACGAATTTTCTTCTTTTTTGAAGAGTGGCATCCACACACCATTCGACGTAGGCTTCTTCTCTGCCTGGTCAGACTTTCTCAACTACCAGATAAATGAAAAAACAGTGTCAGCTCGTAACAAAGAAAGTGTATAGAAGTATCCACACAGTAAGCCATGTTAAAAAATATGCTCCGACCCCTATTTTAAGTCCTCTGAACCTGTCTATTTTATTCATAGAGGATAAAATATCTGAAAAAGCAAGATACATTATTATCCCTAGGCTAAATGAGGTTAACCCACTTAAATCAAAGTAGATTTGAGTTAGAAGCGTTAGAAAAGCTACTAAGATGGCTAGAACGACCTTTAACCACCATATCTTCTCAGCTGGAGTCAATGGCATCTCTCCGAGGCTTAATAACTCTTAAACATAATAGAACATATTTAAAAGTGTCCACTAGGTTTAGCATATGTATCTAAATTTATTGTCAGACTTACTATCTTCATAATCTAGTTCGTTATTTAGCTTGAGTTGCCGGAGAATAGAGTCTTCTACTTTCCGAGCCCTCTTCTCTAAGAAGGAGGTGTCGATCTCTATGCCTAGGATAGATGTTAGCTTCTCCAAAACAGCTTTCGAGGAGAGGTGTTGTGGAACATTTGCATATTTTATTTCTGCCATTAGGCATATTCCTTCGATTCCTCTTTTCTTCGCAACGCCGATTAAAACCCCGTTGAGACCGTTTACTGCCCCCTCTCCCTCGATGAGATGAATATTATGGTCGAGGAGTGTCTTTTTTAAGCTATCGTTTGAAATGACTCCGTAAACTTGAGGCTCATCATGATATTCAGAGGGATATGCTGCCAAAGTGTATATTCGTTTAACATTAAACCTCTCAGCTAGTTTAATTATCAGTTTGGCAAGTCTATATCCTTCTTCAGGAATCGAAGGCTGAGAGTCTCCAACGCATATTATCAGATCATGTTTTGGCGCCGAATAGAATCGATGGCTCACATAAGGGAGCTCAACGACACTATCTCTATAGATTATCGAGTTCTGAAAACATCTGATCTCAGCAAATAAAGTGGCATTAAGACGTTTTCTAAGATAATCTCCAGAGGTTTTAGCTAGATATCCCATTCCAGGCCATACGGCTATCATTGTTGGATTGTTTAGGCATGGTTTATTGAATATGTGCAACTCCATACTATCTCACAGTATGGATAATGATTTCCATTAAACCTTTCGCTAAACTTTTCTCGGATTTAAAACAGCACACCTAATTTAGAATTGTTTTCAAAATCCTGAAAAGCTTCTTTTTTAAACTTCTTTCAGGAAGAATTTGATCTTTCAATGAGATTGTGTTAAAAAACCCTTAGGAATTTGCTTCCTTTTCATTAACTTAGTTAACTTGGAGATGTTTCAAAGATTTGAGATGTTCTTCACATTGTTGTTACAAAACTTAATCTTTAAATGTAGTTGAGCCGAATTTTTATTCAGTTTTCATGCAACAGAATTAAAAAATATTTATGAACAGGATACTTGTTCAGCATAGTTCAAGGGTTTAAAATGAGATGGGGGCTTTCTCAACTATAACGGCTCAAGCACCCATCTCCTGAAGCTCTTTGAACTTTTCAAAAACGATATGGTAGAGGATACTATAAATGTTGAAGGAGAATAGATGGACAGAAGAGGAGATTAGGAGGCTTAAAGAACTTTATACATCGTCGGATACTTTCAATGAGATTTTAAAAGCCTTTCCTAATAGAACCCAGAATGCTATTCGGATGAAGGCTTCGAGATTGGGTATTAAAAGACCAGATATATTCTTTGGATCTTCTCCGTCTGTTCTCTTAGGGATAAAGAAAGGAGATAAAAGATATTTTGTTAAATGTTGCGATTGCGGTGAATGGATTCAACTCAAATCTTCTAGGAATAAAATAGTAGAATGCAGTTTCTGTGGATCTCTTTACCCTTTAAAATCCTGAATCAAACTATTTCCTCGCTTCTCAATTCATAGATTCGGTGTAATGAAAGGAAGGAGTAGAGTGATGGTGGCAATAAGATCTGAAGATGACGCTATCACCGGGATAGTAAAATTATCTGGATCTAGACCATGCTTGAATGTTTGAGTGGAGACTAACAAGGAGAGAATAGAGATCAGCGTGAAGCTAAGAATATTTGAAAATATGGCGATTCTGATAATAGTTATAGGATCAGCACTCAAACCTGTCATTAAACAAATATAATAAGTTGCTACTCCTAAAAAGAAGTGTAAGATTATTGATGCGAAACCTATCGCGATGACATCTGAGAACATCATGCGTAACGTGTCAGATAACTTTGAAGTGTAGCCGAGTGCAAGGTTAGTAGTCTCTAGGCTCCCGACTATCGAGCCCAAGTCTCCCAAAGCGTCTATTAACGCAGGATATAATACTAGTATGGCTGGGGTATTCTCAATTTTTTCCTTTAGATTTGCCAGCCCTACTCCACCTAAAACTCCTAGAATACTTGAAAATAAGATTGATGGACTGCCTTCCTTTAAAATTCGCCTAAAAAACTCATCTTTCCGATTTTTTAAAAAAATATATGTAAAGAATATCCCTAGTAAAAATAGTGCAGTAAACATTATAATAATGCTTCCTGAGATGAATGTTAAGTAGACTACACCTATATAGCTTATCGTAATGATTATGTCGTCTAGTGTAGACATTACTGGATAGAGTAATATATCTGGATTTGCGCCTCTCTTGAATGCCTCATTGGCTACATAAGTTGCTAAAGGTAGAGCTAAAGATATACCTAACAGGCACGTTAAAGGCGGCACTGTGACAAAAAATTGTAGTTGGCTGAAGTCAGTTTTCCCTAAAAAGAAATTCAACAAGTATGCCAGCATAGATAAAATAAAAGAATCTATAAACGTGAGGATAAACATTGATTCCAGCAGGGAATAGAATTTTTTTGTGTTATTTTTAAATCTCGGCTCAACTTCTCCGATATGCAACATTGTACTCATGTTTCCAGAGTATACTCCTCCAATATTCCCTCGAATTGTGAGAATGGGAGGATATAGTGCAAGGATCCAAAGAGAAGACTGAAAAAAAGGTGAAAATAGGAGAGCTATCCTCCCCGAGAATAACCCTAGAAAGTCGAATGTAAGAGCACTTAAAGCCTCTATGAAGACGCCTTTATTGAAATAGCGTACCAATATATTCACCCTAGTCTGGATGAATACGCGATGGATCTATGAGGTTTAGAAACTTTTCTCTTCCTTCAGCATATCCATGAGCGATTACTAGATCGCCAATATTCAGTTTGAAGGAACCTGCAGGGTTATATGTCCAATAGTCACCACTTTTAACAGCCACTATATGCATACCAATATCATCTTCGAGACCTAATTCTCTAATTGCTTTACCCACAACACTGGAGTTTGAAGCTACTGTTGCAACAGTGATCGTTTCCTCAGATCTCTCTAATGCAATCTGAATTACAGGATGTGCGCGCACCCCTCTTTTTACAATATCCGCCATTGCAGACGCTGCAGAAGCCAAGCCTTTAGCTGCCCCCCCGATCCTTAGAATGCCTAAAAGACCGTTGATAGGTCGCTCGTCTCTTAATCCTAAAATAGCAAGCTCGAATTCTGTGTGAAGTATCTCCACCGTTTTCTCCATGTCAATAACATGGTCTGCCACTTCTTCACTCTCAAATAGGAGGGCAGAGTATGCCAGATCTACCATCATCTCGCTCAAATCTTTCAGCTGCGCGAACATCGATGCGATAGTTTCTTTACTCATTTCTATAGGCTCTCCTTAACATCTATCTTAGGCTTTGGAATATCCCGTAGCGCTCCGTTCGCTAATTTTCCAAGCTCTGAGACACCTACATTTCCCCCCCGAGCTATCAGAATATCTCCCTCGAGGAGGATAAGACTATGCTTGGGTTTAGCATAAAGCTGTTTCCCACGTCTAACAGCGATTATATCAACTCCTATATTTGCTTCAAGATTTAGTTTACCGATGGATTTCCCTGAGAGAATAGAACCGGGCAAAATTATCGTTTTTACAAGCCTCTCTTGAGTCTTGTTGAAGGCTTCTATGATGAAAGGATCTATCTTAAGCCCTGATAAAACAATTCTGGCGATCTCCCCCGCGTTTTGTGAGATTCTTTCAGCAACGCTCCCCGCCCGCATGATGCCGATCATAGCTTCAGCATCATCAGCGTCTCGGACAACGATGGCTGTGTTCATCAATAGGAGGCTCTTCAATTCCTCCACTTTCTCTTCAAGTTCTATAACCTCCTCTGCAAGCTCATAGTCATCGAAAAGGACTGAAGAATAGGCTAAATCTATGATCAAAGTAGAGATTGTGTGAAGCTCTGTAAGAAGTTCTCTAACAGATATTGGTTTATACTTCAAATAGTTTTTTGAAGACGTTTATGAACCCCCTTCACCACCATTCAAAATATAAACTTTTCAACATAAAAAGAATTTCAAAAAAGTTTATTGCTCAAAAATCTAGTGGCAGAAAATCTAAAATTCTTGAAGGATTTATGTCTTCTTTTCTTCTTTTTCTAACAATTCTCTAATCTCTTCATCTGTTGTATTTCTCTTTATGTTTATCTTCTCTTCCGTCGGTTCAAGGTGGTTTATATTGACTCGTCTCCTTTTTATACCTGTAAGTTCTTTAGGCCCAGATGCTATCACAAAATTCTTATCTATGATGTCGACAACAACGCAACGCTTCCCTGCTTCTCTCCCTTTCGTTTTAACACATACTCGACCGATCTCTATTGCCGACATTTTTTCACCTTGATCTGCTATATTCTTCTATGATCTTTTTAAGGATTCGTGCAGTGCTATCAGGGCTAAATAATTCAGTATTTAAAACAAGATCATATATGGAGGTATCGTTAATATCGATTCTATAATATTCTTTGTACCTCTTCCTGTCGCTTTCCTCCCGCTCGAGAGTCTTTCTCAGCGCCTCTTCTTCCGCGAGACTCTCTCGATCAGCTATTCTTTTCACACGCGCTTTCAAAGGAGCTGTTAAAAGGATTTTTATATCTGGGTTCACAGCCATCCATGCTGAGAGAGAGGCATCTATCACGACGCCTCTCCTAAGAGACTCTTCACGTGTTCTACTATCAAGAGCCTTGTCTACTGCTGGGTCTTCCTCAGCGATCTTCAGCATCTCCTCAAGGCTGGCCCCCCTCTCTCTCGCCATCTCTCTAAAAATTGTGCCGGTTGATACGTATCTTAGCCCAAAGTATTCAGCCAGTTTTTTTGCTTGAGTGGATTTTCCTGTTCCATGGAGTCCGCTAACCGTCACAACTAACTCTTTAAATTTAGATTTCTCTCTTCGCTGAAGGCTATTTTCTTCTTTCACGATTTCTTAACCTCTATCTTCCTAGGCTCTATCTCGAAGGTTAAACCTAAAGCCCTCGAGATGATCACATTCGTAGATATCGAACACATTATGTACCATGATCCTACTGAAAGCTCTCTTCCAATCCATGGGGCGTCGAAGGGCAAGTAGGCTATAGTCCCTACAAAGAAGTTTCCAAGGATCTGCCATATTAGTATGAAGGGTATGAAGAAGAAGAGCATGATCTTCATCCTGTCTAAAGTCATCTTCTGCTGGATCTTCATCATATCTTGCTGCTGTTTTTGAATTTTCGCAATCTGCCGTTGATTTCCGCTCCTAATAGCGGCCATGAGTTCTTGTCTCAGGTAAGCCGACTCTATTGTAAATTTTTTATATTCGTCCATCTTAACCACCATCCTATTAGCCATTGTTGTGGTAATGCTGATTGCAATCGATATCAGTAAGATTACGACCGCTGACATCGGAGGTTCTTGCATAAAACTTATGTTCTGTGAGATTAATCGGAAAATAATCGTAGACTCCATTTCTAATCTCCTTACAAATCTCAACGTCGCTGACATATAAAAAGATGTTAGGTTTGTTGTTTTGATATCGTGCAGTAGTTTCTCCAGCTTAAACACATCGTCTTCGGATGGGATGCACGGACCTCGTCAAGACGGTTTACTGAAGTGTTTTTTGGAGCATCTAAAACCTCATCCGGCTTAGAGTACGCTAAATCCGATATAGTTTTAAAGGCGAATATCAGCTCCTCAAGTCGTTCTAAAGATTCGGACTCGGTCGGCTCGATCATGAGGGCTTCAGGCACTATAAGGGGGAAATATACTGTAGGAGCGTGGATGCCGAAGTCTAAAAGCTTTTTCGAAATGTTTAATGCCCGCACCCCAGTCTCGTCCATCATCTTCTTTGCACTTAATACGGCCTCATGCTTCCTAGGCTTATCAGGGGAGCATGGAAGGCTTAATCCACGAATATTCTTAAGTTTAGTAGCAACATAATTCGAGTTAAGAACCGCGATCTCAGAAGACTCTTTTAAACCTGAACCTCCCAATGAAAGCGTGTAAGCGTAAGCCTTCAATATTGGAGAGATGTTGCCGTAATATCCTTTTATTTTACCTATAGCCTTCGGCTTATCATAATTCAGCCTGTACTCTCCATCCTTTTCTTCTATGATCGGGACAGGTAGGAAGTCTGAGAGAAAGGACTTGACGCCCACAAAGCAGGCGCCTGGTCCTCCTCCACCATGTGGAGTTGAAAAAGTTTTATGGAGATTAAGATGGACGATGTCGAAGCCCATGTCTCCCGGTCTGCATTTTCCTAAGATGGCGTTCATATTTGCACCGTCATAGTATGTTAATCCACCAGCTTTGTGGACTATCTCGGTGATTCTTGATATTTCACTCTCGAAGATTCCAAGAGTGTTTGGGTTCGTGAGCATCAGCCCAGCGGTATGGTCGCCCACTACACTTTTCAAAGCTTCGAGATCAAGGCAGCCATCTTCTTTTGAAGGGATTTCGACGACCTTGAACCCTGCCATAGCAGCGCTAGCTGGATTTGTTCCATGAGCTGAGTCGGGGATTATTATCTCTGAGCGTTTCTCAATTTCTCCAATCTCCTTAAAATACGCCCGAATTAATAAATTGCCGAGATACTCTCCGTGGGCACCTGCTGCTGGTTCAAAGCTTCCATCATCCATACCTGTCAAAGTGAGGAGCCAGTCTTTCAACTGGTACATGATCTCGAGAATTCCTTGAACAGTTGATTCATCTTGGTCGGGATGTATTTCAGTGATTTTAGGATATGATGCAATAACCTCGTTTATTATAGGATTATACTTCATCGTACAACTACCAAGCGGGTATATTAGCCCTGAATTGACCCCGTAGTTCATTTGGGAGAGGTGCAGATAATGCCTGAGAACTTCTATCTCAGACAATTCAGGGAGTTTCGGGAGGCTTTCTCTGATCATGTTGGCGGGAATATGGTCTTCGACTTCTCCAATAGGATCTCGGACACCAGGCTCAATGCTTGGAGTAAAAAACCCTACTCTCCCCTCCCTACTTAGTTCGAAAATTAAAGGCTCATCCCAATCGGCTTGTCTAAACTTTCTCATTCTTCCACCTCTAGAATCTCCTTTAGAGACGAGATCAGGAGATCGATGTCTTTCTTCTTATGCGTCTCAGTTACACAGTATAGAGCGACTTCCCCCAGTTCAGGGAAATCCCTCTTCAAAATTTTTCCGCCATGGATCCCCTTCTTTAAAAGTGATTTATGGACATCTTCAACTTCAATCCCTTCGAAACCGACTGTAAACTCGTTGAAATGGAAGCTTCTAAAGAGAGGGGCTCTCACATTGGTTAACTCATTTACCCTCCTCATCGCATAATGCGCTCGGTTCACTACGACTCTGCAGAGTTCTCTCAAACCGTTAGGACCTAGGAGAGAAAGGTATACGGCACCAGCTAACGCGCATAATGCCTCGTTAGAGCATATATTCGACGTAGCCTTTTCCCGTCTTATATGTTGTTCTCTGGTTTGTAGAACCATTGAAAATCCTTTTTTTGAACCATCTAAAGTCTGAGTCATACCGATTATTCTGCCAGGGATCTGTCTAATCATTTTAGGATCGTTTCTACACGCAAAGATCCCGAGAAGGGGCCCACCGAAGTTCATATGATTTCCAAGTGGTTGCCCCTCGCCGATTACGATGTCTGCATCGTAATTGCCAGGAGCCTTCAAGATTCCGAGAGAGATAGGGTTCACTCCAACTATGAAAAGAGCATTAGCATCGTGGGCTATCTCGGCTATGGATTCAACTCTTTCCTCGATAAATCCTAGATACGAAGGGTTCTCTATGTAGACTGCAGCGGTGTTCTCATTAACCTTCTCTTTAAGATCTTCAAGCTCCATTAACCCTGAAGACTTATCATAATCCGCCTGAACGACTCTGATGCCAGCTGGCTCAGCATAAGTCTTCAAAACCGCTAAGCGTTGGGGACTAATCAAATAAGGAACGATGATAACGTCTCTTTGGGTAAGCCTATTAGCCATACGTGCGGCTTCTCCTAGAGCCGTCGACCAATCATATAAGGATGCGCATGATACCTCCATTCCAACTAGTTCACAGATTAGACTCTGGTATTCGAAGGCGGCTTGAAGCATCCCTTGGCTTATCTCAGGCTGGTATGGTGTATAACTTGTTAGAAATTCGGCTCGATGAATAACTTCGTCGACTACTGAAGGAACATAATGAGGCCAGACTCCTCCTCCTAGGAAGGGGGCACATTTAAAATCAGAGTTCTTCTGCGATTGGTTGAAAACTATTGTCTTTACTTCCTCCTCGGTATATGGTCCAGGGATGTCGAGGGTCCCTTTGAAGATTAGCTCTTCAGGTACGTCTGAATACAAATCTTCGATGGATTTTATCCCCAGTTCGTCCATCATCTTGTCTTTAATCTCTGGAACGCTGTTAGGTAGGTAAGGATGAGACTTGTTCATAGATCGACTTCTCCTTTAGTGTTGTTTTTTATTTCTTGTTTTAAAAATCCGAATAGGCTATATTGACTAGATTTACGTCTAAGCATGATTTTGAAAGTGTAAGTCACATAAATATCATTTTCTATAAAGCATATATTATTTAGTTAGATGGCGTCAAATTTAATCAAGTCCTCTCGAAAGATTCACATATTAATTAAAATCGAATTCTTTTTGATAACGATTTTAGGCTCGAATTATCCCGTCGTATGAATTACAATTCAACTATTTTTCGATTTAGAAGCTACCATTTAAATTTAGGATAATCATCTATTAGAATCTCAAGGTGTTTCGAATGAAAAAGATACTGGTAGTGTTCATGTGTATAATGTTTCTTCAGGCTTCATTGAATGTTTCAGCTCAAACAGTAGATGAGCCAGTCGTCAGTGCTATGAGAGAGGTTTCAATAATGAGAGGAGGCATCGTCATTGTAAATGATACTCTCGTTTTCGAGGCTCCAGCGAATACTGCCGTAACGGTTTCAAGTATACGTGTAGGATACCCTACATATCTTTCTGTTGAGAAATGCTCCTTCTACCTCTTTACTGAAGATGAAAGATGGGAGCTTCTGCCCTCTGAAAAAATAGAAGGCATGGACTCTATGTTCATCTTCTATCGGATTGATCTACCGACTACAGTTCAGCTTAGTCAAAACAAAAAACTATACGTGAAGGCTTCATACCTTTCTGTGAAGCAAGTCGAGTGGAATGTGAACGTTTATTCGGCAGTGATCCCTATCTATCCAGCCTTAAACTTCAACATTTCTTCCTTCAAGTTTAACATGAGTTTACCAGTTAACGCCGAATTGGTTAAGCTCGATTCAATTCTCTCTTTCACAAATATTACGATAAATGGTGTCACCAGGGTTAATCATGTTGCAAGTGACCTATCCTCTTTAAGAAATGAGAATGTAACATTGAAGTATAAACCATCCGTAGACGATTCGTATCTGTTCGAATTTGAGAGTTTAACACGACACTTAACAATTTTGCAGGGAAAAGTTTTGTTCGAAGACGTTTACAGTTTGAAAAATAGGGGATCTTCGCTGAGTAAACTCGTATTAAAACTCCCGGAAAGTGCTTCAGATATGAAGGGTTTCGACTCTGTTGGCGCTTTAGAGGCAAGCTCAAAGGTCATTGACGGAAACGAGACATACACTGAGTTAACTGTAAGGTTGAGGTCGTCTCTAAGACAGAATGATCGGCTAAACCTAAGAGTCGAATATTATATTCCAGACGGGGAATTTTTGACGACTGTGAATGAAAAATACCTTTTTAATTACTCTTTTAAAGAATACCCCTTTTACTTGTATAATCTCTCCCTAGCCATCACCCTCCCTGAAGGGGCTAGCTTCTCCTCTTCAACCCCTTCTCCAACCAAGATCCAACAGGAATCCTCCTTTACACAGAAGATTCAGTTTAATATAGGTTCTTTTGCCCCTTCAGATAGATTAGAACTACTTCTAAACTATAACAGGTCAGTTATCTGGATCATCTTTCGACCTCTACAATGGATTCTCGTAGGGGTCGTTGTTGCAGGGTCTTTCTACATTGTTTATAGAAGAAAACCGAAAAGAGCGGAGAAACTTGAAGCCCCTACAGCCTCCTCCGATTTAAATAATCTTCTAGAATACTATAAAGAGAGACTTGCACTACTTTTAGAGTTTGAGCAGATGGATGAAAAACTTGAAAAAAGAGAGGTTAGCAGAGAACACTTCGAGAGAAGAGCCGCTGAAATAACAAAACGTCTTAACGAACTTCGAACACTTATCAGAAAGGTCGAGGATAAACTCAAGGCTGAACAACCAAACCTCGTTGAAAAGTTAAAGATAATTAAAAATGCAGATATGGATCTAGAAAATGCAGTAACGGATTTAAGGAATCTTCAAACCAGGTTTAGAATAAGAAGGATTCCCCGTGTTGAATATATTAGTAAACGGAAGGAAGCCATGAGGAAATTGAGTCAAACCAGAAGAAGGCTTGAAGAGATCATTCACGGTTTTACGAATGTGAAATAGTGAAACCCTTTCAATGAATCTAATTTTCTTAGAATATTTTAAAACATTATTTTAATAGCTTTAGATTTTGCAAACAAATTTTTCGAAGGGTTCTTCAAAATTATTTAATATTGTTTATTTTTTTGGGTATTAGTATTTAGTTTCACCTACTTCGAGATGTTCAAAAAAGGACAATCTTCAATTCTCTCTTTTGAATAATTGCAGAAATCATTTGTTTTGATTTACATGTTAAAATACGGTTCCGTGAAGAGATTTAAGCTTTAGTTAAACAATTATAAAAAAATATAAATAATTTTTATATTAATCATTAACTCCAATGACGGACATCATATTAGATAAAGATAAATGCATGCTCTGTCTGTCATGCATCAGGATCTGCCCGATGGGTGTATATGAAAATAAAGAGGGGTTGATATCTCCTGTTAATGTTAACAACTGTATCAACTGTCATGCATGCGAAGTGGCATGCCCAGTTGATGCGATAACCCTTAAAAATTGACGAGAGTAATCAGGTTTTTATACTTAGTAATCTCAATTTTTGAAAAATGATTGATCTAATCAAGCAGATTGCTGAAGGTGTTGAAAAACATAAAGATAATGCAATTCGGTTTCTGCAGCATATGATCAGCATCCCTAGCCCGAGTGGTCAAGAAGAGAATCTTTCAAAATTCCTAATAGAGAAGATGCATTCTCTCCACTATGATTCTGTTAAGCTCGACAGAGTGAACAATGTAATGGCTATAATTAAGGGGAGTGGAGACGGGAGAGACCTCCTACTCAACGGGCATTTAGATCATGTTCCCCCTGGGGAGATGTCGAATCCATATTCAGGGAGGGTTCTAGATGGCTCGGTGTTCGGTGTCCATGGAAAAATAATCTATGGTCGAGGAGCATCCGACATGAAGGGTGCTTTAGCCGCGATGATTATGGCTGGGGCAGTTCTGAAGGATCTCGGCCTTGAGCTTAAAGGTGACCTCAAAATTGCAGCTGTTGTTCAAGAAGAGATTGGAGGAATAGGCACAATCGCCACAATAGAAGAAAGTCAGTTTTTAGGAGATTTGGTCATAATCGGGGAGGCGACGAATATGAACCTCGCCCTTGGACATAGAGGCGGGGCTGGGGTTAACGTCGTTGTGAAGGGGGTAAGTAGCCACGCTAGCGCTCCTGAGAGGGGCATCAACGCGCTTTACAAGGCATTAGACATCGTCTCAAAGATTAGACAAGACTTAATCCCAAAGTTACCCGAACACCCAATCTTCGGTAAAACTACTCTAGCGGTAACTCGGATCGAGGTTAAGCCGAACACGAGTAATGTTATCCCAGAAGAGTGTAGATTTTATATCGACTGTAGGAATGGGCCCGATTACCCTGCTGAGAGACTTAAAGAGGAGATCGAAGCCGTCATAGATTCCTTGAAAGAAAAGGATAAAGAGCTTGAAGCCATAGTATTGCCCTCAAACCTTTTGAGAGGAGTTAGAAGCTTTACCGGCTTTTACACTGACCCTGAAGCTCAGCCTGTTGTGAGAGAGGTTGAAGAGACTTTAAACGCTGTATTAAATCGTGAAGTTAAGCAAACTGTTTGGAGATTCGCGACGGATGGGAGGTTCTACCACTATCTCGGATATCCTGTTCTTGGATTCGGTCCATGTGAAGAAAGGTTCACTCATACAAATATGGATCACATAAGGATTGAAGAATACTTGGATTCGATAAAAGCTTATGCAAGTCTAGCCTGCAGGATATGTGGCTTAAAATAGATCTTTTTCATGTTCTTGGAGACATAAGCTCTTTTAGTTTCTATCTAATATTCATTCAGACATGTCTATTAATCTTGATGACCCTGAGCTGCTTAAATCAAGAGATCTCGGCGGCATGCTGAAGGCTTTAAGCTCTTTTCCAGAGGCTTGTAGAGCCGCCATCGAAGAGGCTGAACGGCTACCGCTTGAGAACATGATTGGAAAATCTTTCGATGAGGTTGTGATTCTCGGCATCGGGGGCTCAGCTATCGGAGGAGACTTAATTAAAGACTGGGTTGAGGACGAATGTGCCAAACCAATCTATGTTCATAGAGGATATGGTTTGCCAAGATTCGTAGATGAGAGAACACTCGTCTTCGCTGTTAGCTATTCAGGCAATACTGAGGAGACGCTGAGCGCTTTAAAAGAAGCGGTTAAACATGGTTGCAGCACGGTAGCTCTTACTTCTGGAGGTTTTATGGAAGGTTTATCCTTCAACTTTGGAATACCTTGCCTAAAACTGCAGACCGGATTGAAGCCTAGGGCGTCTCTGCCTAACCAATTTTTCGGATTGGCGAAACTTTTTGAAAGATTAGGGCTGATTAAAGAGGTTTGGGGAGAAGTCGATGAGGCTTTAGCCCTGATTAAAGAGATGCGGGTAGAGCTTTCTCCAGCTACACCTACTGAACTAAACATGGCAAAGAAAATAGCAATATCCTTGAAGGGAAAAATCCCCTTCATTTACGGATGCAGGCTTCTAAAAAGCGTCGCTTACCGTATCAAGACGCAATTGAACGAGAATTCTAAGATCGTTTCTGGGTCAGGATTCTTCCCCGAGGCTTTTCACAATGTGGTTGTAAGCAGTGAGGGGCCGCCAGAACTTCTAAACCAAATAAGCTATGTTCTCCTTATCGACCCGAGGGAGTCTCAAACGGTGCTTCGTAAAATTGAGTTCTTCAAACAGTTATTTAAGGCAAATTTGTGCGACATAATCGAAATAGAGGCGAGGGGCGGGGGCAGACTTGCTCGTATGCTTTCCACTATATACGTTGGAGATTATGCATCCGCCTACCTCTCTCTTCTTTACGGATTTGATCCAAGTTCCACTGAATCGATCGAGAAGCTAAAAAGGGTCCAGCCTCCCCTTTAATTTAAAAAGGGGGTATTAATCGTTCTTTTAATGTGTAGATGCTTAATGGTCGTTGAAGTGGACGATACTCGGTGAAACCGGGCGTCAAGCAGGTTGGGGCGACCTTATAGGCGGCGTCGTCATCGTAATGCGACGCGTCGATACCGGTGAATCATATGTGGGAGAGATTCCTCTCGAATTTTTTAAGGAGGGGGTTTTCGAAAAGAAACTGTATTTGAATCAAGCCGTCGACGTAATCTGTAAAGGTATATGTGCTCTGAAAGTTGACGAGGCTGAGCCGATACATCTCTGCACCGGGTATATTCTATCGAAGGCTGCGGAAGAATTGAGGAAGCAGGGCTATTCCATCGTGTTGAGAAAAATTAAGGGAGAGACTCAGCTGCTCGCTGAAAGAGAGTTCGTAAAAAGCCTTGTCCGTTTAGGTGTAGGCTGCGAAGAAGATGTCGAAAAGATGCGTAGCTTTAAATCGTTGCTTAGATGGGTGATGAAAGATTTAGAGCGTAGAGAACGCTATGTTAAAACTGGTTGGAGGTCTTGGCTGAAATATAGGAAGGAGGGAGTAGGGTTCGAAAGTAAAGCGTAGAAAAATCCCTTTTTCAATAGCGATCCCATCCTCCCTCGTCTCAGAGATCCCGCATCAGAGGGAGAAGACAAGCCTTATCGGTCAGATAGGCAGAGCTGCCTCTATCTTTAGAGTGGATAAAATTTACATATACCCTGACCATCCGGACGAGTCTCGATTCATCAAGTTAATTCTAGATTATATGGAGACTCCACAGTATCTGAGGAAATACCTTTTCAAACGCCGCAAGGAGCTTAAATTCGCCGGCGTACTGCCGCCTCTCAGAACTCCAAACCATCCAACTGAGAGTAGAGCCTCTATGTTGAAGAAGGGGGATGTAAGGGAAGGAGTGGTGCTAACAAAATCAGGGGGCGAGTTTATGGTAGACGTAGGCGTGGATAGGCATCTGAAAGCGTTTGGTAGAGCCCCCTCGATCGGTGGAAGAGCGATAATTCGAATAACAGAGACAGCTCCCGAGCTTAAAGGAGTCTTCATAGGCGACTCGGAGGTTGAGGATTATTGGGGATTCGATGTTCACGTCTCTGAACGCAGATTAGGGGAGATCGCCCTCGATGAAAAATTTGAGTTAACAATAGCGACATCTAGGCTTGGTACAGATATTAGAAAAATAGATGCAGAACTGGCTTCAAAGTTAAACGAGGTGAGAAGCATATTCATCGCGTTCGGATCTCCTAGAAAAGGTTTGAAAGAGATTCTATCTGGAGAAGGGTTGACTATAGATGAGGCCTTCCATTACACTCTCAATATGGTGCCTGAACAGGGATGTGAATCTGTTCGCACCGAAGAGGCGATATATTCTACCTTAGCGATACTGAATCTTCTATGTTCACAATAAGCCTAATTATTAATATGTCTAATTACAGGATAATTTAGGGAAAACATTACATTGTCTAAGAGTGAAGCCGTCATCGAATCAGAGCTCAAAGGGAAAACTCTCCTCGTATATATGCACCTGTTAAAGGTTAATAAATCAACAATCGGCGTCAGGGAAGTTCAGAAAGCATTGAATCTAAGTAGTCCAAGCGTAGCAGCATACCACCTCAATAAGCTTCTTGAACTAGGACTCGTTGAAAATGAGCGGGGAGATTACAAACTTGTACGCGAAGTGAAGATAGGTGTGCTACGCCAATTTGTCACTCTGCGGGGCTTAATCCTCCCAAGGTTTCTTTTCTATGCAGTCCTCTTAACTACCATGCTTGCGACGTTCATTCTACAGTATCCCGCCAGTTTCACAAGATTTTACTTGACGACTGTCGTAATGGGGGCTATCCCTACAATTATTTTATGGTATGAAACGGTAAAGGTTTGGCGGGAAAAACCTTTTTAGTTTAAAAATAGTTGAGAACAAATCCAAGAACCCTTGTCAGAAAAATGATGATAAAACTTTTTGCGAAACTTGCTACATTAAGATTTTAATATTCAGCTTTTGAGTTAGTTCTTTATATCGATTCCTTATCGTTACTTCCGTGACGTGGGCCCCCTTTGCGATTTCGCCTTGAGTCCTCCTCTCGTCGGTCAATAGACTAGCTATATAAGTTGCCGCTGCTGCGATGCCTGCGGGTCCCCTCCCACTCGTCAACTTGAGTTCCGAAGCCCTATCCAGAATCTTCATAGCTATAGTCTCCGTCTCACCTGATAAAGTGAGCTGGTTGACAAACTTTGATATGTAGTTCTGTGGATCAACTGGAGGGACCTTCGTCTGTAGCCTTCTAAGAAGGAATCTATAATTTCTCCCCCCCTCCTTCTTGGAGATGTGCGCAGCTTTAGCAACTTCTTCAAGGGTTCGGATCACGTTGCACTGGCGACAAGCCATGTAAATCGATGCTGCGGCCACGCCTTGTATTGATCGCCCTCGAATCAGCCGCTGCCTGACTACTCGCCTATACATGACGGAGGCCGTTTCCAGCACGTTCTTCGGCAGGTTTAATTTATAGGAGACCTTCGTTAACTCGGATAAAGCGAATGCTAGGTTTCTCTCCGTTGCACCAGACACTTTTGACCGACGATGCCATTTCCTCAGCCTATAAACCTTAGCTTTCTGGATGGGCTTTAGTTTTCGTCCATAAACATCCCTATCATGCCAGTCGATGATCGTCGAGAGCCCCTTATCATGGATCGTCCATGTGAGAGGAGCTCCAACTCTCATCCTTTTCTCCCTCTGCTCTTCATCGAAGGCGCGCCATTCAGGTCCCTGATCAAATATGAGAGATGAGATCACAAATCCACAATGTTCGCAGACGAGCTCTCCTGCTTCATAATCCCTAATCAGCTCAGTGCTGCCACACTCTGAGCATCGGATAACCTTCTCCGAAGCCGCCATATGAATCACTTTTTTCTTATGAATAGGAGTTCGTTTACAAGGGTTTCAGGCGAAGCTGCTTTAGGTTTAATGGAAACGTATGGTTTCGTGACCGGACCGAAAACATCTAAAACGATCCCTATTTTTTCTCTTTTATTATTGAAAACTTCTTCACCGGGTTTAACGTCAGTTTCAGCATTTGCTATTAAGTTGCCGCTACCTTTTGAAAGATGTATGACAGTGCCAAGCCTTTCAGTCTTCATAGAACTCCCAGAATAGCTATGATGATTACTAGTTCCTAGCTTATAACTATTATTTTTTTTCAGCAGGTTTCCTTAATTCTCTGTTCTCTCTTATTTTCTCCGCTATCTTCATCAACATTTTTCTCTTTACTTGAGATTTCTCAACCAGAATCATCCCGCTCTTCTCCCACGGATGGCGTGGATGGGCTGCGTTCATCCTCAACTCAATTTTTAATCCGAGCTCAAGCGAAGCATTGTGGATTTCTTCAGCCCTCACATTCTTTAAAGCAAACTGTCTAGATATTTTACGCCCTTCACTAATAGAATAGTTGGAATCAAAATATTTTGGCCATATGATTATTCTTTTCTCTCTCATTCCATGTCCACAGTTAGATGTTAAGCGTTTTTAACTTCCTCGGTGTAAATAACTGCGTTTAATATCCCATCTTGGCCTGGTCGAGAAGTAATTTTTGCTAACCCCTTATCAGTTCGGACGATGGTTCCCTTCGTGATTACCCCCCTCCTATTGTAATCGATATTTGCAGGATTGCTTAAAACGCTTAAAATCTTAAGCCTCTCTGTTTTTCCAGAACCAGGAAAAGAAACATTTACAATATTCGTTGAAACTAATCGGATCTTGGGAATGTTGCTTCTACCCAGATCCTTATTAATTTTTACTTCTCCCAATCGAGTCTCTGTTGGGTGGTGGCCGTGCTCAAATTTTCTCTTATCTCGATAAGATTTTCTTTTACCCCCTGTCTTCTTCCTCTTAGTAATCCCACTATGCCAGACCAATCTACATCCTTTTCCTAGATGACTTGATTTCTGTAGGCTATGGAAAATCGGAGATATAAAAACGTGTGGTTGTAAACTATGCCTAAGCTGCTTTTTAATATCTACTTTATATCTTTCCTTCAAAAATTTAGAGGTGATATCCGATGAATATTTTTCAAGATGAAATAGTGAAGCTAGAGCATGGAGCTGGCGGCTCCGCGATGGATCATATCGTGAACAGCCTCATTCTCTCTTCTTTCAGTAGACGTAGAGCCTTGAACGGTGTAAGCTTAGATGCTTTAGACGATGGTGCATCCATCATAACAGATGGGCAGGAGATCGTTGCATCAATAGATGGTCATATCGTTGATCCTATTTTCTTTCCTGGCGGTGACATAGGTAGATTAGCCATCTCAGGTGCTGTAAATGATGTATCCGCTATGGGAGCAGAGCCAGTTGCGATATTAGACTCGATTATCGTAGAGGAGGGGTTCAGCACCTCAAGTCTCCGATCCATACTTGAATCGATGGACGAAACCTCCGTTGAAGCGGGTGTTTCCATCATTAATGGTGATTTCAAAGTTATGCCCCGCGGTCACTTGAAGGGCATCACAATCTCGACCTGCTGCTTAGGGATCCTTCGCGGCAGAAAACCTATTCTTGACAGTGGAGCAAGTCCTGGAGATAAAATAATTTTAACAGGATCGATTGGAGATCATGGCATAGCGTTGATGTCTACTAGAGAAGGGATCGCTTTCGATACCGAACTTAAATCCGATGTGGCTCCAATCTGGTCAACAGTTAAGGCTGCATTGGATGTCGGAGGTGTTCGAGCGATGAAGGATCCAACTAGAGGAGGGCTATCATCCGCGCTCAATGAGATAGCTCAAAAATCTAATATTAGTATATGGATCGACGAAGACAAGGTTTTAATCAAAGATGAAGTTAGAGCAGCTTCAGAGATGCTAGGTCTCGATCCTTACGAAGTTACATGTGAAGGACGGATGGTAATATGCGTCAGCGAATCAAAAGCCCAGTCTGTGTTAGAAGCTGTAAGGAAGACCCGCTATGGGGCTGAAGCCGAGATAATTGGGGAAGTGAAACAAGAGTATCCAGGAAACGTGTTAATCAGAACCGTGGTCGGGGGGACTAGGATAATTAGGAAGCCTATCGGTGAGCCAATCCCCAGGGTTTGCTAAATCCAGCTGTTCTAGGTTTAACAGATCTCCTTCATTTGCAAATATATCTTGTCTTATATGTCCGTTCCCGTTATCAATTTTAGTAATTTTCAGCTCAGTGAAGATTTTATGTAACTGTAATCGGGTTTTTACAGGGTCTTCGTTGAAGCCAAAGTATTCCGCAAAATAGGGCGTAGTTTTTACAATGATCTCGTTTCCTTGCCCGCGTTCTCTAGTTATGAGCCCTTTCTCCTCCAACAATCTAAGCTGTGAATAAACATGTATCCCGCGTTCGGAGACGATTCTTGTTTGGAAGACTGGTTGATTATAAGCAATGTATGAAAGGGTCTTTAGAGGACCGATCGACAGCAGAGGCCTATTCATAATTTTTCTAACAAGTTTCGTGTATTGATTATTAAGCTGAAGAACTACTTTTTTCCCAAGCTCTTTAACCTCTAAAGGGCTTTCGCGTTGTTCGTATCTTTCTCTTAGCTTTTTAATTAACGTGAAAACTTTTTTCTCAGATCTTGTTTTCAGAATTTTTTTCAAGCTTTCAATATCTACTGGTCTCCCAGTAGCATATAATGCTGCCTCGAGAAGGGCTAGTTGTTGATTAGCTTCTTTTACTTTTTTCATTTTTCATCACCTCTAATCGAAATCATAATTTTCTCCTCATTTTCATCCTGATGAAGTTGGATCTCCCCTTTTTGGGCGAGGAAAAGGAGGATCATGAAAACCCTGACGATCTCCATTCGGCTTAATCCTTCAACGAGTATTAGAAAATTTATGGAAGTTTTCCCTCGAGTAATCAATTTAATTTTTTCTAGGAGATCGTTTGAACGGTCTTCTATTTGAAGAAGGTAAGGATCATAGCTTGTAAAATCTGGGATCGGCATAGGGAGAGTAGGGAGCTTTGGTTTAACTATGCTGAGATTTGCTTCTGAGAGGGCTTTTTCGAGAGCGTTTATTAGGTCGATCACTGAAGTGGTTGTCAACTCGAAACGATATGGTAGGCTAAGAGGAGGAGGCTGATAGAATATCTCCTTCTCTTGAGGAGGAAGTGGGGGCTCCTCTAATTTTAAAAGCATTTCAGCCTTTCTCAGATGTATGATTACGGATGAGTTGATTGCTATCCCCGCGATCCTGAAATCTATTCCAGCCTTATTCATCTCTTCGAGCAGAGAATTCAAAATCTTGACAAGATTGATGCTCCAAGGAGAGATCTTCTCAAGCTTCGACTCTTTGAATAGAATCTCCCAAGGAGGATTTAGATAGAAGGGTTTGTCTTTCGACATTTAGGATACCACCTCCAATTTTAAGGGGAGTGCAATGACCCGGCTTGAACCCCCCTGATTAAATACCCCGTATATTCTCTCCGCATTTTGAACCATAGCATCCTTCAAAGTCACAACAATGAATTGGGCGCCATCGGAATTCTCTTTAAGAGTCTCAGCCAGTTTTAAAACGTTTAGATCGTCAAGATGAGCATCTATTTCATCAAAAAGGTAGAACGGGGCCTTCAAGAACTTTTGTATGGATAGCAGGTAAGCAATAGCTGCAACCGATCTTTCACCCCCACTAGCTCCAGCGACTAATCGCATAGGCTTCCCTGGGAACTGGACATAAAGGTCCACGCCTCCGGAGAATGGATTTTCAGGTTTCTGAAGTTCTAGACGTCCCTCCCCCCCGCCTGTAAGTTTAGCGAATATTGTGGAGAAATTCTCGCAGACCTCGTTGAATGCTTTCATAAAGTGTTCCTGTTTTTCTTTCTCAACTTCTTCGATGAACTTTAATATCGAGTTTTTTTCTTCTTCAAGTTCGTTCAATCTAACACTCATCTGCTTAAAGTTTCCCACGATCTCGGCATACTGAGACTCAGCGAGCTGGTTTATCGCTCCAAGTGAAGACTTCTCTGCTTTGATCGAGGATAGTGTTATTTCGACAAGATCTAGGTTAATGTTTGATGTATCGATTTTTTCATTGAACCCTAGAGCAAACAGATCGTTTTTGACTTGATTGATCTGCAGCTTGAGTTTTTCATATTCGAAAGATAGATCCATGTGTTTCTTTGATAATGCTTCTCGTTTTTGATCAAGATGATCTATTCTCTGCTCGAATAGTTTCAAGGTCTTTTGATGCTGAACGATAACCTGAGTCGAAGCCTCTACTTCCGAAGCCACTTTTTCAAACTCTTTCTCCAAATTTTTTATTTCATCTGCTAAATTGGATAGATTTGCTTCTGCCTCTTTGCGTTCTTCTTCAACCTCTCTAATCTTTTCGCGCCATTTTTCAACTTGAGTCTCGGACTCAGAAATCCTTCTCCTTATGAGATCATTAACGAGACTGGTTAATATCGAGACATCTGATCTGAGCTGGTTTCTCTCATTTTGAAGGCTAGAAATCTCAGCGTTGAGAGCGTTGATTCTAATCTCAAGATCTACTGTGTTTGAAGGTTTGGCTAACTCTCTAACTTCACTGATTTCAGTCTTTATTTTTTCTATCTCTTGAAGCGTTTTGCTTCGACGTTCCTCAAGAGTAGCTATAAGATTCTGCTCTTGCTCTAATTCTGATTTTATCTCCTTATTCTTATCTTCTATTGCGATAATATTTTTCTCAAGTCTACTAATATTTTCTTTAGTCTCCTCAATCTGTTTATCTATGTTTTCAATCATTTTCTGAGAACTTTCCATAAACTTGGTGAATTTTCGTAATCCCTCACCAGAGTGCTTAAGGTCACTCATTCTTTTTATGAGTCTATCTCTGAGCGATTTCAAATACGAGGATAAGTTGTCAATGGATTCTTTTTTCGGGATGAGTTTTGAAGCATCAGGTGGAGGCTGATAGAACCCGCCTATGATCCCTCCTTTTAACTCATAGACGTCGCCTGATAAGGTTACCGCTATATAACCTTTTTTAACCGCTTCAAGAGCTGCAGAGGTATCTTGAACGATTACTGTGTTTCCCCAGACGAAGTTGATTACAGGTTTGAACTTATCGTCATAACGGATTAGATTAGGGATAAGTCCGACTATTCCTTCTCCAGAGACTTCGTGTCCTTGATCCGTTTCTTGAATGTTTTTTAAGGGGATAAATTTCGTTGAGCCGAGTCTATTTTTTTTCAAATGTTCAATACATTCAAGGATATCTTGGATTTCATCAAAAATGAAGGCAGAAGACCAACCTTTAGATGATGCAATCACTGCCCTTTGGTATTTTAAATCAACTTTTATTAGCGACCTTAAAGCCCCATAATATCCTTTCAGAGCGCCAGCTTCACCCATCTCTTTTACCCTTTCATATGCTTTCTCATCGGCTGCTAGCTTCTCCCACAGGTCTCTCTTAGCAGAAAATTGAGTAACTATTATTTCTGCATCTTTTGCAAGCTTGCTAGCGTTTTGTATAGTATTTCTCAGATTTCTCTGATGAGTTATTTGAGATTCTATGGTGTTCAGTAAATCTTCTAGCTTTTTTGCTTCTTCCTCCTTCAGTTCATTATATTTTTCTATGTTTGTCTTTAGTGTATTAATTACTTTTAATATTTCTTCTTTTTTCCTGTCATTCTCTTCTAACTTCTCTTTAATCGCATTATATTTTATTTTTTTCCCATTAATTTCTATTTCATATCCGTTTATCATCTCTTGATGAGATGATAATATTTCTGTTAATTGTTCTATTTTCTTAAGGTTTGATTTAGATGTCTCTTTAATCGTATTTAATTTCTCATTTAACTCTTTCAGAAAAATTTCTTTTTCTGAGATTTCATTCTCTAAAATATTTAATTTATCTGATTTTATTTTTATCTCTTGTTCTTTCACTATCAAATCATTTTTTAAATTATCTATATCTTTTAGTTTATTCTTCTCATCCTCTTCAAGGACCTTTTTTTGCCGCTCAAGGCTATTTATACTCGAAGTTAAAGAATTTTTCAGAGTTTTTTTTGCAACAAGATCTGATTTGAGTAGAGGCAGTCTAGTATTCCCTTTTTCTGAATTTTCTTTATTGAATTCTTCAAATGAAGCTTTGGCAGAATCTCTCTCTTTGATAAGTTGCGATTTTTCTTTTTCTAACGCTTCAATCTCACGTTTCGTATTTTCAATTTGCGCTCCTATCTTTTCAGCTTCTATTTGAAGCTGATTTAATTTGTATGAAGTTTTGATGGCATTTAGATTGTTCTCCTGATTTTGAAGAAGTTGGAATTTAATAGCATCATTTCTTTGAGCCTCGAGTTCTGAGACACGTTTTCTAACCTCATCGATCCTAGCTGATGCGATCTCGATCTTTCTCTCAGCTTCAGAAAGCTTTTCTTTAGCTTCAGCCTTTTTTTCGTCATATTCCGTAATTCCTATGAGGTCTTCAAAAGCTTTCATCCTCTCCTGCGGAGTCAGATCGCTAAGCCTGGTCGCTGTACCTTGAAGCACGATATTGTAGCCTCCTGGGCTGATTCCAGCCATCTCCAACATATCTAAGATGGCTCGTCTTGAAACTCTCTTGCCGTTGAGATAGTACTGGCTATTCCCTTGACGGTCGACTTTTCTACTGATGCTTACTAGATTTTTATCGATGGCTAAATTCCTGTCAGTATTTTCAAAGGTTAAGGTTACTTGAGCAACGGAAGCTTTTTGTGAACCGCCCTCTTCATTCCCGTCGTAGATGAGACCTGAATGGTCTGATACACGCATCCTACGAGTATGTAGCTCACCTAGGACGAATTGAACAGCATCTATAATGTTGCTCTTTCCACTGCCATTAGGACCGGTTACGATATTGAATCCTGGTTCAAAGTTAAGCTTAACCAGGTTGCCGAACGATTTGAAGTTCTTAATCATAATCTTTTTAATGTATACCATACGACCGGTCCCCTACGATGTCAGATATCCTATCCACATTCATCGATACGAGAACCTGGATGGGATTATCTGATGCGATTTTTCTATCATCCTTTAAACAATTCAAAATAAGCGATCGAGAAACGCATCTTTATGCCAGTATTATTACGTATTAGAGTGGGATTATTGTCTAAACTGGCGTCGAGTCATTTTGTTTCTCAATCCAATCTTTTAAATAAATCTCTATGAAGGTTAGATGTCTAGAGGTTATGAGAGCGAAACATGATGAGAATTAAGAGGCTTGAAGGATATCTAGAAAATGAGGGGTTAGATGCTTTCATCATCGGTCTGGAGTCAAGTATATGCTATTTTTCAGGTTCCACAAGTGGAGGATTATTAATCTTAAAAAGAGGAGAAGAACCGCAGCTTCTTCTCCCTAAGTTAAACCTTGAGTTTGCCAAAGAACAATCTAGAGGTTGCTGTCTCAAGCCATATAGACAAAAGGATCTCTTAGAGTTGATGGAAAAAATTCTTGACAATGAATGTAAATCTATTGGAGTCGATGAGCTCCCTCTCAGCTTATTCAATAAGATAAAAGAAAAATTCAAAGATAAAGTCTTTAGAGATAGGAGAGATGTTGTCTGGAAGATGAGGAGAGTGAAAGACGCTGACGAAGTCAAACTGCTTGAAAAGGCTGGGGATTTAGCCTCGATTGGGATGGAAGCCGTCAGAGAACATCTCAAAGAAGGAGTGAAGGAGAACGAGATAGCTGCTGAAGCAGTCTATGCGATGATGAGAAACGGAGCTCAGGATCGAGCATTCCCTGTAATAATAGCCTCGGGTTTTAGATCTGCTTATCCCCACGCAGATGTCACGGATAGAAGGCTTAGAGAAGGTGATCTAGTTACAGTGGATATAGGCGCGGTCTATAAAAATTATAGATCCGATATAACCAGAACCTTCATTCTGGGAGTGCCGACTAAAAAGCAAAGAGAAATACTTGAGTTGGTTCTGAATGCAAAGGCAACTGCTCTAACCAAATACAAAGATGGTTTCAAATGTAGCGAAATAGATGCTGCTGCAAGGAGGCTAATTGAAAATGGAGGCTACGGGGATTACTTCATACATTCTTTAGGGCATGGGATTGGCTTAGATGTTCATGAGCCTCCAACCATAGGGGAGGAAAACTCAGAGACTCTCACTGCAGGAAATGTAGCAACCAATGAGCCTGGAATATATATTCCAAAATTTGGCGGAGTAAGGATTGAAGACACTATCTTAGTGAGCAATGGAGAGCCGAAAAAACTGACGCATTTCGATGAAACAATTGAAGACTTGACTGTTTAATCATTTTCCGAAGCGTCTGTGACGAGACTGATACGCTCTTAAAACTCGCTCTAAATCTATCTCTCTAAAATCGGGCCAGTAGACGTCTACAAAAAAGAGTTCGCTATAGGCTGACTGCCATAATAGAAATCCGCTAAGCCTAGATTCTCCAGACGTTCTTATTATTAAGTCCGGGTCTGGATGAGGGAGGTAAGAAGTATAAAGGTATTTCTCAAAGAGTGCTTCATCGATCATGCTTGAATCCATTTTTTTCTCAGCAACGCTATGAGCAATTTTTTTTACAGCGTCGATTATCTCTGCTCTTCCTCCGTATGCTAAAGCAAGATTAAGATAAAACTTGTCATATGTTTTCGTAGCGTCTTCAACCTTATAGATAAGTTGTCTCAGGCTTTCTGGGAGCATGCTCAACCTGCCTATTGCCTTTATACGTACTTTATTCTGGTGGATGACGGTTGAGTTCAAAACCTCTTTCAGATTCTCTTCAGCGATCTTCATAAGTTCGTCAACCTCTTTTTTTGGTCTTTGAAAATTCTCGGTCGAAAACACGTAGAGAGTGACTGTCTTGATCCCGAGGTCTACACACCATTTGAGAAAACTCTTTACTTTAGTAGCTCCCTCCTTATGTCCTTCCCAAGGATTTAGCTGCCGGCTAGTCGCCCATCTCCTATTCCCATCAAGGATTATTCCAATATGTTTTGGATTATTTTTTTGGTTTATCTGCGATCGTAACCAGCGTCTATATATCGAGTATATACCGAGAGCGGATAGGAGTCCTCGAAGCATTTTGCTCTTCAATAAATTGAAATGTCATACATAAAAGAATGATGAATTTAATATCCTGAATATTCTGTTTCACCTTCGACCTTAATGTTATTTTCTGAATGGAGGGAGCTTTTTATAGGCGCCATAAATGAAGAATACTGCGGTAACGGTGGTTAATACACCCCAGAAAGTCATCACCACTAGAGGCGACCAGAGAGTTAACGGTCTGTCAGGTTGACTAAGCTGAAAAGCAGACTCTATGAGAATGAACCGGAGCCAAAAGGCCACTATTATGCCTACTAGATTCTGCCATTTTTTAGGATCCTTCTGTATATAATACGATGCGAATCCTCCCAGCAACGCGACCATTACTCCGATTATGATGAGATCAATCGAACTTATAATAAACGCTGAGATAAGTCTAGGAGACAATTGCAGCCAGTAATAATAGTCCAACCAGAAGTATGGTGCATCCTTCTCCACCAATTTAGAAGCGTTAACTACTCCTTGATAGGATCCTACTATAGCTACGATTATTCCAACGCTGAGTGAAGCTAGAATCAGTTGTCTCTCAGGGGGGGGAAGGACGAACCGAATCGCTGATAGCTTCTTGTCCCAGCCGAAACCTCTCACAAGAAGAGCTGCGCCTAAGATGAACGTAAGAGCCATGCCAGCATTCTCCAGCTGGTTGAAAACTAGGAGTATCCCAAGGATCATGAGCATGATCCCTGGAACGCCTAGGAAGAATCGGGAGTAGTGGGGTTCATTGATAAGCATTTTAAAATATTTAAAAAATAATGCCCAGCTCTCTTCAATCCTTTCACTATGTTTAACGACAACCCTATAGATGGAGGTTATTAAAGTTCTCGACTGTATTATCGGTATGATTGATTCGTCTGAGAAACCGTCTGTGACTAGAATCACCTGAGAGGAGGGACGGATCTTTAAGACGTTTTCGAGCTCGCTGGCTAACTTTCTATCCGCTTCTATTCCTCCGAGAGAAGAGCCTGTTATTGTTGCGATGTGATATTCTATTTTACTGTCTTTGGATTGAAGCTGATCGTATAGCTTGATTGCAGCGAACATTGCATTAGCGTCTGCTTCCTCAGGGTCGGTTAGAGCTAAGGTTGTTGCTGCCTTCAAATTCGCCTCTCGATCGAGTATAGGAGTCTGGATCTTTGTTTTTTCCCCTACGTCGTTATCTCGATCTACACAGAGGATGAGAATGTGATCCCTTTTTTCCTCTGTTACCATTGTGGACAATTAGAAAAAAGGGTTGACGATATTTATATTGCTTGTTAAATGTCGAGCTTTAAAGCTTCCTTCAAACCTTTATATCTATTCCTTATTGTAACCTCTGTTACACCAGCAGCGTCAGCGATCATCTTCTGAGTCCTTTTCTCTTCATTCATAACGCATGCAATATAGAGTGCTGCCGCAGCTAGACCCATGGGATCCTTGCCAGCAGTTGTTTTGAGGCTTTCAGCCTTCCTGAGTATCTCTATCGCTGCACGCTGAGTCTTTTCTCCTATACCCGCTTTGGCAGCTATCTTTGGAACCCTCATTTGGGCCTCGGGGATAGGCATCTGAATCCTAAGTTCTCTCAATAGGAGCCTATAACACCGTGCAATGTCCTTCTTGTCTATTGGGCTGTGTCTAGATATCTCTCTCAGAGTCCTCGGCGTCTGTGTGATTCGACAAGCAGCGTAGAGCGAGGCTGCAGATATGGCTGATATTGAGCGTCCTCGAACAAGCCCCTTTTCAAGAGCCTTCCTGTAGATTATAGCCGCCCTTTCTTTGATGGGAGGTGGGATGTGAAGCTTATCTGTTAATCTATCTAACTCAGCCATGGCTTGAGCGAGGTTTCTATCAATCGACGAGTGAACCCTTGATCTTATCTGCCATTTACGTAATCTGAGCATTTGTAGTTTAGTCTTTAAAGGAATCTTTCTCCCAAACGCGTCTCTTCCGACTCTACCAATCATCGTTGTGAGCCCTTTATCATGAACGGAAAATGATATTGGAACGCCGACTCTACTCCTAGACTCTTTCTCACTTTGAGTGAAAGCCCTCCACTCAGGGCCTTTATTAACTACTGATTCGGTTAAAACTAGACCACAATTACTACAGATAACTTCCCCTGAATCCTCATCATTTACAATAGCTCGACTCCCGCATTCAGGGCATATATCTTCAGATATTGTCTTATCTCTTCTTCTAGACAAAGCTTCCCCCTCAACATATGGGACGATGCTTCATAATTATTACACAAACATTCCTCATCTTTTAATTCAGAAATATTTGTGCTGTGAAGCAATACTCTCCGCATGATTCATATATTTAAAGTTTTCGGTTTTCACCTATATTCTCTATATATTTTAAACTCTCATAATAGAGCCATCTAAATATTTATAGAATCCTTTAAGATTAAAAAGCTCTAAATTTATAAAATTGAAGTCATACAAATATTGGGTCTCACATATTTCATGGATTATGCTTATATTACCCCAGATGAAGGATATTCGAGACGTAGCAGCCCGGTCATCTAGCGGTCAAGGATGGGAGGCTCTGGACCTCCTCACGAGAGTTCGAATCTCTCCCGGGCTACCATGAACCCAAGTCAGGACGACGTTCAAACTCTCGGGTTAATTATGGTGCCTTGAGGGAAGGGATTTCAGCACCCGCACCTACTAGTGAAAAGCGTGCAGGTTTTGTCTTGATAGCGTGTTTAGCATGGTATGACGAGGAATCACCAGACGAGAAGTTCTTGGTC
>JAGTQU010000038.1:5230-10561 GCA_018396695.1 Candidatus Bathyarchaeota archaeon | reverse complement strand
CGGCTTCGATCTCCTTGATGCCCAATTAGCAGCTATTCTGAAGGATCGGAAAGAGTCTGAGATGATTATAGTTGGTTTAGCTTGTAATGACTGCGGATACAATTTGCTCGATACAATAGGAACCAAAAGAATAAAATACTCCCCCTCGTTTATCCCTGTCTATGTTCCCTGCATGAGCACGGTGTCATTGAGACATATTTTCAGAGCCCTAGAGATGGGGGCAGACGGCGTCATGCTCATAGGGTGCGTAGAAGATAGGTGCCACTACAAGAAAGGCGTCGACCATGCTGAGCGGCAGTTGGAGTTTTTCGAAAGGTTATCAAAGGATTTTGGGAAACCATTACCCGTAAAAGTGCTCAAATCATGTGGAACTATGCTACCCCAATTTTTAGAGACTCTTGAAGAATTTGTCTCTGAGCTTAGGGAGGTTAAAAAATGAATAAGGATGAGCAGAGTGAAAAGCAGCCAAGAATTGGCGTATTCATTTGCAGATGCGGACTCAACATAGCGAAGTCTGTTGACACAGCTGCTCTAGTTGAGTTCGCTAAGACGCTTCCAGGCGTCGTCTACTCAGAGGAGAACGAGTTCACGTGCTCCGAGGTAGGTCAACAATCCATTAAAGAAAAGATTAAGGAGCATAATATAAATAGAGTAGTCGTCGCATCATGCTCTCCTAGACTTCACGAGCCTACATTTCAAAGGGTTGTCGAAGAAGCGGGGTTAAATAAATTCCTCTTCGAAATGGCAAATATTAGGGAACAGTGTTCATGGATATACCTTGGACAGATAGAGAGGGCGACTGAGAAGGCAAAACACATAGTTAACGCAGCTGTTGAGAGGGCTAAAACCCTTGAACCCATCGATAAAATGAAGATGACAGCTAACCCCTCGGTACTAGTTGTCGGGGGGGGACCATCCGGTGTTGAGGCGGCTACGCGACTAGGAGATTTAGGATTGGATGTGTATCTCATCGAAAGAACGCCTTTCATTGGAGGAAAGGCTCTCCAGTTAGGTTCCGTCTTCCCAACCGATGACTGTGGGACATGCATCTCTCCATGCCAGAATGATCTCCACAGGAGATGTTTTTACAGGTCTCCTATTAGCCACCATCCATACGTCAACATTTTAACCTCCACCGAGTTGAAGAAGCTTGACGGTCATGTCGGAAAATATATTGCAACTCTCACAATAAACCCAAGATTCGTTAACATGGAACTCTGTATGGCTTGCGGGAAATGCGCTGAAGTATGCCCTGTGAAAGTTCCAAACGAATTTAATCTAGGTCTAGATGAGAGAAAGGCGATCTATCTTCCATCGAATCAAGCTATGCCTAGGGCCTATGTGATCGATCCTCAATCATGCACGAAGTGCGGTCAGTGTATTGAAGCGTGCCCAGTAGATGCGATCAATCTGGAGGAGAAACCTAGAGAGGTTACCATAGATGTAGGCGCCGTCGTTGTAGCTACAGGCTTCGAAACTTTCGATGCGACAGGAATGTTTGGATTCGGAGAATATGAGAACGTCATTAATCAGCTGAAGCTTGCTCGGATGCTCGATATGTCCGGTCCTACTCAAGGTAAGGTCCTAGTTCCAGGAGAATGGGCTCCTCCAAAACGAGTCGCTATGATTCAATGCGTTGGGTCTAGGGATCCAAAAATTAACGAATACTGCTCCAAGATTTGTTGCGCTATAGCGCTTAAACATTCGATAGCAATAAAGCAACAGCTACCTGAGAGCGAGGTCGTAATAATTCATAAAGATATACGTTTATCGGGTAAAGATTATGAGGATTACTATTATAAAGCAGAATCACTAGGTGTCAAACTACTGCGTGGAGAAGTAGAAGAAGTCTCAAAGCTTCAAGACGGGCATCTCAAACTGAATATTAGAGATGAATTTGGCGATCTAAGATACGCTGACGTAGATCTCCTGGTTCTATCAACAGGGGTCGTCCAATCTAAGGGGACTGGAGAACTTGCTCATAAGCTAGGGTTAAGCTTATCTCAAGACCAATTCTTCATGGAGAGACATCCTAAACTCGCGCCATTAGATACAGCCGTGGATGGCGTATACTTATGCGGGGCGTGTCAAGGACCGAAGGATATACAAGAAAGCATAACTCAAGCCCAAGGCACTGTGTCCCGTGTTGCAGCTCTCCTATTAAAGGGAGAGATAGAGATCGACTTAGCGAAGGCTCAAGTTGATGCCGAGGTCTGTATAGGGTGTGGCGCCTGTGTTTCAGCATGCCCCTACAAAGCGATAACGTGGCTGCCCTTTGGTCTGCCAGAGGTGATCGAGGCTGCATGTAAAGGCTGTGGCATATGCGCTGCCACGTGCCCGGTAGGTGCGATGCAGCTTCGACACTTCAAAGACGATCAGATCATTCCCAAGATCAAGGCAATCCTTGGACCTGAGAAATGGCTTAGCGAGGATAAGAAAGGCGAGCCGGTCATTGTGTGTTTAGCGTGCCAGTGGTGCTCGTACGCTGCAGCAGATGCGGCTGGTTCGATGAAGCTTGAATATCCTGAAAATGTGAGGATAATTCTTGTCCCTTGCACTGGCAGAGTCGATGCCCTACACGTGTTCACGGCTTTCAAGCACGGGGCTAATGGGGTTATTGTTGCTGGCTGTCTCCCTGACCAGTGCCACTACATTGACGGAAACTTCAAAGCAGAAACGCGGATCGAAGCTATGAAGAAGGCTCTAGATGTTCTGGGCGTAGGAGGCGAGCGGCTGGAGATGATCTTCGCTGCAGCTTGCATGCCCATTGAGTTCACCGAGATGGTGACAGAGTTTGCCAAAAAAATTCAGCGGTTAAAAATAGAAAAAGTTGAAGAGGATCTAAAGCTCAAGATTAAGTGATGAAGAATCGATGGCTTCACGTTGCCCGACCTGTGTAGCATGTGGGGGATGCGCTCCAAAATCAAAGCCCGACCTTGAGAAGATCCGAGAAGAGGTAGGAATAAAATCCTTTTATAATCTCAAGGAAGAAGTTATCGAAAAAAATCTATGCTCCATGTGCCGAGGATGCGTTACTTTCTGCTCAGCTTCAACGCTCGAAGCGATCGCAATACTAAAGGGAAAACCAGATTATATTAATGAAAAGAATTGTCTCAGCTGCGGAATCTGCTATGCTATATGTCCTAGGACATCATCCCTCGAGAATAGTCTAAGAGAGCGATACAACTATTCACTACCTATAGGCTCGTATAAGTCGATCTATAGTTTGAGGTCGAAGGATCTTCAGATTCAAGAGGTTGCTACAGATGGTGGTTTTGTAACAGGATTCTTGAAGTATCTAATGGACGAGAAAATCATAGATGGGGCGCTCATAAGTAGAAGAGAAGGGCTTATGAACAATCAGCCTATGCTAGCCATGTCTTTCAAATACTTGTTAAAAGGGGCAGGAAGCAGCCTTGCAGTTTCTTCCTCGCTTGAAGATCTAAACATTTACACTACTTATATCCCCTCTCTACTTATGTTGAAAGGGCTCGGAGAGTTTCCAACACGTATCGCAGTCGTAGGCACCCCCTGCCAAATAACGACCATAAGGAAGATGCAGCTGTTGAAGATCGTCCCATCCAACATCGTAAACTTCACAGTCGGGCTCTTCTGCTATGAGAACTTTCACTTCACGGAAGACGGAAGAAAATTCTTAGAAGAGAAAATCAATGCAAGAATGAGCGACATCGAGAAGATTAATGTGAAAGAATCGATGATCGTAAAACTTTCTAATGGAAAGAGAATTGAGATCGACCTAGACGAGCTTCATAGGATTGTTAGACCAGAATGCCTGCCATGCTTAGACTTCGCAAATTGGGCTTCTGACGTTTCGGTTGGAGGATTAGGTTCTCAGGATGGCTACACAACTGTTCTCGCAAGAACGAACCAAGGAAAAAGCTTCGTGGATAGGTCAATTGAGAGAGGCTACTTCGAGGAAGACCATATGTTCGATAAGAATGAAGCTTTAGAAAAGATAAAGAGTATGGAGATAAAGAAGCGTACTAGAGGATTAAAGAGGCTGGAAGAACTGGGCTTAGACTCTAAAGAGTTTGAGTAGTGCATTCTTTAACTTCAAGCAGATATTTTTATCCTTGAAATTTGAATAGACGGTGCAGACCTCTTTCTCTCCATTAATCCGCTCCTAAAAGTCTATTCATCGATAAAAGATCGTTTGTGAAGTCTAGATCCGGCATCAAAGATATGTGAAATTTCCGAATAGACTTGAGATAGTTAATCTATTCTGAACCTCACTCTTCTCGCAATGTCCGATCACCATAGCCCTAACCTTAAAACCTTCCACAATATCGATTATTTCATCTGCTATCTCAGGCTCAGCTATAAGCTCGAACCCGATCCCCATGTTGAAGTCCTGGTACATTTCCTTCCAATCAGTTCTTGACTCTCTCTGGATCAGTCTAAATATTGGATATGGTTCCGGTAAAGAATCTTTTATGTAATGGATCCCACGCCCCAATTGAAGACATTTAGTGATACCGCCCCCGGTATTGTGAACCATGCCGTGGATCGATTCTCCCAACTGTGATAGTATGCTTTTTACAATCGGAGCAAAAACTCTAGTGGGTGAAAGAAGCGCTTCTCCGACACTCATATCTAGCTCGTCAACATAATGATCAAACTTGAATCTTCCTAAACACCGGTCTCCACTATGAGCGATTTCAGGATACATTGAAGCATAACTTTTATCCATCAAGCAATTCCTCGCAAGAGTAAGACCATTACACATAATCCCGCTATTCAAGTACTGTTCATAGCTCGCTTTTCCACCGCTTTCTATCCCTATGATCAAATCACCAGGCTCAATCTTTTCTCCCGTTACAACTTTATCTAATTCAACTCTGCCGAAGACGGAGCCTGAGACGTCGAGGGTTCTCAACTGATCAGGATGATCCGCTGTCTCTCCGCCTGCAAACAGTATGGATATTCCATGATTTTTAAGCATCTTGAAGCATTGAGAGAACCCTTGAGCCAGGGATTCAAGTAAGCTAACCCGATTAACCGCGTATGGATTTAAAGTTATGTAATCTATGAAGGATACTGGCTTGGCAGCAACACAAATTATGTCGTCAAGATTCATAGCGATCACATCTTGTGCGAGCCCTTGGAACCAGGTTGGGTCACCTGTTTCCTTCCAATGCAGATAGCTTTGGATGGGTTTGCTTCCAGCCCCGTCAGTGTGCGCTACTAACCCTATTCTCGGATTATCAGGATCGCGTTGAACAATGCAGAACGCGTTTGGAAAGAGGTTCTCCACAATCCCCCTGAAGGATTCTACTCCCTTCTTTTTCACGTCTACTCCTAAATCGCTAT
>JAGTQU010000038.1:0-5222 GCA_018396695.1 Candidatus Bathyarchaeota archaeon | reverse complement strand
TGTGTTCTAGCATTCCAAAAATACTCGCTTATCATCTTAAACTTTTCATATCGAGATGACTCAGCAACCCTTAAATTGATTTTCTACCCTTTTTCTATACGGTTTATAATTCTGAGGAAGACTGCTTTGCTCGGGGAGGAACTCCAGAAGAATCTTGTTGAAACAATTGAGCTGATTATCCCTAATACTGTCGCCCTTCTCTTGATGCCTCACTATTATTCCGTAGATAATCACCTCATCCTTATCGGCGTTGCTACAGGTTTAAGCGGTGGTATAGAAAGGCTCCAAGTTAAGTGTGAAGAAATAGAGACTGAAGTAACGATAATAGATAATAAACTCTTCGAGGAAGATGTTGAATCATCAACTCTTCTAGAGATCGCTGCAAGCAGGCTTTTGCTATCCTATCAGCCAATTAAAGGAAAAGACTATTTTAAAGAATTAGAAACGCGTTACAAAATGAGGAAGATAAAAGAGAGCCTTTCAAATCTAATCATGGATCATGCTAGTATCGCACACGAACTTCTCATCGATCCCAGATACTTCGTAAATGATATTTTAACAAGATTATCCCATTTACTACCGGGAATCCTAGAACACATACAAAACATGGATGATCATCCTAATACTCTACTCCTCGATTATCTAGGTGCTTTGAACGCTCTAAAAAGAGAAGGGATCCTCCATTCAAAAGATGATTACTTTATAATCGATAAGCGGTTCATTGAAAAGACTTTGGGGAAAAGCCCTTTACGCACATTCATGATAGGTCGGGCTCAGAAGATGCTAGATAATCTTCTGAGGATGAATCTAAGCGGAGCGTTTGATCTGCTACATTTGATTCATCCCAGGTCTTCCATTGAAGGATTACTGATCCAGCGGACATTTAAGTCAGCTGAGCTTCCACGTCGAGAAGAGTTCCTCTACTATCCCACTGCTACACGTATCGCAAGCCTAAAAGAGTCTTCTAGTTTAGATGAGATGTTAGCGAGAATTGAATCAAGTCGCGTCAAAAACATAAGGATCCAAAGGTTCGGAGAAGTCTTAAACGAAGTCTATCTGATCATATACGAAGTTAACGAGACTTCTAAGAATGCTATATTGAAACGTTATCCAAGTTGGATTAGTTTAAAATGGGGTCCCCTAGCGCTATGGACCCTTGGGACTCAGAACTTTTCAATCCTTGGAAAGACGAGGATGGAAAGGGAGTGTGCTGCTATTAGTTATCTAAGTAAAAAAGGGATTCAAGTGCCAAGAATATTGGAGGCTAGTTTTGAAAATAAGATGATTATCCGAGAGTATATTGAAGGCGAGAGCCTCGCCACGATTTTAAGGAAAGTGATTAAAAATAAAGGCCCTTCCAAAGATGAGGTGGTTATTGAAAAGGTCGGTGAAACCGTAGCTAAAATCCACGATGCTGGGGCAACATTAGGAGACTGTAAACCAGAAAACTTCATTGTCCAACCCTCTTCTGATCTCATGGCAGTGGATTTTGAGCAAAGTGGGTTAGGAGGAAACGAGGCTTGGGATCTAGCCGAGTTCCTCTATTTTATGGGACACTACGCTGATCCACTTGATCCGCTGGATAGGGTAGTAGAAATCACATCCGCATTTATTAAGGGGTATGTGGAGCATGGGGGAGACTCGAAGAACTTTTTAGATGCTGCCAAGATCAAGTATGCTAAAACCTTCACTCCGATAACGTTGCCGAATGTTATCTACGCGATATCAAAAACTTGTAAAAAAGAGTCGAAATTGTACAGTAAAGCGTGAAAGTCTTTATGCTCGATTCTACTCGCTGAAAATACCCGCTTAAAGCTGGATCTCTAAAGTCTCTTTGATCGTGTCGAACACCATGCATGTCAGGGTCTTTTCAATCCCTTTAACAGTCCTAAGCTTATCTACTACAAAGTTCCCTATCGCGGCAACGTTTTCAGCCTTTACTTTAATCAATAAATCCCAGTCCCCTGTTATGATGTGAACCTCCTGAACCTCTGGAAAGTGTGCAACCTCCTTGGCGATCTTTCTTTGATCCAGCGTTTCGTCGACTCCAGGAGCCCTATATGTTATGGATGTGAGAATGAAAGCAGTAGTGGGTTTCCCCACTTTCGAAGCGTCCAGAACAGCTCCATAATTTTTAATGATCCTAGCGTCTTCAAGTTTTTTTATACGCGCATATACGGTGGTTATTGGGTGGTCGGTGATTTCGCTTATCTCCTTTGCGGAAATTTTCGAATCTTTTTGGAGGAGTTGGAGAATTTTTCTATCAAAATCGTCGAGATCCATCTTCTGTAAAAATTATATTTTTATACATTTATTTATATTTTTCTTCGTATTTTTTCCAAAAATTTTTGAAAAAAATTTATATGTAGGCTTGCTCGTCTTTTAAGCCTATAAGGGTGAATAATACTCAATGCTTGACCTGTCTGAAATAAAAACAAACCTGTTCGAAAGATTCAAGTATATAAAGATGCCTAGGATGCGGAACATACTAATTATACAAGACGAGATCCTCTCTTCGTTGAGAGATTTTCTCAGAGGTGAAGGATTTGTTGAGATCCTCGCCCCAATAATTGGTCCAGTAACCGATCCAGGGATTAGAGGAGCCAAGCAAGTTTCAATAGACTTCTACGGTCATCATTTTAAGATAATGAGTAGCATGATTCTATATAAACAGATGGTTGTATCTAGTTTGGGGAAAATCTTCTCCTTATCTCCTAATGTGCGTCTAGAGCCACAAGAGAGTCTGGCTACGATGCGTCATCTCTCGGAGTTCAGACAGCTAGACTTAGAGATTGCTGAAGCTTCGTATATGGAGGCGATGGATCTCGGTGAGAGGATGCTAGCTTACGTGGTTAGAAGAGTCAAGAAAAATTGCAGAGAAGAGCTTACATCTCTTAAGAGAAGCCTAAAAGTTCCAAACCTTCCCTTCAAGAAGATTCCACATAAGGAAGCTGTTGATCTCCTCCTTTCAAAGGGTTATAATGTGAAATATGGGGAGGAGATACCGTGGGATGCCGAGGTCGCGCTCTCCTCCATGTTTGATGATCCGTTCTGGATCTACGATTTCCCCTTAACTGCAAGAGGATTCTACGATAGGGAAGACCCGGATAGGCCTGGAATCCTCAGAGACTTCGATCTCATATATCCTGAAGGATATGGCGAGGCAATATCTGGTGGTGAGCGTGAATACTTATTTGGGAAGGTTATCGGGCGTATGAGAAGTAGAGGCGATGATTTGAGAGATTACGGGTGGTACCTTGAGATGCTTAAAGAGGGGGTCTCGCCTTCAGCCGGTTTTGGGATAGGTGTTGAAAGATTAACTAGGTATCTTTGCGGTCTCGAAAAGATATGGGAGGCTGTTCCCTTTCCTAAATTGCCTGGTATAGCTTCTCCCTAATAAAGGCCTTGAAGCCTCAAGCTTAGTTTTTCATGGATTTTAATATACTCTTAGATCTGGTTTTTTCAATGTTTCAAAAGACTTATTTCTCTAAGATATATTAATTCCAAAGGATTGCCATGTCGGAAAATAAGTTGAGGGATTTTTTATCAAATGGCAAAGATTGGGAGAGGATGAAGACTAGCATACCTGGAGTGTTCGTGCAAAAGTTACCAGCTTACAAGTCTTCCCCTTCTCGTCTAGTTATAGAGATAAATCCGTTAGATAGTGCTGGGGCTCCTTCGAAGAGGCGGGGATTCATAATAAGGTCGATTGAAGAGCTAGAACAGATTAGAAGAATATTCCAGGATGATAAATTAGATAAACTTCAGAATATTCTTGAATCAGTAAACCCTAAGATCAAAGGCTCAACGTCGATGAAGTCTGAAGATGTACTTGAATTGTAAAATTTTTTTAATCCTAAATGCAATTAATTCTAAACTTCTTTTTTTGGGCATTTTATCTTGCTCAACACTTCTTCTCCTTCCGTTTTATCTAGGACGATCGTGTATAGTCTCTTACTAGTTCTCAGCTTAAGCTTCATAATATCCCCTAATCTTTTGATACGGCATTCAGAGGCTTTATCAGCTAGGGCGAGGAACTCTTCAGGTTCAAAGATTTCGCTCGGCATGATACCACTTCTCAGCTTCTCAAGAAAAGGAGAAGCCGTTATTTAGTTTTTCTATTTTCGTGAATCAAAGTCAAATAGAGAATTCTTCATCTAGGTTTGGAGCAACAGCATCTAAATTCAACTCATCTCTTGCATAGGATGCTAGGGCTTCACAGTTTTCAGGTTCACCGTGGATGACGAATATTTTTGGCTTTCCATTCAATCCTTTAAGAAAGGCTTCTAGCTCAGTCTTACCTGCGTGGGACGAAAAGTCGAACCGGCGAACTTTAGCTCTAACCTTTTCTTCATGCTCATTTATATTGAACATTCCGGTTTCGAGTAGTTTAGCTCCTCCGCTTCCTGGGATCTGATAGCTTACAAGGAAAACTGCATTTCTTTCGTCTAAAGCCAATTTTTCTAAGTAGAATAGCGCATTTCCTCCTTCTAACATACCTGATGGAGCGACTATGACCCTTGCTTTTTTAACTGCTTCCCTCCTATCTTTCCATCCCTTAATCTCTCTTGTTTCTGAAATCGTTTTGATAAAATCTTTCGGCGCTCTGATATAATCTGTGTGGTCCATCAAAATCATGTTTACTAGCCTCGCCATACCGTCGACGACAGTTTTACCGCTTAGATTGTGAGCATTCAGCATCATAAGCATCTCTTGAGATCTACCGACTGCGAAAGCGGGTACGAGGATTCTACCCTCATCCTCGATGACTTTTAGAATCTCTCTAATGAATTCCTCCTCAAGGTCTCTTCTACTAGGATGGTCTTCTGTAGCATATGTGCTCTCAATGATAACCGCGTCGAAGGTTTGTTTAGGGATTTTGGCGCTGTTGACTAGTTTAGAATCTAAAGTGTTGAAGTCTCCTGTATATAGAATCCTTTTACCATTCGTATTAAGCTCGACCATAGCACTGCCCGGAATATGCCCCGCATTTATTAGCCTAAACTCAACGTCTTTAAACTTGACATCCATGCCATAGGTGAGGTCTTTCCTCTGCCTCATCATGCTCTCCAGTTCGAGGTATTCGAAGGGCAGATAATATCCACTCAGTTTGATGAAATCTTTTATGAGAATCTTTACAATCTCCGCAGTCACGGGGGTCGCGAAGATTGGCTTCTTTTCGGAGAGATAGAAAATAGGAGCGCCTCCAGAGTGGTCTAAAT
>JAGTQU010000037.1:3938-11200 GCA_018396695.1 Candidatus Bathyarchaeota archaeon | reverse complement strand
TCCCCTTGGAATCTTCCCTTAAACTCCTCAACCATCAGCATTCACCTTTCGGCAGCATCGCCTTCAAGACGGCTTCACGAATCACGCGGAATCTTGGGTAACGCCTAGCCAGCCTATCAAGGTCTGCGAGAGTTATCGGCGCTGGGTTCTTAACTTCTTCAAGTATCTTAGGGGTTATTTTGCATATGCCGGCCTTCTCAATCAGATCTCCCATCTCTTTGAACAATTGGTAAGTGGTGATCAGGCCGTGGCTCTCCAGAAGATTGAAGTATTCGAGTTTAGCTGTCTCGGGCTGAGTGAGATTTTCATATGGGAGATCAGCCTCCTTAACGGCGAGCAGCGAGAACAGAGCTACCTTCATGGGCTTCCTATTTTCTTCCACCTTCATGTAATGGAGCATGAGCTTTGGATCCTTCCATATGTCTAGGGGAGGCGGGCGGTTATCAATTATCGCTGTCCACAGGTCCAGCGCCTCCGAGGAGAGAATTATCTTATAGGTCCGAAAATAGGGAGTTCGACCGCTTTTGGTCCCCCATGCTCGTAGAGCCATTCGTAAGCTGTCGCGAGGTTGCTTCCCCCTCTAAAGTAAAGCCGGATAAAACCGTTGGGTGTTATTTGCACCTTCACGGGAGAGCCACGGCCTTCTCAATCAGATCTCCCATCTCTTTGAACAATTGGTAAGTGGTGATCAGGCCGTGGCTCTCCAGAAGATTGAAGTATTCGAGTTTAGCTGTCTCGGGCTGAGTGAGATTTTCATATGGGAGATCAGCCTCCTTAACGGCGAGCAGCGAGAACAGAGCTACCTTCATGGGCTTCCTATTTTCTTCCACCTTCATGTAATGGAGCATGAGCTTTGGATCCTTCCATATGTCTAGGGGAGGCGGGCGGTTATCAATTATCGCTGTCCACAGGTCCAGCGCCTCCGAGGAGAGAATTATCTTATAGGTCCGAAAATAGGGAGTTCGACCGCTTTTGGTCCCCCATGCTCGTAGAGCCATTCGTAAGCTGTCGCGAGGTTGCTTCCCCCTCTAAAGTAAAGCCGGATAAAACCGTTGGGTGTTATTTGCACCTTCACGTCTGAGGGTCTAATCAGATCAAAGCACAGGATATTCTTCTCTGAGATGTCGCACGCTTCCACTTCACCTCTTTGAATGATCCTCTCGTTAGTCGCAGCTGGGTTGAGGTTGGAGGTGAGATCCAACCTGTTGTTGTACTTCATTGTTCTCAACCGAAAGATAGACTCTATCACGAATATAGATATTACGGTGGAATATGGGGGAATGTGAATGAGTAACCACATCGTTGTAAGAGTGGACCCCGCTGACAAAGAGCTAGCGGTGAAAGTTGCGACGGCTAGAGGTGAGGATCTCAGCGACCTGGTTAGACGGGCCATCAAGATTGAGCTTGCGAGACTTTCCTTCCTCAGCCCAGAGGAAAAGAAGGCCTTGGGCATCTTGGAGGCTCCTAAGTGAGTTCTGAAGATAAAACTACAAATATTTTTCAGCGCTACGCTAAGCCCATCGCAAGATAGACCTCGATGCACCTGGCATCATCATCAATTTGGGAGGTTGAACGTTGAGGGTTTCCGTCAGCTGCGTGATCCATGAGGTCAACGTAGAGGTGTTGATCGAAGGCGTTGGACTTCAGCCGGCTGGAGCTTGCGAGATACTCCGCACCTGCCTCGAGGAGGCAGATGCCTATCTGGGAAGAATCATGCTTGAGAAGGACGATGAGGAAGCTGGTCAGTCCGGAACACCGACCAGCCCAGGATCCGCAGCAGCGACGCATCCTACATCGACGTACACGGAGGATCCGTTATGAGTTACGAAAATCGTAAAGATAAGGCTTGTCCTAATGGCGTGGGTTCAAATCCCACCCCGGCAAGCCTAGCCTCAACTTCTCTGCTGGAAAACGCTTTAAACAACCCAGTCCGCAAACGCTATGGGTTCAACGTCCTCTTCGCAGACTTGAATAAGGCGCCTAAGAGAGAATGGACTAAATGGCAGACTCAAGCTCAAACAGACGATGATGTGCGAGCTCTCTTCTCCACATCGAAACCTGATGAGGTAACATGTTGGGGATTCGTATGTGGCTACAAGGACCTAGAAGCCTTCGATTTCGACTGGGCTTGGATCTACCGGCTCTGGAAGACCAAGTTAGGGGATAGAGTTGACACTCTAACTGTGCAGACGCCTAAGATATCTAACGCTCCAGAAACTAGTCTAGGCGATCATCTGACACAAAGGATATTATGCTCAATAGAAGTAGAATAATCCGGGAGTGGCAATGCCTAGAGTCAGCTTTGTCGTGAGTCTACCTTTGAACCTTTATTATCACCTCCATCTCTCTTGTGGAACACATCCAGCTCTAAAAAACGAGAAATACCGAAGAGACTTCGCAAGCCTTGTGCCTAAAGATGTGTGCAAAAGATTCTCTTCTCTACATGACCAATACACATTCATGCAGAGATGCTTTATCGAATCTTTAGGGGAATCAAGGGATGTTTCGTCTTTGAGTCCGCGGTTCGTGACTTGGTTCACTAGATATGGAAAAGAACTGAAACCGAAATTAGAGTCCATACTTCAGACTACATACAAACTCTATGAACCCTACTGGAAGAAGAGACAGCCAGAGCTAGAGAGGATCAGGAAGGAGATTGATGAGATGTGGAGTCATTGCGGGGATGCGGTCTTCGCCAAAATCACGGAGATCACCAAGATACCGTGGAAAAGGGAAGCGTTCACAACTCACATAGTCGATGCACTGGCCTATGGCGATACAACGTTTGGAGAGAGTTATTGGTCCATGGGAGTGCGCAACGCTAAGACCTCTATACATTCTCTCATCCACGAACTTGTCCATAACAACATTAATGAAGCTGTAAGCAACACCTGTCGAGAGCTTGATCTCGGTCGGAACCAGTGGTTTGCGATGAGTGAAACATTTGCCCGTCTGGTAGAAATGGAGGTCACCAGCACTGTCGCTTCTTGGGCTGAAGAATCCCTAGAGGAGAAAAGAAGGGAAGCACGGGAGCAAGGATTCATCCAGTTCTTCGATGCGGTGAAAGCGGACTGGCCCAACTACATCCGACAATTAGACTCCTACCCTACCATAGAAAATTTCATTTAAGAAGAAGCCATAAAAAGAAAGCGAGAGCTGAGAATACCACGCGCTGAAGACGCTAACCGCGAATGTCGGAATTCTAAAATAACGGAAACTTTTGGAGAAATGAAGCGCTTCACAAAAGATGCGTGATTCGTACGAAAGTAAAGGAGATTTGTTTATTTTATTTTTACAGAAATGGCAATGTCCTAATGTTAGTAACTTTGTTTTTTCGTCTACACAATAATTTTTGGCTTGTTCAAAGGGTTGTGCTGCCTCTAAATGCATTTCGTTCTAGCTGAAAAACGGTATTCCGTAAAGAGAAGCTATATAACTGACAGGCTTTTGATGAA
Organism: Candidatus Bathyarchaeota archaeon; assembly: GCA_018396695.1. Lineage (GTDB taxonomy): Archaea > Thermoproteota > Bathyarchaeia > TCS64 > TCS64 > JAGTQU01. Next base: position 7,745 of record JAGTQU010000037.1, on the reverse strand, counting down.
TAGATTGGAGACAGGCTGGTGGAATGAGCGAAGATATAAAAATGTGTTTAGGAAAAATCGCCTCCCTCAGCATTAGAGAGATTGGACGTACAGAGGAGGATGTCAAAATCAGAGTTGTTGTCCCAATACTGGAGTGTTTAGGGCACAAAAGAACTCAGCTTGACTTTGAACGTGATGGAATAGATATTTTTATTAGGGAAGGTATTCCGGCGGATTCTCGTGTCATTGTGGAGACAAAGCGATACAAAGTGAACCTCGAAAAATACGTGGTTACCCTGAAAAGACAGTCCGAAAGGATGAATGCACTACTCTCGGTTATAAGCAATGGTGCTGAGATGAGAATCTATTTTAATAGTTATGAAAAAGAACCTCTTTGTAAAGTAAGTCGGGAGCATCTAGATGAAAATGAGTCGTTAGATATTCTAAAGCGATTCCTTTTAAGAAAGAATTTGATCAGCGGATTAACTAAGACATATGTTGTACAAGAATTTAATAGAATGTGGGAAGAAGATATAGAGCCAAAACTTGGTGTTGTAAAACGATGGATAGAAGAGCTTCCGCATGTTAGTGAAGAAGCCCATAAGGCACTGTTACAAACTGGCATAGATAATATTTCGCGATTTCTAGATAAAGTTGAGGCGTACCTTAGTTCATATAAGCGATTAGTCCAATAAGTTTATGTCTTAACTTACCAGGCTAATGATTCTGTTAACCTCAACTATCGGAACAATTTGGGTGTTTACGTCTAGCCAGTTTCCCGGCTACCAAGCCCTAAAAGATAAATAAGAGCGAAAGTTTATTTGATATCAAGCTTGTGAGGCCCAGAGATATGGAAGGTATTCTTCAGACAATACGTCAAGATATAGAGGCCGCTTTAAGGGCTTTCGAAAGAGAAGACTTCGAGAATCTAAACATCTTTGCAAACCGTATAATGGCTGATGTGGTTTTTAGCACTGAGGGAAAGTTAGCCCTACCTGGGTTTTTCTTGAAAAATATTGCCTTCGTATATGGAAACTTGAAAACGAGGGCGCCAGCCACCTCTTTTTCAACTGCCAAATCGATTGGGAGCAGGTATCTTGACTCATTGGGCAAACTTGTGGCAAAGAGCGACTTTGACGAGAATAGGCTTTGGCAAGAATACCATGAATTTAGCGACAAAATTAGGAAGTTCCAAATGAACGAGTTTGAAGAAACATCTTACAAAGATAATTTAGATTTTACGCATCACGCGATCAAATGGTTAATCAGATACCTCGATGAGAAGAGAGATATTTTGTTTGATCCGAACAACGTGTTTTTAAAGGGTCTTTTGAATGAGATGGACCGAATTTTTAGAGTTCACGGTGGCGAATTGATCGATACATATGCCATATCGCTAGTTACAGCCCTTGATGGATATTACGATTATTTCCGGCTCGCCTATAAAACTCCTGATGCAGGTATAAACCAAAATAAGGTAAAGGAGATCATATTTCCCTTTGTGGACAAAATTGTGAACATCCTATCTTCTGAGGAGATCAACGTCTCAGAGGTAGATGGCGTTTTGTGGGAGTTGATAAGAGGGTGGAGAGAGTTTTTCATTCACTATATGGAGTTACGACCGAGGCCTGGATTTGTGGTTGAGAGGGGAATAGAATTACCAGAAGAGGCAAAGAAAAGGTTAACTGAAACGATTACCAGAGCTTTAGAGAAGGAGGTCGGCGTTAAGAAGTAACGTGGTAATGGAAATGGCTTCACCACTTAATGAGATAGTTTCGGAGTTGTCAAGGCTTAATCCAGATGCCTCCCCCGATGAGATATGTAGTAGCGTAATAGATCAGATAGAGGCGGTTCTTCCTGAAGTTTTAAGAAAAATTAAGCTACCTAGCTTACCTTCTCCCGCCCAAATTAGACAAGAGGAGCTAAAACTTAGGCGAGTGAGGAAAAAGTGGAGAGCTTTCAGGGAAGGACCTTCTCTTGAACGTAAACAAATGTTCATACAACAACTTGAATATGTCAAGTATCAATTGAATGGTCACGAAGCCGACACCAGCTTTGTTGAACCGGCCGTAACCTATGGTGATCTAGACACAATCCCGAGGTTGATTCCCCGACCAATTAGTAGAAGTTCTACTATTGAAAGGAGACTTGCACCTGGTGGAGGGCCTGCCCTAATTCTAGGAAGAGTTAAAGGGCCATTGAGAATGCATACATCGCTCATTGAGGAACGAATAGAAGAACTTTTCCCGAAGATGAGCCTTGACGCAGAGGTCCAAAATAAGATCTTTACTGACTTCTTATTCGCAGATGTGCTTAAGGCAGTTGAAGTCAGGATAAGAAGCTTCGTCCACTCATATTCACTGAAAATGAGTTTTAACATTCTCTCTCGCAGAGACATAGAAGTTCCAGAGTGGAGGAAAATAATACTTGGGGTTGACGCACCAGACCTAGACTTTGATCAGAAGATGGCTATATGGGATAAAATCGATGCTGAAGTTAGGCAGGCTATACACGAAGTAGAGCAACGTGTTAGTGGCTCTGATAAAGATAGAGTAAAGGCGATTAACAGAAACCTATTCATACGAATGGAGCTACCATAAGGGTAGGACGATGTCGTTCCCCTTTGATCCCCGGCTATTTCTCGAGATTGCAAATCAGCTCTTAAACGATTCGCATTACGAAAGGGAAGGTAGAATAAGAACCTCTATTGGAAGAGCATACTATGCGGCCTTTCTACTTGCAAGAAAAAGGTTGCAGGAGATCGGTTATTCATTCGCCGATGTTTATAGATTGCATAAAGATGTAATTGAAACGTTAATGGATATAAACACCTCAGTTGGCAATAAGCTGAATACGTTATTTGATCATAGAGTAGATGCTGATTACAGAATGGAGGCAAGGATCACGCAAGAGTTAGGAAAATCGTGTGCCAGGCTCTCTGAGCACATTATTGATTCAATTGAACGATTGAAGTAATCAATATTATTTTGATTTCTCAGCAAATATGAAGAATTCTAAACTCTAAGAGATCTTTTGACAGTCATTCATTTGCCCATTAATGAATTGCTGAGAGAATAAAACAGTTTAGGCTTTTCAGTGTGTATTACTTCGATTTTCTTTTTTGGATTTATAGTGTTAAGTATCGTTTTAAGATGGTATGGATAATAGTGTCCTGATGCCCTAATTCGGTAAAATTGGATCCCCAACTTCGATAGCCAGTTTGCTATCACTGTGTATTCTGAGGCTTCTTCTGCCTCAGGCTCCGGCTCGGAAATTATGGCTACAGAGGTACTCATAATGTCTTTGGCGGTCAGTTTCATGTCTCTGAGGAAGTCTATGATCTCTCTATATGGGACGATTGCGAGAGAGTCTTTTTCTACATCGTTTATTGAAAGTTTTTCAAGGGGAGTTAAATGGTCTACATATTCCTCGATGAGTTTAGGTTCTACAATCTTCTTTGGCATTTTTTCTATTAGCTTTGCTGTTTGAGGTGAAGCAATATAGCAGTTTAAATCTAACTCTGCAGAGAGTTTCATGAGTGTGTAGGCATATTCAAGGTCTAAGTTGTGAAGAGTTGCTATTATAGGTCTCTGGTTTGTCACTACTTTTCTTATGGTTTCGGCAGCTTCTTTTGGCGATAATGGCGACCTGCTTGAGCCTACGTTAGTTCCCTCAATTATTAACGTGTCTATTTTTACATCCCTATTTCCCTCAAGGAAACTAAGTAGATCTTGTCCCTCATTGAATTCGAAGAATTCATCCTCATCCAAGAAGCTCTCAGCTCTGAAGTCTCCTGAGTAGAGTATGGTTTCATCTTTCCCAAAGTAT
>JAGTQU010000037.1:2239-3911 GCA_018396695.1 Candidatus Bathyarchaeota archaeon | reverse complement strand
TGGGATACGGGTATCGCTGTAACATCATTCTTATCCGCTTCAAGAGGCTTGACTTCCTCAAGCTTAAGGTAGTACTTTCTTGGAACTAGCGACAACCATGTGGGAGATTTACCCCACCTTTCTTCCATATCCTCATATATTGATAGGCTTGGTATGTGTACTTTGACTTCTATGGGAATGTTTGATAGTGCCCCTAGATGGTCTAAGTGTAGATGTGAAACGTATACGTCAGATGCATCTTCATACCATTCAGCTCGAGGTAAAACTCCCAAATCTCTGAGCTCTGTGATCCCCCTTGGATTAATTAATGATGAATAGTAGTTTGACATTATGTCGAACCTTATTCCTTGATCGAAGATTATAGCGCGGTCACCGTCTTCGATTCTTACAAAGTTTCCTCCTATGCTCCTAGAGCCCGACAAGATTTTTATTTCAACCAGATCCTTCACCTTCTTCGATGTTTCTTGGCCAGAGAAGATATCTCCTTTCCCTCTTAATTTTCTCGAAGACCCTCCAGTTCATAGTCTCAAAGGGGTTCCTAAATCTTAGGTATCTCGGCTTTCCGCCACCAATATCGTACACAATGTAAAGCCAATACTTATCTTGCTCTTTCTGCACTAATTCCGCTTCGTTAGCGGTTAATTCGCCGTAAATCTCTGGGCCCTTATGTCCCTTAACTTCTATGATCCTAATGTCGCCGCTTGATGGGTCGACGCTTCTAATATCGTAATGCTCTCACTCATTGGTACTCTCGTAGGAACTCTATGCTCGCTTCTTTCTACCTCGATGACCATCTTTATTGCTTCTTCTTCAATTTGTTTCTTTATGTCTTCAGGAACTGTCTCTGGCAGTAACTTCGGCATTTTTATGAAATGTATGTAACCTACTGTTTTTTGGAGGTTAACTTCTAAATCTCGAACCCTAATCCAAGTTTTTTCCGTTTCTCTTAGATTGAAGCCTTCTAACCGACTTACGTAGTATGTTAATGGGTTTAGAAGTTCCGTAATGTTTCTTCTCATCTCTTCTAATATGTTTACCTGCAGGGTGAGCGGCATATCAGTAAGAGCATCTATGTGTTCAGTCGCTCCTAAAAGATTTGAGATTGACTGAGACATCAATGTCAGAAGATCGTATCCTCTGTAGATCCTCCCATGGTTCACATCTACTCCAATAAGTTCTTTGTAGAGTATAGTTCCGTCTCTTCTATCCCTAACCTGAACTGGTAGGAGAGTTAACGATCTCTCAGACTCTCCGTAGGACACTATGTTTACCGGTTTGTCTTCTACATTCTCTTTGGAAAGGACGCCGAAAATGTCGTCTAGCGTATGGATTGGAGTAGGCATCTCCAATCCTTTGGCAATTCTTAATGGCTCTTCCTCAAATATTTTGTATTCCAAGATTCTATGTGAAGCCTTCACTACTTCTTTAAGTGAGTTTAGGAGTTCCCTTGGGTTCTTGAAGCCTAACGGTCTTATGCTCTGCTCGACTTCCATTCTCGTTTTCGGCTTGTATAGGACTCCTTTTGAGGCCATCTCTCTTTCTATTTCGTTCCTAGCGGCTATTATTGAAGTGACAAGTCTTTCTAGTCCAGCCGAGCCGTCCTTAACGTATGTTAGGATCTTTTTGCCCTCTGTAACTCTTAGAATCTTCTTCCTCCCTTTCTCTTTAACCA
>JAGTQU010000037.1:0-2121 GCA_018396695.1 Candidatus Bathyarchaeota archaeon | reverse complement strand
ATAGAGTAGGATCTCCTGCCCAGTTACGGGTCTCGGTGAGAGCTCCGCCCTCTTTAGGTTTAGTAGTTTCTGGTACATAGAATTTAATGCTGCTGAATCCGCGACATTATTCATGAAAAGTGTGTAAGCTTCAACTATTCTTTTCTGTCCCAGTCTCCAAACCCTGCCTATTCTTTGTTCTAGCTTTATTAGGCTCCACGGAATTTCGTAGTTAATCAGGACATGTGCTACTTGGAGGTTTACACCTTCGGCTACAACGTCGGTTGCTATCAGAATTCTGCTTCTTGGGTTGTTCTCGAAGGAGTCTCTGATTTTTTGGTAGATTCTGTCGTCTCTTGTCTCATCTGAGCTTAGCTTCAATATGTTTCTAGACCATTCAGGATGTCTCTCAACTTCTATCTTTTTGTGTATGTAATATAACGTGTCTTTATATTCAGTGAAGATAATGACTTTGGACTCTTTTTCAGCCATTACGTCTTCGAGAAGCGATATTAAGGCTTCAAGTTTGCTGTCTCCAGTCTCAATTATAGACTTAGCCATGTCCCTAAGTTCAGCGATCTCTCTTCTATCTCGATCTGTGAGAAGGGGTGACGCCCTATCTAAGAATTCATCAAAGATTTCTTCTGGATCTTTCTCCGTATATTCGTAGTCCTCATAGCCTATTTCAAGGAAACTCTCAACACTATCTATTAGTTCGCTGGTAAATTCTGGCGCTGCACGTTTCATTAACAACCTTTCAAGTGTTGTCCATGCAGAGTATGGACTGGACGCCGCCCTCTTAAAGATCAGTATTATCAATAATGGTACGACTCTTTGGCTTATCAAGCCCTTCTCATACGCAAACTCTATAAGTTTGCTTCTAAGGAACTGTACAAGCCTCGCAACGAACTCGATTTCATCTTTTCGAGCATTTATTACTCCGGCATAAAATTTGGCTGGAGGGAAGATTTCTCGTTCTTCATAAATATTATTCACGTCTTCTTTTGTTCTTCTAAAGAGGACTGACCCGTGAGTTGCCTCGTAGAATGGACGGTTATCGAGGCTTCTCCATCCTTCAACTAAATATGTATCCAGCAGTTGCAGTCTAAGTATGTAGTCCCTTGGGTCTCCTCTGTGAGGTGTAGCTGACAGAAATATTATGTTCCTTTTCGGATCGGCTTCAACAAGTTTCTTGCCTATCTCCCAGAATCGCTTAGTTTTATAACCAAACTTGTGGACCTCGTCTATTATCATCAAGTCCCACTGAACGTTTACTACTTCTTGTATTCTCTCCTCTCTCTTGAGCAGATCCATAGAGGCCATATAATAGCCCTCAGGAAAATTCTGCCTCTTCCAAAACTCTATAGTGTTTCTTTCTAGGTGCTTGACTCTGAAGGCTGAAATGCCCATCCTTTCTAGTTCTTTACACCACTGTCCAACAAGGACTCTAGGTACGATTATAAGTATTCTTTTCGCCCTGTTAAGTTTCTCCAGATACTTGACAATTGCTATAGCCGTTATTGTCTTTCCTAAGCCTATTTCGTCCCCAATCAGGATTCTTATAGGCTTTCTCAGGGCTAACCTTGTGAGGGCTTCGGCTTGATGTATGCACTGTTGTAAGGGTTTTTCTTTTGAAATGTTAAGATAGGGGGCGATGAGAGGATGGTAACTTAATTCTTTAAGGACAATGGAAAGAAGATTTTCAACCTCTTCCTTTAACTTCATGAGGGCATCCCTTCTCAACTCAATCCGAAGAATAGTTTGAAGGCTTTTGCAACCTTTAACAGTCGCCTATAATTCTTGTGTTCCCACCATAACTCTCGGAACCTTGAAGCCCAATAGAAGGCGTCCCAACTGTTAAGATCCAAAATAAGCGTGGCTAAGGTTCTGACTTTTTCTGTGTTTTTCACGGTTGGTCTAACACATGCATAGAGAAGAAGCCTATTATATGGATCCAAGCTTGAAAGGACTATTTCATCATTCTTTAAATGACAGTTTAAGTTCTCTGCAAGCAAAGACAGTTCTTTTAAGTGTACTTTGATTTGTAGATCCACTGAACTTTCGAGAGGGTTATGAGGCGTAGAAGACCACAGGAATGTTGCTCCTTGCTCATTGAGCCTTACAATATACCGTACTCTATTT
>JAGTQU010000014.1:47860-48002 GCA_018396695.1 Candidatus Bathyarchaeota archaeon | reverse complement strand
CAAGCTTTATTGCAGCTTCAAGTTTTTGGAGGTTCTCTGAGAAGATTCTGAATAGCACATCGCCTCTTTTTACCTCATCTCCAATTTTTTTTCTCAAAAGTATTCCCGCTCCTTTATCCACAGGAGCTCCAGCGATCTTAGC
>JAGTQU010000014.1:27897-47850 GCA_018396695.1 Candidatus Bathyarchaeota archaeon | reverse complement strand
ATCGAGCCGCAGTTCATCCAGAGAACTCGCCCCTCTTCTCGAGATTCGATGTCATTCCAATTTGATCCGAGGCGTATATCTTCAGGCTGGATTTCTGGGTCTCCTCCCTGAGCTTCAATGATTTCACGAAGCTTCTTTTCAGCATCGCCCGATTTGAGAATCTTAGAAGCCTTCTCTCGTGGATTCTCTTCTCCTATCATCTCGAACAGAATGGAAGCGAGAGTTATCGCCTTTTCGATTAGATCAGAGGGTCCATTACCCATTAAAGCTTCGAGGGCTTCTTTAGCTTCTAAAGCTGGTCCGACAGCATATCCGATCGGTTGTTCCCCCTCGGTTATGGCGCACTCTATATTAATACCCAGTCTGCTCCCAAGTTCTATAAAATCCATCGATAGCTGGTTTGCTTGTTCGATTGTCTTTATTTTTGCTTCCCCTCCCATAGGGATGTCTATGACTACGTGTGTTGATCCTATTGCCTTTTTTTTGCTAATTATTGAGGGCAATAAGAGAGGATCTATAGACAGTGGATATTCGACTCTGATAAATAGATCGTCTGCCGGAGCTAGATCTAAAGCACCCCCCCAAACCATACATGCACCAACTTTTTCTACAACCTCCATGATTTCCTCTATTCTAAGGTTGACGGGCAGAGGCTTTCAACCCTATCGGCTGTCCCAGCAGGCGATGTTATAGCTCTAGAAGATGACTTGGGGATTGTATATCCTGCGGCAGCGACGATTGGTACTACTAGTATCGTGGTTTTGTCTCCTGGAACCCCTCCAATGCTATGTTTATCTAAGATTGGATGTTTCTTGAAATTGATCGTTTTACCTGATTTGATCATTGATTTAGAGAATGCTTCGATCTCTTCCATACTCAGCTTATTTATCTGGAGAGACGTAACGAAGGCTGCTAGTTCTATATCGCTAAGATGACGCTCCACCACGTCTTTGATTATCATCTCGATCTTCCAGGGAGTAAGTCTTTCACCGAGGATCTTTTCACGTATGAATGTGAGAGACTCAGGTCTTCCTGAAAGTTCCACTTGCACATTGTCTTCTTCTTGCAGGTTTAGTCTCGACTTGACCTCTCGATATACTCCTAAATATCCTTTCGGAAAATCTGAGGATAGATTCAAGATCGCTGAGGTTTCACTATTTTTAGTTGTTATGGTTACCCTATCTGATGGCTTTGCTCCGATTTTTTCAGCATCTCGATCGTTCAATATGACTATGAGGTTGCCTCTAGCCTCCATTTCTAGAAGCTTAACTTTCAGATCCAAATCGACCCTCTGGGATATATTATATATTCGGTTGAGCAAGTTAATAACGATTCTTTAAAACTTGGAGGAGTTAAAGTGCGTTACATAGATTTCGTAGATCTTAAATATCGTCCATCAGTAGATGACGTGATCTGCGAGTTTCAGATAGAAGAAGCCGCAGGAATATCATTGAAAGAGGCTGCGGGAGGGATTGCCGCTGAAAGCTCGATTGGCACCTGGACGCAAGTGACTACTGAGAAATCTTATGTGAAAGAGCTAGGCGCGAAAGTTTTCGAAATAGATGGAAAGCGTGTTAAGATTGCTTATCCTATTCGCCTCTTCGAGCTTGGTAATCTTCCGAACCTTCTCAGTAGCGTCGCTGGAAACGTATATGGGCTTAAAGAGTTGAAACACCTGAGACTAGAAGATATCCAGATTCCCAGTAGTCTCGCTAAAAGCTTCAGGGGTCCAAGGTTTGGAATAGAAGGAGTCAGGAAACTAGTGAAAGTGTATGGACGCCCTCTTTTAGGAGCTATAATCAAGCCTAAACTAGGCTTAAAAGCGGCTGACCATGCAAACGTGGCTTATGAAAGCTGGGTCGGAGGATGCGACATCGTAAAAGATGATGAAAATTTAAGCAGTCAAGATTTTAATAGATTTGAAACTAGAGTCTCTGAGACTCTCGAGAAGAGGGATAAGGCTCAGGAGGAGGTGGGAGAAAAGAAGGTCTACCTTCCAAATGTGTCGGCTGAGACAGAGGATATGCTGAGGCGGGCTGAATATGTTAAAGACCTAGGAGGAGAGAGTGTTATGATCGATGTGATCACTTGCGGAGCGTCAGCACTCCAATCCTTGAGGAATAGAGATCTCGGACTCGTGATACATGCGCATAGAGCTGGGCATGGAGCCTTAACCAGAGTTGAAAATCATGGAATAGCGATGAAAGTGATAGCTAGACTTGTTAGAATGGTTGGGGTCGACCAGCTTCATATTGGAACCGCGGTAGGTAAGATGTCTGAAAGCCAGGACGAAGTCTTAGAGAATATTAAAGTCCTTAAAGAGCCGTTTCACGGGTTAAAGCCTGTTATGCCTGTTGCTTCTGGAGGTCTCCATCCGATTCTTGTGCCAGACCTCATCAAAATCTTCGACAAAGATTTCATCATTCAAGCGGGTGGAGGCATCCATGGGCATCCAGATGGAACCATTGCGGGAGCGACGGCTATGAGGCAGGCGATCGATGCCACCTTACACGGTATTTCTCTAATTGACTATGCTAACGATCATGTGGAGTTAAAAAAAGCTATGTCAATTTGGATGACGCGTTAATTATCTACGGTCGTAAAGACCCATGGATATCTTCTATAAACAGCCTCTAGAATAGAGTGCGGAGAGATTACTCCTTCCTCACAGATTATTCCATGAATGTAATCTCTCTTAGTAATGTCGAAGGCTGGATTCGCGATACAAAGACCTTCAGGGGGGTCTGCCCATACTTCGAAACTATTTCTTTCTTCAATGCTTTCGAATTCCCCATAGACTGTCTGAGGGTCAAACTTTAGCAGACTAGAAATGGTATAGAAAGGGATCCTAGCTTCATGGGCTATCAATGCAATCATGCTAGTACCAATCTTGTTTATCACGTTTCCTTCGGAGGTTATCGCGTCTGCCCCTACGATGACGAGGTCTACACTCTTGATAAATGATCTTGCAGCAGAGTCCACTATAAGCGTCGTTTCGATGCCAGCTTCTATTAGCTCTCTGGCAGTTATCCTCCCCTGATATAGGGGTCGCGTCTCTGTCACAATTACGCTAAAGCTACTGCCATTTCTTTTAGCTAACTTAAGCATGTCGTTAACTGTAGAAGAATGGCAATGGGTAAGAATACAATCTCCATCCAGAATGCGTTTCGAGCCGAAAGAGATTATGGCCGTATGTGATTTTTCGAAGTTAAGAATTAGTTCATCTAAAATCTTCTTGGAGACCTCGCGCAACCCTTCCCGAGTCTCCCAATTTGCGTTTCTTAGCTTCCACTCGAAGTATTTAATAGCGTTTCTCATATAAGGTTCAGTTTCTCTCGAGGTGGAGAGAACACTCCTTGCTTCTGAGACCTCTGAGAGTTTAGATGCTCTATCCTTAAATACAGACTCTTGAACATACTCATTTAAGGCTTTAACAGCTGTTAAAGCGATATTAGTTGCGCCTTGAACCTCAAGCCTCCTAATTCTCTCTGCAACATCAACTATCTTATCTATCCCCAATTTGACATCATTCATTTAATTTCAAAATGTTCTATTTTAACTAAGTTTTGTTACATGTATTATGGAGACTGGGCAGGAGTCTTCCGCGAAACTTACACATTCTTCAAAGCTGTCGGGCACTACACCCTTTTTTAGATCGTTGTACAGCTGTCTGAATTCTTTTTTAATCTGAGACCGACCATCTTCAGAGCTCAATTCAAAGACGTCGGGACAGTTTGTATGACAGTTGCAACATGAGATGCAACCCTCTCTATCTATGACAACATTGAAGGGCATAGAATCCTGATCTTAATTTAGATATTCCCGATATAAAAAGGAGCGGAATTTAAGATGAGGCGGGTAAAACTATGGTTCTCCTCATAAAAAATTCTTTTAGGGTTAGCGTAGTTTTTTAATCCATGTGGACTGTTAACTCCGAGTCAGGTGATCTCCACTCAGTCCTCCTTCAGGACTCTGTTGAACAGTTTTGGGAGAGGAGGCTTCCATTCGTAGGGATTGAGTCGAGCCACTTCTACTTAGCTAGATGTCCGCACGCAAGTTTTGAAGAAGGCAGAAGAGACTGGATTAGGCTTCCAAGATACCTCAAAGAAGAGGGTGTTCAAGTCTTTGAGTTGACTTCGATCCTGAAGAAAGTTCTGGAAAATACCACATTGCGTGAGAAGAGAGAGATTATAGAAAAGATCTGGACGGGGAGATCGGTTAAACCTTTGGCTGAAGAGCTCTCCGTCGAGCATCTAACCCTGGGATACCCTTCTAAACCCTATTACGATGCAGAAAAGGATCGAATCGTAATCCCTGATTTCACTCGAGTCGCCTGGCCCTATCCTCGCGACACCTCGTTTACATCTCAAGTTGGCACAGTGATCTGTGCCATGAGAAGATATAGTCGGAGATACGAGCCTAACATAGTGAGGCTTGCTTACGAATATGATGAAGTTTTGAATAGAAACATTGAGATTATATGGGATGCTAATACCTCTCAAGAGAGATACACTGAGCCTTTATGTATTGAGGGGGGAGATACTCATATTATTGATGAGGAAACGATTGCGATAGGCATAGGTCAGAGGAGCACATTCACAGGATTCATCGAGACGGCGAAAAGGCTTTTCGAAAATGATTGCGACAAGAAGATTAAATATATTTGCGCTGTCGTGAATCCTGACTATCCTGCTGTCGACTATATGCATCTAGACGTGGTGATCAACTATCCTGACAGGGGGAAGGCTCTAGTGATGCCATACTATTTTGAAAGTGAAGTGATCAGGGATATACCGAAAAAGAAGCTTCTTTTGAAAACCCTCGAAGCAGTGAGGGCGAAAAGCGAGTTGGACGATAGGCCGATGGAGCCTCTAGTTCATCCGAATGATTTTAGAGAAGCAGGTAGCTGCTCAGTCTATATCAGAGACGGAAAAGAGCCGAAGCTTCTGCGGAGGGAGCTAAGCCTATTAGACTTCCTTTTAAAGGAGGGAAAACTCGAGAAGGATGGTTTAATCTTCGTCGGAGGAGAGCCTGAAACCGAAAATGATGTTGAGCACCTTCTGAAAGCTCTCATGGAGCAAGCTAGAGGGGCATCTAACATCTTCACTATAAAACCAGGGGTCGTAATAGCATATAAGAGGAATAAGCTGACTAATAAGGCGCTTAAAGAGCACGGCATCAAAGTGAAAGAATGGGGTGATTGTTATCTCGACATGTTAGGTGGTCCACACTGTTCAACGAACCCACTATGCAGAGACTGAGGTTAAGGGATCTCAGAAATGTCTGAAGCACCTCTCATCAGTGAAAGCCATAGCGATATCTAGTTTTTCACACGCTTCTATAACCTCACGATCCTTTACGGATCCGCCTGGCTGTATACAAGCCTTGATTCCGTATTCTTCCATCAATTCTATACTATCTGGGAAGGGAAAGAAACCGTCAGAGGCTAAAACAGCCCCTTTCAGATCCTCCGAGTGTCCTCTATCTACAGCTTTCTCGAGGGCTAGCTTAACTGCTGTGACCCTGTCTTGCTGCCCTGATCCAATACCTAGGGTTGCACCTTTCTTAGATACTACAATCCCATTCGATCTGACGTTCATGCAGACATACCATGAGAAAAGTAGATCCGACGCTTCTTGAGTGGTGAATTTTCTTCTAGTCACTATTCTAAAATCTTCAGGACTCCTAATCCTCGTCAGGAGAGGAGTTGAAACTATTATTGAGCCGTCTATCAGGGTCGATAAGGTGAAGGATTCAGGTGTATCATCTACAAATCTGCTTGAAGATTCAAGGTTTCTAAATCGGAGGATCCTTAAATCCTTCTTCCTAGCAAATATTTCGAGAGCTTCTTGGCTAAATAAGGGGGCAGCTACAACTTCAACGAATGTGGAAGTAATCTCGTTAGCAGTCTCTCCATCAACAAGGGTATTAAAGACGACTATCCCTCCAAAGGCAGCTAAACTGTCACAGTCTCTCGCTTTAACATAGACTTTCTTAAGCTCCTCGTTAGGAGCAGTGGCAATGGCGACGCCTGACGGGTTGAGATGCTTCATAATTGCGCAGGCCGGCATTCTGAAATATTTTAAGATGTTAAGCGCATTATTGACGTCTTCGATATTCGTCTGGCTTAGCCCACCTTTCCCAGTTTTCAACTCTTCCAGTCCGCCTATGATTTGAATTCCGGTTTTTCTCTTATAGAAGGATGCAGGCTGGTGAGGGTTTTCACCATACCTTAAACTCATAGTTTTCTCATAAACGACTTCCTCTCCCCCGAATATTATCTTCAGTTCCGAGGGAAAATGTTCCTCGAGGCTAGTTCTGTATTTATTTCTCATCCCTTCACTCATCCCACTCGCCTTGCAGTATGCGCCTTAAATAGGCGTCTATTGCAGCTTCATATTCTGCGGTTCTTTTAAAAGCTTTAGCAGCCAACCTCCTTTTAAACTTCAGAGGTATAGAACCTTGGTTAACCCTGAGAATATGGATGAATTCATCGTACTGGGAAGGATCAACTATTACGGAGACTCTGTTGAATAATAGTGAAGCCTTTGCGGCTGACCTTATCATCGCGGGACCGCCAATATCTATGTTCCTAACAGCCTCTGTCAAGTCTCCCTTCTTCTTCACAACCTCCTCGAAAGGATAGAGGTTAACCACCACTAGATCGATGGGTTGGATCGAGTTCCTCTCCATGTAGCGCTTATGCTCAGGGTCATCTCTATCGAGAAGTACGCCTCCATGTATCTTAGGATGGAGCGTCTTTAGAAGACCTTCAGGACTCTCTTCATGACCTGTAAACTCCGATACTTCTAGAACATTTTCATAGCCTAGACTTTTTATCATTGAAGCTGTTCCTGAGGATGCGATGATCTCTACATTGAACTCCATAAGAACTCTTACGAGGCCCTCTAAGCCATGCTTATTCGAGACGCTGATCAAAGCTCTCTTTATCATCGCAATCGCTCATTAATCGGAGCTTCCAGTAATAAAAAGCTTAGATGCTAAAGGCTGCAAGAAAGATGCATCTATCTAACGAAACATCGACTAATTGATACTTGTTCCAAGCCCTCGAAAATCATGAAAGACTAGTTATATGCACAAAGCTTTGAGACACTTCAGTAGGGTTTAGAAAAAGACGGTTAAAGGGAGATCAAGAAGGCTTTGACCGGGGTAGTAAAACGTCGTGAGGTAATAACTCCTGCGATCCCTTTTCAGTCACAAAGGCGAGCTTAGCCTTCTCCCACATCTCAGGTATAGTCTTTGTGCCAGCATATCCCATGGCAGCTTGCAGCCCCCCCACGAACTCGGCTACGATGTCAGCTACTCCCCCTCTGTAGGGGACCCAGCCTTCCACACCTTCGTTTATACTCTTCGAAGGCTTAGAGTACCTGTCTTGTGCGAAACGTTTCCTTCTTGCAGCGGCACTCCCCATACCATAGTACTCTTTATAGTATCTGCCCTCAAGAGCTACAAGCGTCCCTGGACTCTCAGTGCACCCTGCGAATATATTACCCATCATTGCTGCAGAGGCTCCTACGGAGAGTGCTACTGCTATGTCACCAGGGTTTCTGATCCCTCCATCCGCGATTACAGGGAGGTTTGCACCATATTCTTTTACAGCATCCGATGCTTGAGCCACAGCGTATAGTGTGGGTGCTCCCGCCCTAGTTACGACGCTTGTAGTGCATATGGATCCGCTTCCTATACCGACTCTTAGACCTGCGATGCCATCAAGCTTTGTTATACAATCTTCAGCAGCCTCATATGTTCCTATGTTTCCAACGATGAGATCCGCTGAGATCTCCTTCAAGAGCTTCTTTGTTGCATCAAAACAGTTTTTGTTATGGAAGTGTGCCACATCAGTGACGAGAACGTCAACATACTCGTCTAAGGATTTAGCTCTAGCTAAATCGAAAGGAGATATCGCAGCTGCGCAGATGAGTCGCCCCTCGTCGTCACGTAGAGCGTTAGGATAAGTCCCCTTCAGAGTGATGTCTCGCATAGTTATTAACCCTCTGACTCTGAAAGATTCGTCCACGATTGGGAGTTTCTCTATCCTATGCTTATGAAGTATCTTCTTAGCCTCTTCAAGAGAGATGTCTTCTCCCGCAGTCACAACTTCCCTAGTCATCACATCTCTGGCTTTGAGCTTCGGATCCGCTAGGCGAATATCTCTAGAAGTAACGATGCCAACAAGTTTCTTATTAGCCTCAACAACGGGGAAACCATGTATCTTATGCTCCTCCATCATTCGTAGGAGTTCCTCAACAGTTTTGTCAGGATCCACGGTAACGACATCTCGGATTATCAACGCTTCAGCTCTTTTAACGGATTTCGCCATCTCAACTTCTTCATCAAGTGAACAGTTTCTGTGTAGAACTCCTAAACCCCCATGCCTAGCAAGGGCTATGGCCATCTCACTCTCCGTGACCGTATCCATAGGAGAAGAGAGGAAGGGTATGTTCAGCTTCACGTTGACTGAGGCATTACTACTCACCAATGCCTCCGAGGGTTCAATAGTCGTCCATCCCGGAAGGAGAATGACATCATTGAAAGTTAGAGCATGATCAGCATTTTTGAACTTGTCACGAAAAACCATTTCTCATACTCTCAGTTTTAATCGAAAATTCTGAATCAGATGCTTATTAACGTTTGGTTATTTTGAAAGAGCCTAAGGCGTAAAGAAGCCTTAATGTATGCGAAGAAAGGGCCCAAAAAAGGGTTAACAGGGAAAACAGATATGAATAACAGAGGGTTTACTATCTATGGGGAGTTAGATTGGAGGCTTTCGTTCTAATAAATACGGAGCTTGGAAGAGAAGCTGCTGTGTTAGAGTCATTGAAAGGTGTGAAAGGAATAAAGTCGGTTCATGCGCTTTACGGAATTTACGATATTATTGTAGAAGTTGAGGCAGATACGATGGAGCAGGTGAAAGACATAGTTTTCTCTAGTATAAGAGGGTTACAGGATGTTAGAAGCACGATAACTCTAATAACCTACGGCGAATCATTCAAAAAAGATTAAAGCTATTATTTATCTTAAAACAGACGACTGACATGAAGTTTGAATCTTTTTATATCGTTCTATCAGTTTACTTGGTGTAATTGATAATATGGAGTGTCTCTTTTAGAGACGGATTTCAGGGTTGAGGTAAGCTATCAATCTGAGATAGTTGAAATTTGAAAGAGGGGAAGCGGTAGATGGATACTTTGGGGGAAAGGGTCTATTATCAAGTCTAATAATAACATCTCTATAAGAGTTTTAAGAAATTAGGATAACAACTTGAAAGATGGCGTAGTGATAAAGAAGAAGAATTTGAAAATTAAGCATCTTTTCGACAAACCTCTCCTAACTCTAATCTTTATCCTCTAACAGGGAAAACGGTGGCTTGTTTTCTTAACTGTGGGTTCGAGAGAAAATCTTGAAACTAATCTGTGAAGGAGCAAAGTAGATTGAGAAAATTAAGTTCACATTATACCTTCATGTTGGAATCGATTTTAAAGGTTTGAAGGATGTGGGAGGACTATTTGCAGCAATCTCGCAGGATTGAGGAATCTTTTTAAGATCCATGGAGGGTTTGATTAGTCAAAATGAGCTGTAGGCATTTCAAGGTTAGAAGGCTCTAAGAAGGGCTTTAGAAAAATAACCTTTTTATGTCTAAGCTCTCTAAACTGTAAACTGCTGGGAGAAATACAAGTGTCGAGAGAATTTAAACACCTCGTTCGGTTGCATGGAGTAACCCTTGACGGGTCCAAGACCGTCCCCCACGCCATCTGTGGCATCAAGGGGATCGGCGTCAACTTAGCTTATGCTATAGTTAAGAAAGCAAATCTGGATTCGGACACTAGACTGGGAAATTTATCAGATGCAGAGATTAAAAGGCTTGAAGATACGATCGAAAATATTACTGAACGAGGTCTCCCAAATTGGATGTTTAATAGAAGGAAGGATCCTCAAACGGGGAGGGATCTTCACCTGTTAGGCTCTGACCTTACCCTAAGATGGAGAGAGGATATCGATTTTATGAAAGAGATCAGGAGTTGGAAGGGATTGCGGCATTCATACGGATTGAAGGTCAGAGGTCAGAGGACTAAAACGGCTGCTAGAAAGGGTCGAAGCATAGGGGTAAGTAAGAAGCAGGAGCGAAAGCAGTCAACTCAACAGGCTTAAGGAGAGAAGACTATGGGAGATCCAAAAAAGAAGCATAAGAGGTATACAGCTCCAAAACTTCCATTCGATCAGGGCGGTCTTGTAGAGGAGCTTAGGCTTCTCGGAGCATACGGTTTAAGGAATAAAAAAGAGCTTTGGCGGCTGAGGACTCAGTTGAGTCGGCTTAGAAGATCAGCCCGAGAAATCGAGTCCATGTCTTCAGTGGAGAAAGGAGATAAAGAGAAAGCGCTGCTAAATAAGCTTCGCAATCTAGGGCTTATCGGAGAGTATAGGACGCTTGATGATATTCTCGGTTTAAGAATAGAAGATCTCCTTGAGAGGAGGCTCCAAACCGTCGTCTATAGGAAGAAGATGGCAAAGTCGTTCTTCCAGGCGAGGCAGCTCATCACTCATGGCCATATCTCGATTTCAGGAAGGAAGAACATCTCACCAAGCTATTGGGTAACTATAGAAGACGAAAAAAAGATAAGCTATAGTGGCTCAAGCCCCTTCTCAGTGGAGGATCATCCATTAAGAAAAGAGTTATCGGTGTGAATAATTCATGGAAGAGAAGAGATCAGTAAGCAATGAGAAGTGGGGGATAGTCCACATCTACAGTAGTTTTAACAACACACTCATCCACATGACTGACCTCTCCGGAGCCGAGACGATAGCCATAGCCTCGGGAGGGATGTTCGTCAAAGCAGACAGGCTGAAACCATCACCCTACGCAGCTATGAAGGCGGCTCAGCAAGTCGCTGACACAGCTCAAGATAAGGGGATAACCTCGATACACATTAAAGTTAGGGCTCCCGGAGGCTCAGGCTCTAAGACTCCAGGTCAAGGCGCCCAAGCAGCTATAAGGGCTTTGGCAAGGAGGAACTTCACAATAGGTAGAATAGAGGAAGTGACGCCTATGCCACACGACGGGACTCGTAAGCCTGGAGGAAGGAGAGGTAGGAGACCATAATTCTTCTGTGTGAAGCAATATGAAGGTAGATGTTTTAAGTATTAACGGGGATACTATCAAGTTTTCAGTTAAAGGGGTCGATGAAGCCTTCGCTAACGCGCTCAGAAGAACGATGATCTCCGAGGTACCGTGTATGGCGATCGATGATATCTTCATCTTCGATAATTCTTCAGTGTTTCCTGACGAAGAGCTAGCCATGAGGGTTGGGTTCATCCCCTTCACAACGGATTTAAAAAAGTATACGCTCCCGGAGAAGTGTGAATGTAAAAGCGATCTAGGGTGTAGCCATTGCCGGGCAGTAATAACCCTCGACGTTTCTGCAGACACAAGTCCGAGAACAGTGTATTCACGTGATTTAGTCTCTGAGGATCCGAGTATAAAACCTGTTAGCCCGGATATAGTGATAGCTAAGCTTGCTCCGAAGCAGGCTATAAAATTTGAGGCTTACGCTCGACTCGGCGTTGGAAATGTACACGCTAAATGGCAACCCGTCTCAATGTGCGTTTATAAGCATGAGACCGGGGGGGACAAAAGCGGAGGCCTCTTCATCTTCACAGTAGAGTCGACAGGCTGTTTGAAGCCTGAGGAGGTCGTCTCGGAAGCTGTAAGGATCCTCGTCGAGAAGCTTAATACCTTCCAAGAGAAAATCAGGAGAGGGGAGGCCTCTGACGAGATCGTAGAGTTTGAGGTTTCGGAGGAGGTAGGTCGAGGACTATACAGCGTTGGAGCCGGAGACTTTGAAGAGGAGGAAGGGGAGGAATCTCAAGAGTGAATAATCCTGAACTGATAAATACTATAAGAATATTGCGAAGAAAAGCGAAGAGTGGTCCTCCTTTTTGGAAGGCTATAGCTGACGAGTTAGATAAATCGAAACGCAAAAGGATCTCTGTGAACGTCAGCCTAATCAATAGACTCTCAAAGGAGGGAGATATTGTAGCCGTCCCTGGTAAAGTCTTGGGCACAGGCAACCTCGAGCATCCTGTAACCGTCGCAGCATTCTCCTTCTCTTCAACAGCTCGGAGAAAGATCGAAGAAGCTAAAGGGAGAATCATGAGATTAAAGGATCTCCCCGAAATGGATGAAGAAATATCCGCCATAAAAATCTTGAAATAAGCCTCTTCTGGTTGATCAACAGTTTTTAATGTTGGTATGTGTTTTTTGGGTTGTTTATTGGGTGTGTTTTTTTCTTGTGGCAGTGATGGTTGTTTCTCTGATTTTGTACTTGTCTGGGTTGGTTAGTTGGTGTGGGTGGAGGGACCGCTTATGGTCTTCTATAAAGGTCCTGCGGAGTTGGGGTGGATGGGGGCTGTCTTGTTAAAGTGATTTGAGGTAGTGATGTGAAGAGATCTTGATGAGCTAGCGAATGCCTCCAGTTTTAAGGGATCCCTAATGTGAATGTTAAACTTGAATCAGCCTAGTAATAACCATATAAAGGTGTATAAACAATCCATAAATATAAGGATCGTAGTTTAAATTAAACGGGGTTAGAGGTCGGGAAGGAAGAGGCTGCGGAGGAGGGGAATATGAAAATCGATGCCGCTGTCATGACGTACAATTCTGAAAAATATTTAGACAGTTCACTCTCGTCCCTGAAAAGAGCTATACCTTTGAACCGACTAATTGTGGTCGACCATTACAGCACTGATGGCACGATTAAGATAGCAAAATCTCATGGGGCCGAGATCCATCAGGAGGCCGTCGGCCTAGGATATGCTAGGCAGATAGCTATAGGTCTAGTGGAAACTCCAGTATTCTTCTTCCACGACAGCGACGTTGAGTATTATTCTCCATACAACTGGGCTGACGGGTGCATCAGGGAACTGCTGAGGGAAAAGAATCTGGCGTCGATCGTGGCGAAAGTCAGCTACACCAACTACCCGTCTCCTAGGGCGAAATACGTCAGGTATTGGCACGAAAAAGCAGAGTTCACACAGCTCCAAGGTTTTACGACTGGATCAACGTTTATAAAGAAAGAGTGCTTGGAGGGGCTGAGGATTCCTGAAGAACTCGACGCGAGAGAGGACAGGTTCATCGAACTCTTCATCCAGAAGAAGAATTTAGGCATAAAATACCTACCAGTTCAGGGGATGCACTACTTCGACCACGCTGAGAAGAAGGGGGCGTGGGCTGGAGCCAACGAAAGGCTTCTATCTAGGTTCTCTTTAAACAGACTCTTCCACATTCTTGCGAGGAGGGTTTTTACTGCGCCATTGAAGGCAATCCCTCCGATGTTCGCCTATAGAGACCCAGAGATCTTCTTCTGGAACACAAAACACTGGTGGAGCTATCTTCAGGGATACCTCAAGCCCTTGAAATATAGGAAGCTTGTGAGAGGGTGAAGGATGGTTAAGGTCAGAACCTCCAGCTGAAATTAGTACTTTGGAAAGAAAACTTTTCAAAAATCCTTTTTTAGGATATGAATTAATTCTTGCTATGATGTTTTCCAGGGGTTTCGAAGAAGATACTTACTCAAAAATTTTTGCTGCGCTAAAACACCCTGTAAGACGGAAAATCTTGAGGATCCTAAACGAGTCTCCTTGCACATATACCAGATTATTGAATAGTCTCGGCATCGAAACAGGTTTCCTTAATTATCATCTAGAAAACCTAAACGAACTTGTAACTAAAGACGAGAGTGGGAAATATATACTATCAGCGTTCGGAAACGCTGCTTTGACGCTAGTTGCTGGTGTAGAGTATCCTAGTAAAAGAAAGCCTAGACGAGTCTTCGGCAAGGTCAATTCTTACTTAGTAGTGTTCTTGGTCATCTCTCTGATCCTTTCTAACGCCTTCTTATTTTATGTTTATCAAGAAGAGTATAAGGCAAAGACAAATGCTTTTGGAGAAGTCTTGATCCTGAACCGAGGTTTCCTTAGTAATTCGATCAATGTGATAAACAGTTCTATTACTGATAGTAGATTCTCCCAAGATGAATTAATCATTTTATATGATCACATGATCCAGCTTTCTAGACAATATAAGGTTATAGAATCATTAGATTACGCTCATAAAGTGCAGTGGTCTCAAATAGAAGATGCCTTTGATGCTTTTATGGAATTTTCTGAAGATCTATTGCAGAAAATTATGCGGTTGAAATCTGAAAAGAATCAATCATCCATTTACTTAAACTACGCTCAATGCCAGTATCTCGAAAAGATCAAGAGTGAACTGCGAGACATAGGTGCTTATTCTATGCCTCCACAAATCACCCTAGGATCAAATCCCAGTGTCCCAATAGATGAAAATGACATGACTAATGCTGTGAATATTTCAATTAAGCTTCAAGAAAAAATCATTTCGCTTAGAAGCTTACTTGACTTGTAAAGAAATTTGTTAACATGAAAACCTCTCGATGTTTCATAGAATTAAGGTAACTATGAAACATCAAAACAAGTTGAGCTCTAAACCGAAAAACTCCTCCGAGTTTAGGGCAGTCACCCGAGCAGCTTCTTCTAATGGAAGTCTCTTCTTTTTTAGGCTGGGACGGGTTGGCTGAGATCGGGGATGACACCAATCAGCGCCAATAAGTGAGCAATTTTGATGAATTCTCAGATTATGTGTGCTGGTGTGGCTCCGTGTAAAGCCTGAAACACGGGTTGAAATGAGATAATAAAAACAAGGATTTTATCTTATCCCCCAAATCCCCTGTTATTTTTTACGTTTAATATTTTCTTATGTTTTCTTTGTTTCTTCTTTCTTTTGTATATATTCTTTCCATCACACATATCATGTATATCCCTCACAAAATAATTAGAATAAACAAAATAACACTAAATCTTCAAGAATACACACAAATTTGAGATATATCATTTATATTTAGGGTCGATTATAAATATATTATACCTATTATATTTATCTAGTTGATTTTTATGGTTCGAGAAGAGACACTTGACCCAGAGAACTGGGAGGAGATGAGGGAGCTCGGGCACAAAATGCTCGACGATATGATCGATTTTCAACAAGAGTCTGCATCAAGAAACTATATGAGCCTAGGAACCCCTGAGGCTGTTAAAGAACTCTTAATCCCACTCCCAGACGAAGGAGAAGGTGAATGTAAGGTATTTGAAATCTATCAAAAAAACATCAAACCATTTCACGGGGTTTCACTAAGTCCACGCTTCTGGGGGGGCTGTAGCTGGCTCAGGCTCCACATATGGAATGCTTGCAGGCATGCTGACTTATGGATTAAACGGAGCATTAGAGGCACTCCCGTTCATCGACGGCCATATACATAGACAGGTAATCGATTGGATCAAAGGCATGCTTGAGTACCCAAAGGAAGCGGGAGGCGTCATCGTAAGTGGAGGAAGCGAGGCAAATTACACCGCTCTCGCAGTCGCCCGAAATGCTAGAGCCGAGGTTGACATGAAAAGCAAAGGCATGCAAGGCGTACCCCGCAGGATGATTGTATATGTAAGCGATGGAGGACACCACTGCCTAGAGCGGAGCATAGAACTACTTGGGATCGGTGGTAAGAACCTGAGATGGATCCCCACCGATGATGACTATAAGATCAAAATTGATGCGCTGAAAGATACAATAGATAGAGATCGGGTAGCAGGTTACAATCCATTCTGTATTATTGGATGTGCAGGCACGGTGGATACTGGGGCATTTGATGATTTCAACGCTTTAGCAGATTTAGCAGCACGTGAAAAGATGTGGTTCCACGTTGATGCAGCTTTTGGGGAATGGGTAAAAATCAGTAAGACTCACAAACATCTCGCTGATGGGATTGAGCGTGCTGACTCATTGGCAATTGATCTTCATAAGTGGATGTACATGCCTTATGGTATTGGTTGCACCTTAGTTCGTGACAAGTTAGCGCATTATACAACGTTTGTATATGGTCACGAGGCGCAGTATATCAAAGCTGCGAAGGACCTGAATAAGGATCTTAGCGATATCATTTATAGTGCACCTAGTTTATCTCTGCCTCTTAGTAGGAACTTTTCAAGCTTAAGGCCCTATATGCTTCTAAGGGCTCATGGCCGCGAGAAGTATAGTCGGTTGATTCAGCAGAATATTGATCAGGCCCTATATTTGGGTGATCTCATCAAAAGAGATGCGGAAATGGAACTTATGGCTCCAGTAGCTAGTAACGTTGTATGTTTCCGTTTCAACCCTGGTGGCTTAACTGAGACGGAACTCGACAGGTTGAATAAGATTATAATTGATGAGATTTACAAAATCCGATTCTGGATTATTAGCGACTCTATTATTAAGGGGCGTTTTACACTCCGGGCTGCCATCACTAACCACCGTAGTAAGCGTGAGGACTTTGACTATATTTATAACCTTGTAAAAGAACTGGGTAATAAAGCACTCTCTGATTTAATGAAAAAATAAACTATTTTCTTTATAAATAAGCTACTCTTGGAATCCAAATTTGCTTTTCATTCCTAAGATATTTAGCAAAAATAAGAGCCTCTTCATCAATTAGAGTCTCAAGAGTCTAGTAGCGTAATTATTTTCTTTTCCTTCACTTCCTCTATCTATTAGTTCCTTTTTAATGAGTTTAAGGCATTCTTTTAAAAGTTCATCTAAAGGTTGAACACTGATTCCTTTTTTAGTGATTCTACTAACATGTTCTGACCTTGGAGAACGAGATCCATGAAAACAAGGATTAGCTGTTGATATTCTAAGTATAATGTTTTATCTTATCCTTATTATTGTGGCTGTTTTCTGCTGGGTTGTGCTTACTGCTAGGGCTAGGCTCCAGAACCTGTCGTCGTGGACTCCTTCCGGGTGGTTGAAGGAGTTCTCCTATCTGATATGGGTAGATTTGCCTGTAATACCCGAAAAAAGGGGGTGATCATGGGATAAG
This sequence comes from Candidatus Bathyarchaeota archaeon, assembly GCA_018396695.1. GTDB lineage: Archaea > Thermoproteota > Bathyarchaeia > TCS64 > TCS64 > JAGTQU01. The sequence goes on along the minus strand of JAGTQU010000014.1, from coordinate 30,904 downwards.
GGAACCATATATGTTCGTTGAATTATCTGTAAAAGTCATTTGGGTCGCGTAGTTATTCACGTTAACAGTTACATACGCTTTGAATGAGTCTACATATGCCCCGTTTTTCCAGAACACGCATTCTCCCGAGATTTCGATTCCATCGTCAGTGTATGTGACTGTTCGAGTTCTTATCCTAAAGATGATGTCGTCGTATGTGCCAGGTTCTCCTTCACCGGGGTACAGTGGCTCCTCGGACACGTTCAGCTCAGTGAACGATGTGTGGAAGACTACGGTTCCATCCCACGATCTGTAGATTCTCCACTGGCTCTCTACGATCTTCGCATCCGAGCGCTGCCACTCCTTCGTGTTCCAATTCCAATATTCGTACCAGGTGTCCAATGTCCCCTTGTAGATGACGGACTGTGTCGGGGCTGAGACAAGGGCAAGTCCAGAGAAGATTGCCGCGATGAAGATCGTTGAGAGGGCTAGGGCTAAGGTCTTCTTTTTCATGGTTTTTAACCATTAATTTAAAATAACATCTAATTATTAATCTTTTAGTAAACAAAATTCAGAAACTAAATTCACGGCCATGTCTTCGGAAGGGGTGGAAAGTATCTTCTCCTTCAATTTGTTTAACTTTTTATCTTTGGCGAACCTGAATTTTTCAGCTTTAACCTCAAATGCTTCAATTTTCAAACCGTTAAAACACACTTAGAGACAGAATTTCCGTTAGCTGCTGCTGATGGAACTGGGAGAAGTAAGTATTATTAGAATGTGTTTGTATTCGTTTATTCGGGTGGTTTTTTGGGTGAAACTGTTTTGGAGAAGGTTGAGGAAATAGGTAGAAAGCTTGACGAGTTAAGGGATTTTCTTGAAGATGTTTTTCTAACCACTGAAGAGAGCGTGTTGCTGAAAGAGGTTGACGAGATAATTAAGAACAAGCATTTTAACGAGTTGAAATCCATTGATGAAGTTTAGAGTTCTTCTTCATAAAAAGGCAGATGAATTTTTAAAAAGAATCAGCCTTGGAGACAAGCGGCGTATAGTCAACAAACTTAAACAGCTGGAGGATTTTCCAACAGTCAAATTTGACATAGTTAAAATTGCAGGTGAGCAAGAAAAAATAGTAGTCGTCGTCAAAATAGATACCAGAAAAAGGATTTATCAATAGCAGCCTAAAATTCAAAGATTTCATCATGAGCGTTGTAACATGATACATCAAATTATAGACCAATATTTTCTGTTAGTTGCGGCATGCTGTTCTGTATTGTGGTGGCGTGAGGTGGTTTCCTGCTTGTTCACGGTATGTTTACGCCCAGCTTTGCACTTCATCAAAAATATCCTAACCCAAACATCCGTTTTTGGATATAAATGTTTAAAATTACTAAGATTTCACAAGAGTATTACATATCCTTCAAGGTCCTTGGAGAACGTGATCCATGAAGACAAGGATTGAAACAGCCCCACGGTCTGTGCGTCTTCACCCTTATACCTAAACTCTTGGAGAAAGTGAGATCCATGTAAACTGAGGCTTTACCTTATTCTGATTATTGTCGCGGTTTTCTGCTGGGTTGCGCTTACTGCTAGGGTTAGGCTCCAGAAGTGGTCGTCGTGGGTGCCGTCCTAGTGGTTGAAGTGGATTCTGCCTGTCTTAGACAGCTCGTATCTCTCGGCTTAAGGAATATGGAGGAAGGAAAATAAAAACTGAATAAAGTTAGAACGATTAACGAAATACACGGCATGAAAAACGTTAATTATTTCTCTATGAAACTCAGCAAACAACGGAAAACACTTCTGGCGTACATAGTCAACGACAGCGTCAAATTTAATGACAGAACCCTGAAGGATCTTTGCTATCACCTACTGAAAACGAGGACGGGGAGACGCCAAAAAAAATCTTGGTTAAAATCAATCCTGCGACGAAGCCTCCTATATGGGCGAAATATGCGACACCAGCGTCGAACGATAGGAAAGCTAAAAACATTTGATAGAGGAACCAGAATCCTATCATCATCGAAGCTGAAACTTTAATGATGTGCCAGAAGAAACCGAATCTAATGAGTGTGCGTATCCTCGCATTTGGGAAGAGAAGAAGATAAGCAGCCATGACGCCTGATATTGCTCCAGAAGCCCCAACCGCAGGATAAGGAGAGCCCCATTCGGTTAACATCCATATCAGCGAAGCCAGTACTCCTGAAGTAAAATAAAATACTAGATAGCCTAGATGACCGAACGAGTCTTCAATATTGTCTCCGAAGATATATAGAAAAAACATGTTCCCGATTAGATGCATCCAGCCTCCGTGTAGAAACATGTTCGTGAAGAAAGTTACATACCCGTCTCCTGAGAGGATACGGGCTGGGATTAATCCGAACTCGGTTATCGTGTATATGAAGAATCCATCTCCATCAGATATCTGCCAAAGGAATATGATAAAGCATAGACATATGATTAGATAGTTAACATACGGCGTTATCCTTGTGGGATTCTCGTCTCCAACTGGAATCATGTTTAAGAATAATAGAATGGATGCCTAATTTAACTAATACGAAAAATTATAGTGGAAGCTTCCCAAGCGGATCTAAAAAGACCCCTTCAGATGTTCAACATTGTTAAAACTCGCATAATTATCCCCCCTAAAACTATTGCAAATCCTATCTCGCTTAGAGTTATGATTGCAGCTTTCCTATAACCGAACTCTCTAGCTAGCACCGCTATCGTCGCTATACATGGGACATAGACCATCACAACGAAAGAGAAGACGAACATCTGTGCAGTAGTTAGAAGCAGCGATAAGTCGCTCGATCCTATGATAGATGCTAACATGATCAAAGTTAACTCCTTCCTCAAAACCCCAAAAATTAATGTGACACCAGTTTCTAAAGGTAGACCGAGCCACCAGACCGTGATAGGGCTCAAAGCGTTTTCGATTAGATTCAAGAGTCCAATTAGATCTGCAAACTGTAGTACGAACGTTCCCAGCACCATTAAAGGAAAAGCCGTAAAAACGAAATCTTTCAATTTA
>JAGTQU010000014.1:22665-27883 GCA_018396695.1 Candidatus Bathyarchaeota archaeon | reverse complement strand
AGCTATCAATCTAAACATAGGTTTACGGTAGTTCGGCATCTCCATGATCATACCCATTGGCTCTCCTGGGATCAGTTTAAAAGCGGCTCTCCCTAGAGCGAAGACTATGATAAAATCGAGTAGGTATAATGTGATAGCCCATTGGAAACCCATGTAGTGAGCAACAAGCCCCATGATCACGATGCTTCTAGCGGTGCAGGGAATCAAACTAGCTGCGAATGCGCAGATCAGCCTCTCCCTTTCAGTTTCCATTATCCTGCATCCTAAGCAAGCCGGTACGTTACAACCGAAGCCAAGCATCAGGGGGATGAATCCTTTACCGTGGAGCCCGATCCTATGCATTGCTGAATCCATGAGGAAGGCTATTCGAGCGAGATATCCTGAATCCTCCAAGATCGATAATATGAAGTAGAAGGGAATGATGTATGGGATTGCTATGGCTATTCCAGCTATCACGCCTTCAATCAATCCATTCCAAAGAAAACTTGCAATTGGGTTGTTGAATGCTGCAAAATATGCTACTCTAAGAAACTGGAATACGCGGTCAAGGAGTTCTGAAACGAAGTTTCCAAATATGAAAATACTGTAAAGCATGGAGAGTAGAACAAACGCCATGAAGAAATACCCGTAAACAGGATGTGAAGTTACTCTGCCGATTTTATCAGCCAGTGAATATTTTGCGGCGGTTACTTCATAAACTTCGTTAGCTATTGTGTTAGCTTGAGCGTAGCGTTCCGATGCTATGACGCTTGCGGCATCATGGCTGTGAATTGATTCAATCTCTTTTTGCAGCCTCTCAACTAGGGTTTGGATCATCGGCTGTTGCCGGTAAACCTTCTCCTTTATCTCTTCATCTCCCTCGATCAGCTTTATGGCAACCCATCTAGGTGGATACGGAAGCCCCGCTTTTTCAATGGCCCGCGCCAGCTTCTCTATCCTCGTTTCGACTTCGGAACCGAATTTAAGTGGTCTAGAGAACCCTACTTCATCTGAAGCAACCTCTACTACTCTGGTGATCAGTTCCTCGAGCCCGATGTTTTTTACTGCTATTGTCGGAACTGCAGGGACTTTAAGCAGCTTAGAAAGTTTCTCTACGTTTATAGATAACCCTTTTTCTTTGGCTATATCAATTTGATTAAGAGCTATGACGATTCTGGGCTCTAACTCCATCAGTTGAAGCGTGAAGAAAAGGTTCCTTTCAAGGTTTGAAGCATCGACTATATTCACTATGACGTCAGGCTTATCAAGGGCTATGAAATCCCTGCTTATCCTCTCCTCTATAGAATAAGTTGATAAGCTGTATATGCCTGGAAGATCAACCACATCTATCGTATACCCTTTAAAACTCAGAGTCCCCTCAGCCTTCTCAACCGTCTTCCCAGGCCAGTTCCCAACGTGCTGATGCAACCCTGTAATCTGGTTGAATATTACACTCTTGCCGACGTTGGCATTACCAGCCAAGGCGACTCTGATTAATCGACAGTTACTTTCATTTTTTTTCATATTAGAGTCTCCAAAGCCTCTCCATCCCCCAATGCTTCTAAACTAGTTTACGCTTTGATCGATGGAGGCGAATTGATTGAAATTTTCTCACGTTGACGAGGGGGTTTTCTAATATCTTCTTTATTTCCATCCCTACCCAGGAAATTTAGGCTAACCTAATATTTAAATTTTAGGCGCATCTAAAATTCCAAGATACTCAACTTTTTCATGAAAATTAAGGGACTAGAGTTTTAAGATGAATTAACGGTATGATTAGAAAGAAGGCTTTTTTATTCTCCGAGTTTTCTCATCACATTTATATATAGCCTTCCTTGAAACCTTTACACTATCGAGGTAAGGTTAGTTTCAGATAAGAGGAGAGTTGCCTTGAGTCCTACAATAATTGCTTTATCAATAGGGATGCTAGCCATGCTAGTAGTTGCATTATTAGCGTGGCTAGTCATCAAGATGCCTCAAGGCACTCCTGAGATGATGGAGACTGCGAAGTCGATAGAGATCGGCGCGAACGCTTTCATAAAGAGGATGTATAAAACAATAGTTATGGTTAGTTCTTGCATTTTAATCCCTCTAGCCATCTTTTTTAAGGATATTGTAATACTTGGTTCCTTTGTTTTCGGCATAACTCTCTCACTTCTGTCAGGATATATTGGAATGAGGATAGCAGTCAAAGCTAACGTGAGAACCGCATATGCGGCAAAAACATCAGTGGAGAGAGCCTTTCTAGTCGCTTTCAGAGGAGGGGGAGTTACTGGGCTCACAGTGATTAGTCTAAGTTTGATCGGGGTAAGCATACTCATATTACTGTTCAACGATCCGAACAGGATTGTTAGTTTTGGGTTCGGCGCCAGTCTTGCAGCCCTATTCGCTCAGCTTGGAGGAGGCATATTCACAAAGGGTGCGGACATAGGCGCGGATCTCGTTGGCAAAATTGAGCATAGAATCCCTGAGGATGATCCTCGTAACCCTGCAGTCATAGCTGACCTTGTAGGAGATAACGTAGGAGATTGTGCTGGAAGAGGATCGGATCTGTTTGAGTCGATAAGTGACGATTACGTTACAGCCATGATCCTTGGATCATTGATGATGGGTTCATATGGTTTAAAGGCGTTGATGTTTCCCCTCATGTTGGGTGCATCAGGTATCATCGCGACTATGATTGGCATATTCATGGCGAGATACTGGAGGAGAAGCGCCCCACTAGCGTCTTTCAATATAATTTTAGCCGCTGCGGTTGTAATCTGCTCCGTAGGCGCCTATATCTCTACCATGGTTTTTCTTGGAGATGTGAGTGTTTTTATAGCAATCCTGAGTGGTTTAATTGCAAGTATATCCGTAGGCTTTATAGTCCAATATTATATGGGGTCCAATAGTAAAGCGATTAGAGAAATAGTTGCTTCATCTGATCATGGAACCGCCATGAACATAATAACAGGGCTAGCTTACGGCCTCCAGAGCCCTTTCATGCCACTCCTCCTAGTGGTCTCGACTACGATCTTCGCCTACTATATTACGGGGGGCTCCTTCATCGGGATAATAGGCGCAAATTTGGGGACGGATCTTGCTACGGGGATAATAATGTCCAGCGACACTTTTGGACCAATAAGCGATAACGCTGCGGGAATATCTAGAATGTCTGGCATGGCTCCCCAGCTTAGTGAGACTCTTGATAGTCTCGACACCTTAGGGAATACAACAAAAGCGTATACGAAAGCATTCGCATCCGCTAGCTCGGTTTTTTCAACCATTGTATTATTCGGAACTTATAGCGAACTATCTGGGTTATCTCGTTTAAATGTCAGTTTTCTGAACCCAATTATCATAATAGGTTTTCTACTAGGAGGAGGATTCTGCTTTCTTTTCTCTTCGATGGCACTCAGTGCAACCGCTAAGACAGCTTATAAAATGGTGGAAGAAGTGAGGCAGCAGTTCAAAGAGAGGCCGAGAATTATGGTTGGCACTGAGAAGCCGGATTATGCCCGCTGCGTAGATATAGCTACCAAGGACTCTCTTAAAAGGATGACTTGGCCTGCGCTGCTCGCGATCACGGCTCCGATTATTATCGGCGTGCTACTAGGAAAATATGCCCTTGGGGCAATGCTGCTTGGAGGATTTTCCACGTCTACTCTTCTAGCATCCTTCTTCAACTTTGGTGGAGGGATGTGGGATAACGCTAAGAAGAGGATTGAAACACAGTTCTGGCTGAAGGGATCACCTATCCACGCGGCAGGTGTCACAGGAGATACTGTAGGAGACCCGCTTAAAGATGTTGCAGGGCCTTCTCTAAACATCTTCATGAAGTTGATAAACATGACGGCGTTGCTGATCCTTCCACTCCTAAACATTCTTTGAAACGGGAATTGACTGAGTCCTTTATAGCCGAAAATTTTTCGAAATAAATTTAACAAATCAAATTGATGTTGGCAAAGAAACTTACCTAATCCCGTAAGACGTTCTAGAGATATTAAAAATTGTTAGGATAAACAAATGCGATGAATCGTAGGCAGAATGTGGGACTAAACATTTACGAAATGCTCGTAACCCGCTTTTACAGGCTTTTCAACAGAGTCTTGGATATATATGATCTTCTGCTCTCGTGTAGCAACTCCAATCTCAAAGAGTTCGCATCCTAGAGCGGCTAACGCCGCCTTGGCTACGTCTAAAAATTCAGGCTTAACAGTAAAGACTATCTCATACTCTTCTCCACCATATAGAACGAGGTCGCTTAGATCGAGTCCATGGATCTCTGAGAATTCTTTAGCCTCCTTAGACCATGGAAGATTCTCAACCCTGAACCCAACTCTGCTGCTACGTGACAGGTCGTGGAGGCTCATGGCTAGGCCATCACTTGAATCTATGGAAGCCGATACAGCGCCTGAACGGGCTAGGGCTATCCCCTCTTTCACTCTAGCCTGCGGAGAATAAACCGAGTCAATTAGGTTCTTCTTAAGGCTAGGAGGCGCCTCGTAACCCTCTAAAAGAATTTTGAAAGCGGCTCCAGTCTTTCCGAACAATCCTGTAGTGGCTAAGATGTCTCCTGGGCGCGCCCCTTTCCTCTTTACGAGCCGGTCTTCCTCAGCGATCCCGAAAGCCATTCCGCTTATTATGATCTCATCCGCCTCCCCCGTGTCGCCCCCGATAACGTAAGCGTCATATTCTCTGGCAGCCTCGTCAAAGCCCTTAGCAATCTCTTCCACGAAGTCTAATCCTAAACTCCGAGGTAGGGCTAAAGAAGCCATGAAGGCCATCGGCTTGACTCCTTTGGATCCTAGATCGCTAAAGTTCATTACTACGGTCTTCCTCGCAGCTTGGAAAGGAGTCATTCCCCTAGGAACATCGGTCTTCCATACGAGAAGGTCGGTCTTCAGGACGACTGAGAGATTTTCTTTAATCTTCACAGCTGACGCATCGTCCCAAAAAGGGAGGGGCATATCTGGCATTTTAGTTAACCTATCCATGATTAAAGTGATAATACGCCTCTCACCCAACTCTCCAAGAGTCTTCAAGAGATCCCTCTTCATATGTTCTGTTTAGTCGAATAAAATGTTTTAATTGGTTTTGGAAAAAGCTTATCCGCATCTCGGCGGTTCATATTTCTGAAACTTAATGGATAGAGTTGACGTGATCGTCATAGGAGCCGGAGCAGTAGGGTTAGCCATAGGCTCAGAAATATCTAGAAAAGATCTTGACCTGTTCATAATCGAGAAGGGGAAAAACT
>JAGTQU010000014.1:0-22651 GCA_018396695.1 Candidatus Bathyarchaeota archaeon | reverse complement strand
CACCTGCCGCGTGGATAGGTGATACACGCTGGGATCTATTATCCTAAGGGGTCGCTGAAAGCAGATCTCTGCGTTAAAGGTAACTCCATGCTCTACAAAATATGCGAAGAGAATAGGATAGGCTATAGGAGGCTGGGGAAGATCATCGTTGCAACAGATGACTCAAGCATTAGAGGAATAGAGCATCTTGCTAGACAGGGGTTAGAGAATGGCGCAAAAGACTTGGAACTCATCGATGAAGAGGAGATTCAGAGGCTTGAGCCCGAGGTAAAAGCTGTCGCGGCGGTCTATTCTCCTTGGACAGGGATCATTGATTCGCACGGGCTCATGGACTACTTCTATCGAAAAGCCCGGAGGCAGAGTAGCGTCGACCCGCTGATCCTTGACACAGAAGTGGTGAGCTTGAGCAAAAAGAGCAGCGGCTACTTGGTTGAGATGTTGAGCGGTGGCGAACGCTTATCTATTGAGGCGAACATCGTCATCAATTCAGCTGGATTGTATGCGGATAAGATAGCGGAGATGGTTGGTATAGACATCGACAGGGCAAGGTATCGTCAGCACTGGTGTAAAGGAGACTACTTTAGCCTATCAGGGAAGCCGCCTGTGAAGATGCTTGTATACCCTGAGCCCCCGAAGGATGGGACGAGTTTAGGCATCCATGCTACACCTGACCTTGCAGGTAGAGTTCGTTTCGGCCCAAACGCCTACTATGTAAAGGAGGAGAATTATAATATCGAGTCGGATGTCGAAGAGTTCTATAGGGACGTTCAAAAATATCTCCCCCGGGTGAGGAGAGTTGATCTTCACCCAGACACTTCAGGCATAAGGGCAAAGCTTCAGGGACCGGGAGAAGGCTTTATGGATTACGTCATACGCCACGAAGAGGATAAAGGATTTCCTGGTTTAATAAATCTCATAGGAATCGAGTCTCCAGGGTTGACCGCCGCACCCGCCATAGGTGTCATGGTTAGGGAGATGGTTGAAGAGATCTTAAAGTAAACCTTAACCCTCAGGTTGAATATCAGATTACGAGAAACCTTCGATGATTATACTTCTATGCGGAGGCGTAGGGGCTGGGAAATCCATTCTTGCTCAAAGGCTTAGCGAGAGGCTTGGAGACGCGCGGGTTCTCTCCTCAGACTCGTTCAAAAGAAGGGTATACGAGAGGCTCCTCCTTGAATTGGAGAGAGGCATGAATAAACAAAAATATTTGATCCTTGATGCAACGTTTTACCGGAAGGTTTACAGGGATAGGGTTAGGGAGACCGCGATGGGGCGGGATAAGTTGTTCACTATTTATCTTAAGTGTCCTTTAGAAGTATGCTTAGAGAGGAATAGGCGGAGGAGTGGAGCTGTCCCTGAGAACGCGGTCCGCATCATCCACCGCCTCTTCGAGGAGCCTGAGAACCCCGACCTAGTCGTAAACACTGCTGAAGTCGGGGTTGATGAGGCCTTAGAAAGAGTTTTGGAAAATCTAAGAACTCGACGTAGCATATAGGTTTATCAAACCAACGAACCTCTAAGACCATGTGAGCCTCCCTAGAGACTTTGCCATCTACGAGTCGATAGTTGAGCCTTGGTATGAATCCTTAAAAGACCCCTCGAGATCTCAGGCTGAAACACTTAGAAAGCTTCTCTCAATTTACTCGAAAACAAGATACGGTGAAAAACATTCTCCCGAGGAGGTTGAAGACTTCGAAGGTTTCAGAGAAAGGTTCCCGAAAATAAGCTACAGGGAGGTTTCCTACTACTTAGAGGATGTGAAGAAGGGAGACTTTGGAGCGTTCCTACCTGAGCCTCCTCAGTGTTGGGTGATGACGAGGGGATCAACAGGGAGGCAGAAGACGATACCAGCCACCAAATCCCACTTGAACGATATACTCTCATGCGGGGCTCGAGCCCTGTCAAACTATATCACGAGAAGAAAATCCCTCGACATCACGGGGGGTCGGATCCTGAACCTCAGCATGCCCTCAAGGGTTATGAGTTTAGATGGTGGAGACAAGCGCCTAGTCTTAGGTTATAGCTCGGGAACATACTCGAGGCTATTTCCCGCGTTGGGAGGGGCTGCTCTAGCGCCTCGTCAAGAAGAGATCGACGCATTGGGGCCAGGCATGGGTAAGGCAGACTGGGAGAGAAGGTTCGAACTGGTCTACGAGAAGACTAAGGATGAGAACATATCCGCAGCGATCGGTGTCGCACCTGTTATAATAGCCTTCTTCAGGTATTTGAAGAAGAAGCATAAATTATTGCCTAAGGAGCTATGGAAGATTCACGCCGTATTCTGCACAAGTGTACGCAAAATACACTTCAGATATGCTCCAATATTCGAGAAGTATCTAGGAAAGGCCTCAACGATAGAGATCTATAGCGCGACTGAGGGCGTATATGCACAGCAGCTTGATGAACTACCTTACGTTGTCCCAAACTATGACAGATACCTTTTTGAAGTTGAGTTGGGGGGAAGAGCCAAGATGCTGCATGAGTTGAAGAGGGGGGAGTGGGGGAGGCTTATAGTCTCGTCCTGCATGTTTCCACGGTATGACATCGGAGACATGGTTGAAGCCATGGGTAAAAACTACTTCAGAGTTTTCGGCAGGGCCAAGACTATTCATATTCTAGAGCATAGGCTTTATAGGCTTCTCTTCGGGTGGTTCCTCTAGGGCTTTGGATTCCTCTTCAAAGCCGTCCTCGCGGAGGCTATGGCGAATACTATGATTACTATTCCAACAGCCAGTAGGAAGTAAGCCCAGGCTAGCCTAAAGGAGAAGAAGTTGAAAGCTGTGATAAAGACTAATACTCCTACGATGATGAGGATCAATCCAAATGCTAACTGAAAGAGGGCGTTCATCTCTCTCTTCTCATATTTCTCCTCTTTCTCCCTTTTCTCACCTTTCTCATCCTTCTCTGTAGGCGCTCTAGCAGGAGCAGTAGAAAGGCTTGAACCACACCTCGAGCAGAACTTGTCATCTGGTTTGACTTCTGAACCGCATCTAGGGCAGTAAGGCATAGTTTCTCCCTTTTAATCATCCATCCTACAATTATTAAAACTATAGATTAATCTCCATTACTCTAAGCAGGATTCTAGGTACAGTAAGAGATAAAGGATGATGCGGCAACTCCTTTAATGGTGTCTCATTGGCGGTTAAAATCAGTTTTCCTTTGATCCTTGTAAACCTCAAGACTTACCGTGAGGCTTCAGGGAGGAACACTGCAAGGTTTGGAGTTATCATTGAAGAGGTCTCGAGGAAAACCGGGGTATGTATTGCTGTTGCTCCTCAACCCTTAGACGTAGTAAGGGTCGCTGAAGTGGCTGAAGTCCCGATAATTGCCCAACACGTCGATCCTGTAGGCTGTGGACAGTTCACAGGCCATCTGCCTCCTGAATCCTTCGCCATGGCTGGGTGTTCTGGAGCCTTGATAAACCATTCTGAGAAACGTCTCGACATGAAAACGATCGAGATGACTATCAGGAGGGTGAAAGATACAGGCCTTACATCTATCGTATGCGTAGATTCCATTGAAACTGGTCGGAGAGTCGCCCAGTTTAAGCCAGATGTTGTAGCCATAGAGCCTCCTGAGTTAATTGGGACAGGGATCTCAGTCTCAAAGGCTAAGTCTGAAGTCGTCTCAGGCGCCGTTGAAGCCGTGAAAAGCGTTGAACCAGGTTTAAGGGTGTTATGCGGGGCAGGCGTAACCAGCGGCGAAGACGTAACGATCGCTTTAAAGTTGGGCGCGGAGGGGATACTCGTCGCTAGTGGCGTAGTCAAATCGAGAGACCCTTACGAGACGCTGATGCAGCTTGCAGGCGCGGCTAGAAGCCCTAATGGCTAAGCTTCGATATGATTTCTTCAATATTTTTTTTACCGTTCTCTAAGAGTTTTGAGACCCTCGCTTCTTCTTTCGCTTCAGCGTATAGCCTGATGGCGGGTTCAGTCCCGCTTGGACGTATGAGAATCCAGCTGTCGTCTTGATACCAGAGCTTTATCCCATCGATCTTCTCAATGTGTTCCGCTTCAACTGAAGACTCAAGCTTCTCCATAACCTTCGACTTCAGATGTTCAGGGCAAGGCACCTTGGCTTTCATCTGCCTATATCTGAGAAGCTTGCCAAACAAGCGAGATGCCGGCTCCGCCTCTTTAGCCATAGCTTCGAGGATAAGCGCCATCGCCATTGAACCATCTCTGACGGGTTGATGGGGAGCATACATTATCCCCCCATTCTCTTCACCGCCTAGTTTAATCGACCTTTCAACCATCGTCCTGGAAACAGTTACGCTCCCAACACTAGTCCATAGGAGGCTACCTCCCCCCTCCTCAACAACATCCTTAATGATCCTAGAGGAGCTGACAGGCGTCGCAACAGCTTCCCCGGGATGCTTCTTCAAGAATTCTTTCACCACAAGCGCGAAGGAAACATCTCCCCAGTATATTCTCCCCTTTTCGTCGACGAAGATAGCTCTATCAGCATCCCCGTCGAAGGCAACCCCGAGGTCAGCTCCCGTAGCCTGAACGAGAGCGGATAAGTCGTTCAGATTATCTGGGCGTGGTTCCGAGTCCCTTGATGGAAACATCCCATCTACGTCCGCGTTCACAGAGTACGTTTTGCAACCGAGTTCTTGAGCTATTCTTGGGGCAACAAGCGTGGCGACACCGTTCCCAGGATCTACAGCCACCTTCAGGTTAGCTCTCCTCACTGCTTCAAGGTCGATGTTGGAGAGGATGGACGTGCAGTAGGGTTCAAAGGCGTGGAGTTCATGGGTCTCCCCTACATGGTCCCACGAAGCGAGCTCGGGACCACCCTTAAAATACACCCCCTCTATCTTCTCCTCTACTGATCTGGAGACTTCGACACCGTCGCCTGCAATCACCTTCACACCGTTGAATTCTGGAGGATTATGCGAAGCCGTAATCATGAGTCCCCCGTCCAGGTTGAAATGCTTTGTAGCGTACTGTAAAACAGGGGTCGGGACGATCCCGAGGTCAAACACGTCGCATCCGACTGAAAGTAATCCACTTAGAGCAGCCTCTTTGAATAGGAAGCTGCTGATCCTGCCGTCTCTTCCTAAGGCCACTCGACTGCCGAGGATAGACCCTGCTGAGGAGGCTAGCTTCACCACCATCTCTACAGTTAGATCCCTATTCACAACTCCTCGGATGCCATTCGTTCCGAAGAGCCTGCCCATCACATCACCTGGCGTGGCTCGAGTATACTCTCTTCCACCCTCTTTGAGGGGCAAATCGTCACGCCTTGCGTTATGGTTACACTGTCTGCGATGACTGCGTAGTCACCGATCAGGCTCCCTGACTCGATTTTAACCCATCTTTCAACAGAGGCGTTCTCCCCTATTATCGCGTTTCTGATCGACGAATGGTCGCCTATCGAGACCCCTGGGAAGATTATCGAGTTCTCAACCCTGCATCCTTTACCAATACGAACATGTTCTGAGACGGAGGTATGGGGACCGATCACAGAGTCTGCTCCTATCTCAACACTAGCACCTATCGCTGAGGGAGACAGTACTCTAGCATCTTTATCTATTTTAGCATCTTCAGCCATCTGAGCCCCGGTCTTTGAGAGTAGAAGCTGATTCGCTATGAGATAATCCTCGGGGATACCAATATCCACCCATAACCCCCTTGCCTCGAACCCGAACAGCTCCCTTTCCTCAGCCAGTTTCGGGAAAACTTCCTTCTCAGTCGAGGCGGGTCTACTCGAAGGAATGTAATCCAGGACCCTCCTATCAAGAACGTATATCCCTGCATTAACAAGGTTGCTCGGAGCCTTCCCAGGCTCAGGCTTCTCGACAAATCTTACGATGCGTTCCTTTGCATCAAGCTCAACGGATCCGTATCGGCTGGGATCAGGAACTCTGAATAATGCTATGGTTGCGAGGCCGCCCCTCTCCCTGTGAAACTCGACGATTCTCCTGTAATCGATATCGGAGATAACGTCTCCGTTGAGAACGAGGAAGATCTCTTCATCTTTAAGCAAATCCCCTGCCCTTTTAATTGGCCCACCTGTCCCTAGAGGCCTCTCTTCACGGGAGTATATGATACCCATATCGAACTTTGTTGGTCCAAGATACCTTACAATCGCTTCAGCCATATAGTTGACGGCTAAGATTGCTGTGTCAACTCCCCCCTCGGACAGTCTCCTAAAGGTCCAATCGATGAGAGGCTGGTTCGCCACCGGGAAAAGCATCTTAGGCCGGGTACAACTTAGGGGTCGGAGGCGTGTTCCGAACCCCCCTGCGAGAACTAGAGCCTTCAAACCAATCTCAGAATATCAATCTGCTGGGAGTTTAATAATTTTATGAGTTAGAGACCAAGCGTCTAACAATTGACGGGTATTCTGTTGAAAATCAAGTTTTCTTGGCAAGAATCATGAATGCTCCTATCAGCGCGATGAAGAATCCGATGGGGGTTATCGAGTAAGGGCTGACTATGCCTGGAGTAGTGTTAAACGAGAAGTAGACTAGGAGGACCCCTAAAACCATGATTAAGCATCCGATAAGGCTTATCACAAACCCTGTCAACGAGGTGTTTTCGCTTTTACCAGACATCTTGCAGAGTATACTCTCTTCATCAATAAAAATATTTAATCATGCCTCAGGCGAGTTCAAGCTTTGCAGGCAGATATTCATCCACGATGTATGTTAACCCGTATCTGCTGAAAGCCTCGAGCTCAGCCTTCTTCCCTATCTTCATAAACGTGTTAATCTCTCTCTGCCAAAGCTCCTCTCTGTAGCGGGGGTCCTCCTTAAGCTCCTTCAATCTTTTCAGATCAAAGTCTGTTAGGTTTTCGGTGGGCAGGTCGTAATTTATTATGTCCGTCGCCCAGACGCCTATCCATTTAGCCTCTGGAGTAGCCAACCCTCTGAGGTGAGCTGCATTAATCGAGCCTGATATGATCACCATAGCGATGTGAATCCCCCATGGATCACCGTCTGTGAAGATGTAGACTGGCATTTTTTTATCCCGGCAGAGCCTCTGAATAATCGTGCGAGTCGACCTAGGAGACTGCCCAGCAGTGTGTATCAGGAGCGCGTTGAACCTCTCGTGAGCCCTCTCCTCCACAAGCCTCGTGAACATCGCACCCTTCTCTATGACTAAAACTTTATCCGCCGATGTCTCGATGAACTCGGAGCTCGTCAAGGCTGGACCGATCATCACACCGTCAGGATGTTCAGTGAGATTCATCCTCTTCCCCTCGTAACCTGGGACCGTATACTCTATGGTGAGGTCGCCGAAGATGGCGCTCCTCTCCTCAGGATAGACATTGAAGTCCTCCCTCGGCCTGTTTAAAGCGGTTTCAAGGTCTGTTATTATGTTATCGGACTCTGTCTGATTCTTGAATTCTATATCGCGCTGCCCCCTAGCGGAATAGTAAACTTCTCTCAGAGTGCTAGTCTTCCTAAGCCTCAAAAGTTCACGGGCGAACCATGCTGTCCAGATAAACTGTGTGAACGGCCTAATATGTGCGATGTTTCTCGAGTGTCGGCGCACCATTTTATCTCCCAGAACATACTGTTTAATCTCTGAATCGTAAATTATGTTGTCCATCGACCTGCTCTGCATCATGATCCATGGAAACTCCCTATTCGTTATCTGGTCGTAGATCAAGTTACCCAGGGTTTTAAGGGCACGTTCCATAGATTCCCTCTGTTTATCCGATTCCCTAATCGTTTTCTCCTGCAATCTGTGGCACCTCCCTTATCTTCCGTTCCACCTCTGGAAGCTCAGCCCCTACAGCGTTGAGTAAAGGCTTAATGTCCGGCGGCTCAGGCTTGTCAGCTAGCTTTGCAGAAAATTCGGCAATCTTCGGAAGAAATTTCTCGAAAACATTCAGGCGCCTCTTCTCCTTGGCGAGCCTTATGTTTCGGGAAATGTACAGTCTCAAATATCTGGCGATGTGGCGTAGAGCGTTCGTAATCTCCTTTTCAACCTCCGGCTGGTCTGCGAGGAACTCTTTACCCACGCTCTTATAAGGTATCTTCGTCGAGCAGAGGTGGACAGCAATCACAAGCGGCGTATCGTTCGAAACCTTATAGGTCGACCAGTTGATGTTTTTATTCACAACCTTCCAGACGACACAGCTGGATTCGTCAAAGAGCAGAGGGATCCGGTTAGCGAAACGGTAGATCATCTTCGATCCTTCCTCATTCTTCGAGAGAGATCTTCCAAGAGCTATCGCCGCCTCCACTATGAATGGGAAACCTGAGTAGGTTGACGGATGCCTCTGATAGACCCTTAAGAAATCCTTCTCCGTTAGGTTCAGCTCCTTCCTTATCCCAGTGCTGAGGAGTTCCTCTCCTAGAGGGGATAGGCAACTGGCATCAGGGCGTAGAAACTCCTTGAACTCCTTTGCAGCCCGAACCAGCTTAACAACATCGTCAGGGCTGAGGGATTTCGGATCAGTTTTTGGATCTATGCCAGCGAAGTTAAGGAATTTTTCCGCCGTCATAACTCCTACCCCCTGAAACTGCTCAATCATGAAAAGCTTCATATTCTTCACTTTTGATGTAGCTGTCATCCTTCTAAGCGTCTCGACATCGATCCCGTGGGGGTGGGGGCGTACAGTCTTCGGAGGCTTGGGCATAACGTTCGTCGCACTCTCGAAACGATAGAGGCGCCCTTTCGGGTCGACGAAGGTTATATCCGCATAGGGGCATACCATCGCAGTCTGTTTCAGATACTCGTAAAGCTTCGACATGCTGCGAGTGTAGTCGCCTTCCAGATGAAGCTCAACTATCGTTCCCCTCCACCCTTTTTTATTCTCAAGGACCGTATGCCTGAGGATCATAGGTCTGTTGTACTCGATGTCGATCATCATCTCATACTCATGGATCTCTACACCGGTGCTTGAGACCACTTTAACAGGTTTATGCGTGGTTATCTGACCGTAGAGGACGGTTATGGTCCCCCCTAGACCAAAGGTTCCTCTCGCCTGCTTCAAGTTGTATTTGGAGCCGTAGAAGACCTGACCGAAGCATCTCGGAATGTGTTCAGAAGGGATCCCAGTGCCGTTATCCTCGATGCGGAGAACGTAAACCGCGGACTCCCTCTCAGCATCAGAGGGCGTGATTTCAGTAATCCTCAGATAGATTTTTGGAGGAATACTTATCGATTCGCACGCGTCAAGCGAGTTTTCTAGAAGCTCCCTGACAGCGGCATATATGGCTCTGCTGGGGTTGCTGAATCCTGCTATCTCCCTATTCCTGTAGAAGAAGTCTGAAGGGCTTATCGATTGGTAAGTGATTTCAACCTCGGGCTTCGTCAATTTTCAATATTCTCCTCCCAGAGTTTAATCCTATTTTGTTTCCGCTTCCGCCTCTCCGCGTATAGAAAGTTCCAAACCGTTTTATGGAACGCTCCCTTGATGAGCATTATAACCGCCTCCCTAGCTGTCTCGAGGTTGTTGGTCTTTCCTATAATCGAAACCGTATCACCGTAGACGCTTACGAAGGTCCCTGTAAGCTCCTCGAGCATTCTTCTCGAGCTTCCGTCTTTACCTATTATCCTACCCTTAATCCTTGCTATGGCGTTCTTAGATTTGGCATAGTCTTCGAGGTTGATGATTATGAGGTCGTAGTCTTCCTCAGCTAGCTTCTCAGCTTTCTTAGGGTTGAAGCCTCTGCCAATCGCCTTCACCACGTTCTGGACTGCGAATAAGTTTGAGACATCGTTGTCGGCGAGGCTCATCTTTATCTCGACGGAGCCGGAGCTACTCTCAATATCAAGGGTTACATGGAATATTTTCTCTAGAGTGCTCTTAGTCTTCCCTTTAGGTCCTATGAGGGCCCCGACCCGGTCAAGAGGGATTTTTATGAAGAATCTTTGCTCCACCTTTCACCCACCTCTTGATGTCTTCAACCCTGTATGTGTCAACTCCGAGCCTACCGAAATAGAAGTTGATCCTCTCAACATCTCTTAGAAGCAGTTCGTCTGAAAGCGGATGGGATTTTAACACTGCTTGTGAAACGTCGAAGATTACGGGGAAATCGTCTAGAACCATGACATTATACTCGCTGAGGTCTCCGTGGACGAGACCGGCTTTAGAGTATAGTAGCCTCACATTGTCCAGAAGGCTTTTATAAAACTCTCTCGGGTTAAGCGGTTCAACCTCTTTCAAGAGTGGGGCAGGTACTCCGTCCCTTCCAATGAAGCTCATCACAAGGACGTTCCTATAAAAGGCGATGGGGTTAGGAACCATCACCCCAGCATCTCTAGCGAGGCTGAGGTTACTGAACTCCTTCTTCGTCCAAGTATAGATGAGGTTGTCCCTCCCCCTAACGCCTTTCTTAACCTTTTTGAATCTAGGATCCCCATCTATATACTTGAACATCCCCTTCCTGAATTCTGAAGTCGTCGTCAAATAGATCTTCAACGCTAGCTCCTCCCCGTTGAAACCTCGCCCATGGTAGATCCTTGCTTCTTTCCCTGATTTCACAACCCCGTAGATTTTATCTATAACCTTCTTTTGCATCAGTTTATATATTGCTTCGAGGGTAGCCCTGTCGAATACTTCTTCGATAACCTCGAACTCCTCCGACCGCTTCTCCAGCATCAAGCTTTCTTCTTCGTAGGCTCTCATCATCTGTTCAGCCTTCTTATCAACTTTAGAGCGGCCGGGTATGAGCATCAACCCCCTTACTCTACCTTCAATATGCCTTCTTTCCTCAACTGTTCGACTTGAGCGGCGGTGTAACGCCAGAAAATCTCTCCACGCTCATCGCCTTGAATATCCCATGGAGAGACGAGGACTACATCGCCTTCCCGGATCCATGTCCTCCTCTTCATCTTCCCTCGAATTCTGCAGACGCGAGTATGCCCATCCTGGCATTTAACGAGGACTCTGTCGTAGCCGAGCATTTTTACAGCTATGCATAGTACATCGTTCTTCGAGGGATAGACCATGTCTTTCAGTTCCTTCTCGCTCAGTACCTTCTTCTTCCCCATCCGCTTGCCTCTCGGATAAGAATATTCCGAAACTTAAAAATCATTTCCATTGAAAATTGATTATTCCCCAAATATTTTCACAAGTTTTTAAAAAAAGCGTTCCTATACCCTCTTCGATTAACTAATTTAGTATTCGAGTTTAGATTAATTGTTTCCAGGGTTTTCATAATGATACCGGGATCCTCCTATTGATAAAAACCCCTTCGGAAGTGACTTTCGCATTATAAGCGTAGGCTTCAACCCCCTTTCTCGAGGCATCTCTCAGGGCTCTCGAAAAGTTGGGATCGATATCTGTATAAGGCTTGAGGGATCCTGCATCCTCCCTTTGCACGAGGAAGAAGATGGCGGACCTTCCGAGTTCAAGAGCCTTCACCAAAGATTCGAGTTGCCGATTACCCCTTAGAGTCGGAGCATCAGGGAATAACCCTACGCCATCCTTCACCAACGTACATGATTTCACTTCAACGTGAATTATTCCATGGTTCCCGAGTTTGAAATCAAGCCTCGAACCCTTGAAGAATGGCTCCTTCTTCACGATCCTGAACCCTTTAAACTCTGGGAGAAGATTCAAAGCCAGCGCCTCCTCGAAAACCTTGTTAGGTATCCTCGAATCTGTTGAGACGCGTAGATGTCCAAGATCAACTTGGACGAGATCAAACCCTGTTTTTCTGCGTAGCCTCTCCCTCTTCAGCATATAGACTCTGGAGCCGGGTTTTAAGATCTCAAGCCTCCCAGGGTCGGGGATGAAAACTAGGGATGTCGTTCCATCGATCACCACCCTACCTAGAAACCTGTTCAGCCGAGATTCGAAGGTGGCTGGCATGAGCGGGGCGTTGTAGAACAAAGGGTCATCCGCTTACCGGAGCATTTCAAGAAGTTTCTCAAGCATGTTCTGGTTCGACGCCGCTACGAGCTTGATTTTACTATTCCGGGATAGTTCGAAGTCTCCGTTCACGACCCCGTTTACACTGTAGGCGCCACCCGCCTCCTTCAAGATCATTAAACCTGCTGCGATATCGGTTGCCCTGAGGATCCCTCTGACATCGACGTGAGCATCAACTACTCCTGAGGCTACGAGGCATAGGGAGAGCGCGGAGCATCCGAATTGGCGTAGATGCCTAGCCTCGGCGAGGACTCTGCAGACAGGTTCAGATATCGTTGTCTTGCTAACGTCCACGGATAGGAAGATTTCATTCAAGGGTTTATCCCTAGAAGGTTTAAGCCGTAAACCCCCTGATCTCGCACCCTTAGACCTCTCGGACGTGTAGGTCTTGCCTGTTCTGAAATCCATCACTATCGAAGCCGTCTCGTCGAGGAAGCGTTGAGACGTAGACGAGGCTAGGCTAGTGACTGAGAATGGAATGCCTTTCGCAAGGTTCGTAGTACCGTCGACGGGGTCAACTATGATGAAGCCTCCGCCGCAGCCGATCACCGTCTCTCCCTCCTCGCTGATTACGGAGACTTTCGCCCCTACACTTCTCAAATAGGATTCTATTGATTCCTCTGCTGCAGAATCCAAAAGCCTCTTCAATTCGTTCAGGCTTAGCCCTCTGCCGTTCTTAATGATCCTTCTCACGTTTCTACGAGCCTCTGCAGCCGCCCCTTCCAGAGTTGGCAGCCACCGCATACTCTTATATGAATCCATTAGCCCTCATCGCCTCCATTATCTTATCTGCAGCAGCTTCAGGAGAATCCTTAACGCAGTCGATCTCAACATCAGCGTCGTACGGCTCCTCATACTCCTCCTGAAGACCAGGCACATATCGTGCCTCCCCCTGCTCCGCTTTCTTGTAGATCCCTTTTACATCCCTCTCCCTGCAAACCTCGAGGGGGCATCGGATGTAGACTTGCAGAAACCTCTCTATGACCCCTCTTGCAAGCCTCCTCCATCTACGCTTATTGGCTGTAGCATCGAAGACTACGTTCACCCCATTCCTTGTTAGCAAAGATCCGATGTAAACCATCGAGCTGTAAAAGACGTCACGCTCCTCTGGAGAGTAAGTCGGATTAGGGGTGAGGACTCTTCTAAGCGTGTCGGATTCAAGTATCTGTAGGCTAACCCCGAGGGATTCTAGTCTATTCTTTAGGGCTCTGGCGACGGTTGACTTTCCAGAGGATGGGAGCCCAGTAATCCAGATAGCCCATCCTTCTTCCTTCAAACCTAATCCTCCAAGAGTTCAGAGACCCGGGATGGATCGAAGACGCTAGTCTCTAAAACGTTTCTAGCAAAGTTGAGAAGCCTCTTCCTTACGTTCAGGGTAAGGTTTGGATACCAGACTGGTGAAGCTATCACAAGACACCTCCAGCAGAAGAATGGTTGAATGACTTTGAAGAGGTTTGAATCCTTCGTGGATGCCAGGTATGTTTCGAGAAAGGTATCCCAGAGGGTCTTGAATATCCCCTCCAGTCTCCCTTTATGCTGGAGAGCGTAGAAAAGGTAGTTAGTAGCCATCGTAGCTACATCGTCCGCAGGCTCACCCCACTCCCCCCGGCTTCTATCCAAGACTGTGAAGTCTAAACCCTCCCTGAAAATAATGTTCCAAGGATGGAAGTCTCCGTGCACTTGACTCAATCTATCAGCCATTCGCTTCAGCCTAAACCTCCAGTCTACGCAGAGTTTCTCAATCTCTGCGAGGCCCTCAAGAGTTATATATTCGGCGTCCGAGGGGTAGCTGTCAATGATACCCATAATGCACTCGTTATGGCCTACCAGCTCTCTAATCCTCCGCTCGTATAGGCCAGCATCATGCTTTTTTAAAGAGTGGATCGCGGATAAGTAGAGCGCGAGGGCTCTGCACCTCTCCAAATCCAAGTCGAGCAGCCTACCAGTATCCCTTATTCTATCGAGGTCTAGATAGTAATCCCTACCCTCTACCAATTCCGTGAGGAGGAAAAACTCTGCACAGTCTCCCAAAGTCTTAATAGAGCCTCCCTTAGTGAAGGCTCCCACGTCGATCGACTTAACATGTCTCGGAAGCCTGTTATATGATTCCGACTGCCAGAGGAGGATGGCGGCCCTGTCAGCCATCCTCTCATGGCCGAAGCCCCCGGGTTTTATAGTGTTTAAGACGAGGCTCCTTGATTCTCCGCCTAATCTGAAGTCTATTCTTAGGGGCAAGCCATACCCATATCCTTTTAAGGCATCTTCGCGTCCCATGCCAGCTCCTAGAACCCTCGTATGCAGTATTTCGACTCCGCCTTGAAACAAGTTTGATAAATATTGATTCAATGCTTCGACGCTGATCAGTGACATCTCTCTTAGAATAGGTGTCTTCAAATTAAAAATAGTGTGGGTGGGGGCTTATGCTTGACACATTATGTTTGCTAGGGTTTTATGGGTCTCATTTACCGAGATCCCAGCCACCTGTGAACATGTAGGTTTGGGCTAGTTTAAGATACTCGTCGAAGGCTAGGAGGTCTCGATCGAGAAGGTTAGCCATGTTCGAAAGGGTATCATGGTGCCGATGCTCGTCTCCAAGCATATGTTTCAAGATAGCTTCTATCCTATCGTCTCTAACCGTTTTCAGCATCTCCTCAAGATGCTGAATCATCTCCGCCTCTACTCGAATATGCTGCTTTATAGTCTGCGTCATCTCGTTGGCAGTAGCCATGTCTACATCAAGCCTGGTCGGGATCCCGCCAGCCTCGAGGTCGATCAAAGCCTTACAGATCGCCGCATGCTTCTGCGAGTCGTAGATGATGGTTTCGAGCATCGTTGACACAAGCTTATTAGGGATTGCATCAACGATGGGTCTTAACTTGCCTGGGACACTCGACTCTATTCTCATCTGCTCCTTTAAAAGGTCGATTAGGTTAGCCATCATGTAACATTCAGGAGCCGACGATTATAAAGAATCCGATTAAAGGCGAAACTCCTAATCCCTTAGATTCACAAAATTTTTAACATGGGGTAACGAATCGTCGATGATATGGAGAAGAAGATTCGCCCCAGCTGCATAGGGCTTCATGGGACAGGTGAGGACTGCGATGCTTGCCCTTGGGAACATGAGTGCGAGAGGATGACCGCGCAGATCGAATCTTCAGTCTTCAGGAAAGGAACCCATGAGCGCATCGTAAGCAAGTATAAGGAGAAGAAGTATAAGCCTAAGAGGCTCCCCTAAACATAGGATTTCAGCTCCTGGGTTACCTTAGACTCTCCGTCGATCCTGCCCACCCTTATCATATTCGCTACCTCCTCCTCCCCGTAGCCATGGTGAGTTACAAGGATGATTTGACGGATCTCTCGGCTACTCTTAGAGATATACTCTAAAAGCTGAGGAATATTCTCCGAGTCTACAGCATCGGTGGGCTCATCCAAGATGAGGAGGTTCGGGAAACCCATCACCCTCAGGAGGGCGAGCCTCTCCGAGAGGGCGAAAAGGCTCTCATGGCCGCCTCCAGCCCTCCAAGCAGGCATGAGGCTGTTAACACCGAGGGGTTGAACCTCGAGGGAGTAGCTCTCCCTATCTATGTGGAAGCCGGCGTAGATCTGCTGGTCTGTCAGTTTTTCAAAGTATTTTCCTGTAAGCCACTCAAGCTGCCTAAGCGTACTGTCTCTAAGCTTTTGAGCGTATTCAGTATACCACTCCTCCATCTTCACGACGGTGTTTATCTTGGCTTCATACTCTCGAATCCTTGAAAGGGCGGTTTCAGACTCCTCTAGAATCCTCCTCTGATCCCTCAGGATTTTTTCTATCTCCTCGATCCTGAGCTTGGCCTCCCTCAGCTGGGACTCTGCCTCCCCAAGCCTACGTTGTAGTTGAGAGTACTCCTCAATAGTTGCCTTATGTTGACGCTCGACTAGCCTCTGGGCTTCGGTTTCCAGCATCTGTGTCCCGAGGGCTTCCTCGATTTTATGGATTATCTCCATATTCTTAGTCTGAATCCTCTTGGAGAGTTGATACTCCTCGCGCCTCATGGCGTCTATGTCTCTTCTAAGATCCTCCAGCCGCCTCATCCTCTCCTTAACAAGGTCTAGCTGCCTTTCGAGCCTTGACCTCTCCTTCACCGCGTTTTCACGCTGCGTCTTCAACTCGTTGACACTTCTTTCAACGGCTTGAACGAGCCGAGTCTTCTCCTCGAGCTGTCTCCTCCAGACTTCTAAATCCTCCTTCAACAGCGCGTAGTCTATTTTCTGGCCACACTTAGGGCATATCGTAAGCCCGCTCTTCTCCAGTTCCGAGTGCTCACCGATCTGGTGTTTAAGCCTAGACGCTTCGGCGTCAAGCACCATACGTTCCTCAGAACGCTCTTCGATAGCCTTCTCCAGATGAGATTCATGTTCTCCAACCCTCCTCAGCTTATCCTCAAGCTCGTTGATCAACCCCTTTGGCTCTCCCATCTCCGCTTCGGATTCCGCCAGCTCCTCCTCTGTTTTTAGAAGTATACCCCTCTTCACTTCGAGGCTCTGGCTCGCTCTTTCCAAGGCTTTGAATTCGTCTAGCAGAGATTCGAAGAGAATCCTCCTATCCTTCACCTGGGAGAGTTGGCTCTTCAAAGATTCAACATCCTTTTCAAGCTCGAGTTGGCGTCTTCTAGCGTCTTCAAGCTTTGATTCGCCTTCAATAATCCTATCCCTTGCAGTCTTCATCCGCTCCTCGAAGACAGGTTTCTCGTCGATCCTCCCTTTAGCTAAGAGTATAGCCTTAACCTCCCTAAGCTGCTCCTTTATCTCGGAGGGTGTAGTTAACCCAAGAATCGCATCCATCCTAATCTTCTGGGGAGGATTTATTATCTCCACGAACTCTTTCTGTTTACAGTATACGACATTAAAGAAGGCTCTCTTACCTAATCCCAAGAGATCCCTGACCTTAGACTGTATGTCAACCTCCCTGGCGTAGGGTTTATCCTCTCCCTCAATTTCGAGATATGATAGGGTGGAGCGGAAAACCCCCTCCCTTGTTAGCCCCCCCTCTCTTATAACCCTCGCCCTTTGATTGGTTAACGGGCTTCTGAACTCAACCTCTACTCGGAGGCTCCCCCCGCCGAGGGTGACTAGATCCTTTTTATCGACGTTGGGGACTTCTCCGAAGAGCCCGAAGAGGATCGCTTCAAGGATACTCGTCTTCCCTGAAGCGTTCCGTCCAGATATCTTGTTAACCCCCGGAGTGAATCTAATCGTCTGCCTCTGCCTGTACGATTTGAACCCTTGAAGGGTTAAGGACTTGATCATTCGTCAACCCCTCCAGAAGCCTCTCGCCTCGAAACGTTTCACCCACTCGTTGATTAAAGGTGCCCTATGGCTTTGAGTGAGCAAACCCGTCTGAATGCTAGCCTCTTCTTCAAGAACATCCCGCACTCGGCTATGCATCTCTCTAACGTCTTCGGCGAAGTCTCCGAAAGCTGCGAAGGATTCGGGGGCTTCAACCCGCTCCAAGTCGTATAGGGAGACGACAGGGGGGCACTCAAGGTCGAGGGTGTCAACATCAACCCATATTAGCAGAGGGTTCTCGGATTTGATTTCATCTAGCCCTTCCAGGGGAATGTCCCGGGGATACCCTTCAGAGAGCATCCCCTTGACATATACTCTGAGATAACCCGGCTTACTCCTCCGCTTCAGCTCCTCTGAAAATTCCTTCACAGCTCCCATAATGCGGCTTCCAAACTGCGTAGGCTTCTCGGGGCCATGCGACTCCACATTAACCTGCTTCATCAAGTGGATGGGCTCCAAAGGAACCCATTTGAAAGAGGGGTCCGATGTAGAATAGTCTGCGATGTAGAAGCCCTTATCAGGAGTCTCGGCGAAGTCGTACATCTCGAGGGAGCCTGGGGTCAGCATCCATCCATTGCCAATCCTTTTAGGTGGACATCTCTTATGGTAGTGGCCAGCCAAAACAAGGTTCAGGCCAGTCTCGGATAGCTGATTAAAGGTTAGGCTCGAGCTGTAAGGGGGGACTTCATGGTATCCTGATACGAAGCCGTGAAGCATTAAAACAGTGAATCTTCCAAGGCTTCTCAGAGACGGTTTAATTATAGACTCAAACGCCCTCCCAATCTCGTCATAGTAGCCTAGCCCGAGTACCTGCAACCTATCGTCGGCGTAAACGCTGTTCTCCTCGTCAAGGATGATTAAATAATCTGCGAGCGGGTGCTTAATATAGTCTAAGGTATCCGACTGGGGGCGCCCATCATGGTTACCCCGTATGACGAAAATCTTCACTCTCTTTCCATGCTTCTCAAGGGAGTCTGAGGCCAGCCTGTAGAGCTCATCGTGCACGAATTGAACGAGATCCGGTCTCAGGGTCCTACGCTCGAAAAGGTCCCCGCAGATGAAAACGTAGTCCACCCCTTCACCTATTATCGAGTCGACAGCCCTGCTGAAGGCTGATGAGAAAGCCCTTCTCCTGTACTCTCCAATGGATAGAGGGATAGCGCGCCCTATATGGGCGTCGGCTAAGACTGCGAGCTTCAACCTAATTGATCCCCCTCATTAGGATTGATTAGTCTAATGGTTGTTTTCACCCCGAATCGGCGATTTTCTAATAAGCTTAAAGGATGGAGCATGCAAAAATATTAAGACGATTAGAAAAATCTTGTTAGAGGGTTTAGATTGAAGATATTAGGCATAGTGGGCAGCCCTCGTCTAGGAGGGAATACTGAGACCCTCACAAGGATCGCGTTAGAAGAGGTCTCGAAAGAAGGGATTGAAACGGAGCTTATTAGCTTAGCGGGGAAGAAGATAACGCCGTGCGACGCTTGTGGATCGTGCAGAACCACAGGCGTCTGCCACATTCAAGACGATTTCCAAGAGGTGTACGGGAAGATGGTTGAGTCGGACGGGTTTATTCTCGCGACCCCTGTCTGGTTTGGAGGGGCTACGCCTCAGATGGTGAGCCTTATCAGCAGATGCTATCTATCGAGAGGCGGGAAGAACCCCTTCGAAAACAAGGTCGGCGGCCCAATCGTCGTTGCAAGGAGGGCGGGCAAGAACTTCACTTTCGCCCAACTAATGTTCTTCTACATGATCCACGGCATGATAGTCCCCGGATCAACCTACTGGAACGTAGCTATTGGCAGAGAGAAAGGCGAAGTCATGAACGATGAAGAGGGCGTAAGAACCATAAGAAACTTCGGGAGAAAACTCGCTTGGCTTGCTAAAAAATTGAATACGTGAGGATTATTCAAAACATCATCCTATCAACGTCGTAATCCTTTATTAGGAAGATTTTTATTCCACATGCGCTGTGATTTCTGATCTTGATTATCTAAACTTTTGAGATAGGGATCCATCACGTTCAGCGTCTTGCAGAGCCTTAAGCCTTCTTTCCGCAGTCTTCCTCGTAGGTTCAGGATTCTGATGGTGAGGGTCGGAGTCTCCAACTTCGTCTTCAACATGAATCCGTACAACTCAATATATGTTCTAGCCCTCGGAGCCTCAGCGACCCAGCTCGGACTCTTAACCTCCATCGGAACAGGTGTGAGCGCCGCCTTCTCTGTCCTGACAGGATGGATATCAGATAGGTGGGATAGGAAGACCATGTTCCTCATCGGAGCAGCTCTTGGAATATTGGTTCCAACCATCTATCTTCTTGCGCCGAGCATGGTTTGGCTAATCCCGGCTTTCATCCTTTACGGCGTCTCCGACGGCATATTGCAGCCTCCATGGTCAGCCCTATACGCTAACAGTGTGAAGAATGAGAACCGTGGAGCCTTTTATGGGATAGCAAACTTCTTCACATTGATGCCAACCCTCTTCGCCGGACTCGTGGGAGGGGCGATTGTGGCGTCCTCAGGCGGGTTGAACGCTGAAGGGATTAGGCCAGTATACCTAGCTCAGGCTTCCCTACTAATCTTCTCTTTCCTGTTCGTCTTGAGGTTCCTTGAGAGGGAGGATAAGCCTAGAGCACCCTTCGATTTCTCCGTCAAAAACATGGTTGAGGATTACAGGAGGATCATGCGGAATAGAGGGGTTAGATCATGGGTTCTCATGAAGAGTCTAGGGTCTGTTTCAATAGGTTTAGCGGATCCGTTTTGGATGCTCTACGCCGCAGTCGTCCACAAAGCTTCAGCTATGACTATGGCTTATATGGTGACTGTCAGGACGGTGACTAACATAGTCCTCTCTCCCATAGCGGGCAAGTATGTGGACAGGTTTGGGAGAAAGAAGATGATAATCTCAGGGAGAGGGGTAATGTACTTAGCCACCATAGTCTTCATCATCTTCGGCGGAGAGCCATACCTCCTCCTAGCCTGGGTTTTAATGGGGGTTAACGACGCCACGGGGATCGCCTGGTCGGCGAAGGAGGTGGAGCTCGTAGACGAGGAGGACCGCTCAAAGATTACAGCGCTAAGCCACGCCTCCTTCAACTCTCTAGCCGTCCCAGCCTCTATTCTAGGAGGCTTCCTCTGGGACAGCGTCAGCCCTATCGCACCCTTCCTGATCATGATGATCATCGACGGGGGCATAAGGATGCAAGTGATCCACAAGTTTGTGCCCGAGAGCAACAACTCCAGCAAGCATGAACCAGCCCATGAAACGTTGTAATGCTGTTATGTTGGATTCAAAAGCCCATCCTTCAATTTTCCCATATTCCAATCGACTAAGTTCGAAAAAGGACCGTTGAAGAAATATGAGTTAGCTTGCTGACTTTTTCGGGGAGAAGCCAAGCATATTATCAACGCTGACACTACAATCAGGAACGAGAATATTGTGAAAGGCGTTGCATAGCTCCCGGCTGTGTCGCACATCCATCCCGTGTAGATTGGGGCGAAGAAGATGAAGGGAGCAGACATCATCGAGGATAAGCCCTGCTGTCTGTGAAGTCCTCTCTCCCGAAGAATCTCGACCTTATGATCAAGTCTAAGGGTATATAGGCACAGCTTCCAAACCCCTAAAGAATGAGGAAGACATATGCTCCGGCAATCGTAGGCATCAGAAGATAGGCAACTATGTTTGAAGACCAGATGAGAAGCGAAGCCGACATGGCGGACCTTATTCGATTAGGATTAATTTCGTCAGCTATAAAGCCCGTCAGGGTCCTCGAGGGGATCATTGAGAGCGTCGTCAAGGCGAGCAAGTCACCAGCTGTGATGGGATCTATACCTGTGTCTATTAAAGAAGGGATTATGTGGACGTTAATACCCTGGAAAATAACGTTGGATAGTATAAAAGATGTTGTTAGCATCCAGTATGTCCGAGTTCTGAAAATCTCCTTCATGCTCAGGGCCGCGTCAGGTGGTTGAGAACCCCTGTCAGGGCTTCCCATATCTTTATGGGACCAGTCAGGAAGGAGGCCGTGGTCTTAAGGTCCGCCCTTTACCAGAAACTTTGACATGGGAAGCATACACGCTGGAAGTACCCCCCAGAATGTTACGGAGACTCTCCAACCTTGGGTTGAAATCAACCAGTTTAGGATTGGAAGCGTAAGCGATGAGACTAGGCCTATCGCTGCGAACCTGATACTGAAGGCTGCCCCCTCCTCCTAAACCAGTTAGTAGCCAGCGTGTCCGCGGCCACGGTGTAGCCCGAGGAGACTCCAATAGCCGAGACATCCCATAAGGCGAAGTAGATTGCAGGGTTTGGGGGGCCCCTAACATCAGCAGGCTCAGGCTTGTAATCAGGGTTCCCCACACTATTACACGCTTAGAGCCGTATCTGTCGGAGAGCAAGCCAGCGAGGAGAAAGCCAACCCCCTTGGAGGTCGCAGTGATCTCCGAGGTGGCGGATGCTTCCGCTCTGCTAAGGTTGAACTCCTCGGAGATAGGGTTGAAGAGGGCGGAAGCCCCCCTGCATCGCGAAGGCTTGAGAGAAGCCTGTCAACATGGATGTGAATAAGTTCATCCACCCGCCGATGTAGATTTTGGAAGGGCCTCCCTTACTCAATACAGCTCAAAGGCTACAGTGCTTAACCGTTTATAACGTTTAATATCCTCAGTCCGATAATTAATGTGGGAAATTTAGCGTGAATTAGGTTGAGATTCCAATACCGTTATAGGCTTAGAGGATGCTTCTTCTTAAGATAGCCGTGTCTAGGAAAGATTCTGAAACTAACCCTGTTAGACCAGGCCACAAATTCTTCTTCTCAGATAAGGCCCCGGTCAAAACGGATACCTCTGAGGTGACGACGAAGATAATCGTAGGAGACAACGAGTCTGAGGGGCGTTACACGATCCTAAGCGACTTGTGGAAAGTAGGCTTCAGCGTCCAGCCGCACTATCATGCCAGGCACTTCGAAACCTTCTACCTCGTTTCAGGCGAGGCTGAGTGGACTGTGAATGGGGAGACTCATCGTCTAAAGGCGGGGGACGCGGTATATGTTCCAGCGAATACTCCGCATGCAGCTAGAACCGTAGGCGAAAAACCAGCCCACTTTATACTCATATACTCTCATGGCGACTATGAAGCCCATCTTGAGAGGGAAGCATCATATACCGAAGCTGAGCGGAACGGCCCTGAGATTAAGAAGATGCTCAGGAGACTGAACGATTTTAATCCGATTTAACCAACCTGTCTCATCCACATCTTTTTGGGATGATGAAGAGTTTTCCACGGTACTCTAGTTATGTATTTGTGGTTCTTAGCGGTGGTTCTGAGTGGTTATCCATTTTTGGATAAAACACTGTTTCTTATCCCAATTATGGAAAATAGTTCCTTAAGCGGCTACGCGAAGCCTATATTCTCGGAGTGCTAAGGCATGATCAAAGGTGAAGCATGGTGAAGTACGAAGTGGTTAGCCTCCTGAGCGCGGCAG
>JAGTQU010000013.1:38718-51189 GCA_018396695.1 Candidatus Bathyarchaeota archaeon | reverse complement strand
TCATGTTTCAGCCCTTATTTCAGCCTTTCCACGCAGCCCTCCCAGCACATATATAATTTATTAAAAAGCTTATAAAGAAGTGCAAGGAACATCAAAAAACTACCCCTCCACCCCTAAACCCAAACCCCCCAACCAAACCCAGCAGAAAACTATAACAATAAAGCCCCCGTCTGAATGGATCTCGCACTCCAAGTCGCTGCGGATGCGCATCTGATCGCCCATGAATGTAGTGTCAAACAGGAAAGCTTATCAGACCGGCAATGATTCTCAGCTCTCAAGCTGACCCGATTTATCTATCAGAATGTAGATTAGAAAATGGATGCATCACTATTATGATTATCATCGGGACGCATATAAATAGAATAAAACGTAGTAATAAGTAACAAATATTTGAAGCATGATTTGATGTTAAAAAAAACCTCGGGATTAAACATTCTTCGATCCGTCCCTGCGTAGAACCCCGATAACAGGGAACCTCCTTAGAAAATCTTCGCCATGGGGCGCATCTTTTAATGCTTCCGTCAAATCGGCTCCAGCCTCATGGAGGGCCTGGTGCCTCCCATTTTTCCATAGAAAACTGGCTGACACATCGAAGATTCTTCCCTCGTATGCGATGTAGGCTGGTTTCCCGTTTCCGCCGTTATATTCGGCGAGTTCTTCTTCCGTAAACTCTTCCATTATTTTTGTCCCACCTTCAGGCAAACAGATTGTCGAGCAGCATCATGACGATGAAGCCTACGACGAGGCCGAAGGTTGCCTGCCTCTCAAAACCTTTTCTGTGGCTTTCCGGTATTATTTCGTCGCTGACGACGAAGAGCATGGCTCCAGCGGCGAAGGCGAGAGCCAAAGGCAGAACCGGATGGAAAACAGATACGAGCGCAACGCCTAATAGCCCCCCGATCGGCTCAACCAGTCCGGTTAACGTGCTGTATCCGATAGACCTTCGTTTACCGTATCCCTCCCTTAACAGGGGCAGCGCAACCGCCAGGCCTTCCGGCATGTTCTGTAGCCCAATAGCCATGGCAACCACAAGCCCTGCCGCCACGTCTCCAGTTCCAAAACTTACTCCAACAGCCAAGCCTTCAGGGAAATTGTGGATGGTAATCGCTAAGGCGAAGAGCCAGACCCGTGAAAGCCTTGAGGAAGGTCCTTCCACGCCAAGCGTTGGATGAAAATGTGGGATTAAACGATCCGCCAGGTGCAAAGCAACGGCGCCTAATACGATTCCGAGGACCGCCACCCATATGCCTCCGAAACCTATTGCAGGAATTAGGAGGCTGAAGAATGTTGCGGCAAGCATCACTCCTGCGGAGAACCCGAGCATCACATCCAGCAACTTGTCTGAAACATTTCTTGTGAACAGAACCGGAAAAGCTCCCACTCCTGTAGCCAGGCCCGCGAGGAGGCTGGCTGCTGAGCCAAGCCAGATAGCTTCTGATCCCGTATTCAAAACTTGACTCAACAGCTAAATATTTTTAAGAAAAAAAGGGGAGGGAAGGAAGGCTTAAGGCCACTATTTCAGGAATTTTGAAACGAATGGCGAGGTCTCGCCTTTGCGCATGAAGTGTCCAGACGGGCCTTCGCCTAAGAACTCAGAGAACCATGACTCGTGCTCGATTTCCTCGTTGAGAATAGCCAAAGACAGGTCGTATGTTCGGTGGTCTTTCCCCGCAGTCATGTTGCAGATATGCGTGTACCCTCTTACCGCGCACCTTTCTGCCTCGACTAAAACCTTTAGGATCTCCTTAACATTTGTCGGATCCTCGGGTAGCCTAGCCGGCCGGCATGCAGATATGTCGTGGAAGACTTTCATGTCTTCCGGCAGTTTGCCTCCTAACTCGTATATCCGGGGGACGATGGCCTCAAAGTGGTTCCGGTCTTCGATACGGGCAACCTCCGCAATCTCCTTTATAGTTTCTCCATCAAGCCCGATGAGATTGCATCTCAGAATCGTGTAATAGTAGTAGGTTGTAAGCTCCGCTGCCGCATTCTTCACAAGCAGCTCAACCAGCTGGTCAACGTTTATCCCAGCCTTCTCAACCATCTCTCGCGCCACTCTAGCCATTTTACTACCTCCATCTAAAGAAAAATGTATTCACTATAAGATAATAATGTTTATTATTTAAATCTTGTTATTTCTTGGAAAGTATTATAAATTAAATGCTGGAAATATTATTTACATGAAAACGGAGCAGCTTATAGAGAAACTCAGGAAGAGCGGATTCAAAGTCACGCCGCAGCGTCTAGCGATCTTCGAGGCTATTCTCTCAAGCAGAGAACATCCGACAGCTGATCAAGTATATGAAAAAGTGAGGGAGACGCATCCAACCATCAGCCCTGCCACAGTTTACCAGACACTACACACGCTATCACGAATCGGGCTGGTGCAAGAGATGGGGTTTAGCGACGGTGTTTCTAGGTTTGACCCAGATACGTCGCCACACATCAACGTAATCTGTCTGGGATGTCGAAGGATCGAGGACTATAAAGCGGAAAGCTTCGACAAACTCTGGGCTCAAGTAATCAAAGAACTCGGGTTCAAGCCAGTTGGTCAGCGGATAGACGTATACACTCACTGCGACAAGTGCACCAGAACCTAGCTTAATAGCGGGGACAAATTGTTGAAAGACTATTAGTTTATCGACGGGCATCCCGCGGTTTAGTGGATTCAAGACTCTTCTACCCACTTATGTGCGCGCTTATCTTTCATCAGCAATTGGAGCTGTTTCAAGAAATTGTCGTACATATAAAAGTTCGATTCCTTTGTCCGAATCTTTTAAAAATTTTTAATTGTAGTTGAAAGTTGTGGGGTTAGACTTGAACAACCGTACTCAGAGCAAGAGATCGTAATGTATGTTTAAAGAAATAATTATTCATAGAAAAATTTAATTTGTATTACGTTTTTTTATTTTTGGTAACGAAGATGGAAACTGTAACCTTAAATGAGAAGGGGCAGATGACGATCCCCGCCAGAATAAGGAGGGTGAGGGGGTTCAAAAAGGGGACGCGCATCGCCATCATTGAGATCGGCGAAAGGATCGAGCTCATTCCTATGCCAGAAGACCCGATCAAGGGACTCGTGGGGCTCGGAGAACATCTTCCGCCGATCGAGGAGATCGAGGCCGAGGCAGACAAGGAATGAGGGTCTTCCTTGACGCTAGCGCCTTCCTAAAGGTGTTGAAGAGAGAGGAAGGCTATGAGGGTATCGTTGAATGGCTGATGAAGATCAAGGACGGAGAACACTCCGGATACACGGATACGATCGTCATCGGGGAGATAGCCTATGCCTTCCTTGCTCAGGGGCTCGACGAGGAGGCAGTCAAAGCGAGGGCATACATCGAAGGCATATCCAACCTGACTGTGGTCCACGAAATTCCGACCTCGATCTCCCACAGGGCGGCTGAGCTGAAGAAGCGATACTTCAAGAGGTCGGATGGAACGTTCTTATCCCTATACGACGCCTTCCACCTCGCCATCGCAGAGAAACACTGCGAACTACTTTTGACATCAGACTCAGATTTCCGAAACGTGACAGAGGTCAAAGTTGAAATCGTTTGAATACGACTTCTATACTCGCTTTACGACCTGAAGCAACCAAGAGGTTCAACTTCTCCGACCTCGATCAGCGTCACCAGGGGTTTGAAATCTTGCTTGGGCACCTTCACGTCCACATCATCTAGGTAAACTACGATTGCCTCCCCCATTACTCAGAGACCCCTCAACTTTAACAACCCGGCTCGCGATATCCGGCTCTGAGCGTAACGCGACATAATGACTGCCCACACACAGATCTCAACATCAAACCTAAGCTAACAGTAAAAAACGCTATAAGTTGCAGCGACATCTAAAATAGATACGACAAACCTTTCCATTCGAAAAACCGATATAAGTACGGGGATTACATAAAGCGTAGCAGAGGGAGATCCCATACCAGCGTCATACTTGCTAGTCCAATTCAAAACACTGTTATCAATAATTTCGCACATATATGTTTCCACCAAGAGTGATACGACGAACCTGTGCTGAGACTCGTCGTTTATATGCATAGTTGTACAGAAGGTAAGCGTAATGTACATGAGCGCTTAGCGCTGAGAATTGAAGAAAATGCTTAAACCCATCTACTGATTTCCATGCGCACGGTGAAAAAGAAAGGAATAGTTCCCATCAACACAATGGAACCTAGTAAATTGGTCTCCCAAACAGCGTATACGTTTCTTCGTCCTATTGAAAACGAGTTGACGATAAGCATCTATTGTACCTTTTTTTTCTCCGGGTGTGCCTTAGCTACATGGGCATCTCTCTGCTTAGCACTCGGAAAGACTTCACCACACACTTTACATTTACACGGCATACTACATCATAAAAAAAGACAGTAAACTCTTATTTATCCCTTTTTACAGCACGACCGCGATGATATATACGCTTATTAATAAAGCAAAAGAAAAAAGAATCTAAATGGGAATTAGGGGATTAAAGCACACATCCCAGCGAATAACGAGTGAGAGATTATTCAAAATCAGAATACGCAGCATATGAAAATACAATACAGCTCCTCAAAGAAAAAAAGACAACACGGAAATATTAATGACGTCCCACCCCCACACCCAGCAAAAACCCCCAAAAACACAAAAAAGAAAACAAAAAACAGCATATAAAACATATAGAAGTTTCTTCATCGTTAGATAAGAGGTGATAATTCTGACCCTGAAGTTTGTATTAGATTTTCAAAGATGGGGTGGAGGAGAGCCTACGGCTGTTGGGGAAGGATATAGTGGAACCTATAAGGGGAGATACTATTCAATACTTTATACAAGGGCTGGCATGTTCAGAGGAAATCACATTCACCCCAACATCCAGCACACCCTCCTCCTAGATGGGAAGGGGAAGTATATCTTCCTAGTGAATGGGGTAGAAGAAGAGCACCGATTAGAAGTTGGAAAAATCTTAGATGTTCCTGCAGGGATACCCCACATATTTCTTCCTGAAGAGGATTGCTTAACTTTTGAATGGTGGGAGGGGGATTTCATGGCTGAGGAATACGACTTTGTGAATTATACTAAGGAGATCAAAAAGAAGATTGAAGAGTTTAACAAGAAGGTTGAGATGCTTAAAAAGACTAGAGAGAGCGGTTAAGCCTTCTAAACTCGGAAAGAGAATCTAAACTATTCTCACATTTGAAAGAGTAAATAATATCAACTAGCCTCAATAAAAGTTAGGAGGCATCTGTTTGGCAGAGATGTTAAATTTTGGAAGCTTAACGAGTCTCCCAAAACTGAGGAATGTTCGCAGAAGAAGGATTTCAAGCTATGATCGGAAAGGCGGAAACAGGGACTATGTCTTCATCCCTAAAGGCACTAAAACAGCCATAGCAAGCATTTATGGGGCCGGTTGCATAAAGCATATTTGGGTCACGATACGTTGCTCGGATAAGTGGTATTTGAGAAAGATCCTTCTAAGAATGTTCTGGGATGGAGAAGACGCTCCAAGCGTCGAAGCCCCGATAGGCGACTTCTTCGGCATCGGACATGGGGTAGCACATAACTTCATTTCAGCCCCATTACAAATGTCTCCTGAGAATGGTAAAGGATTCAACTGCTGGTGGCCAATGCCCTTCAGCGATAAAGCGCTCATCGAGATCGAGAACCAATGTGACACCGATGTCCAAGCCTTCTACTACTATGTAGATTATGAAGAATACTCTAAACTCGAGGATGGGTTAGGGCGGTTCCACGCTTATTGGAATAGAGAGAACCCTACGCGGGGCGTCCCTGAAGAAGGCTTGGATAATCGCCAGTGGCTCTTTGGAGGTGAGAATCTAGATGGGTCTGGTAACTATGTTATCCTTGAGGCTGAAGGTAGGGGACACTACGTAGGGTGCAACGTTAACATCCACAACCTCAGAGAGACAAACGAGTTCAACTGGTACGGTGAGGGTGATGACATGATATTCATCGACGGGGAGAAGCTACCAAGCTTGAACGGGACTGGGACTGAGGATTACTATTGTATGGCATGGTGTCCAACGCAAGAATACTGCGCTCCCTTTTATGGTCTGCCGCTACCTGGTGGTCCGAACTGGAGTGGGAAGATAACATATTACAGGTACCATATACTTGATCCCATCTACTTTGAGAAATCGATTAAAGTAACCATAGAGCACGGGCATGCCAATAGAAGGTCAGACGATTACAGTAGCACAGCATACTGGTACCAAACCGAGCCGCATAGGAAGTATCCTCCTATTCGACCTGCGAACGAGAGAATACCAAGGGATTAGAGATGAAAGTAGGAGTCTTCTCTCCTAACGATCCTAGGCCTTGGGTAAGAGGGGAAAATCTCAGCCACATGCTAAGACAGGAGAAGAATTTGATCGAAGCCTTGAGACGCGCCGGAGTTGAGGTTGTGCGCGGAGGAAATGGGCTAGACGAGATGGACCAGATTGCTTGGAACACTAAGCTAGTAAACATTCATATCAAGAATATTGTCTCCAAGTCTCCCCAAGCTTTGATCATAAATCAAGGCTCATGGACTTTCCCCTATGATTCTGTCGACGCGGTGAAAAGGTTCATGGCAGAGACGGACGATATAGCTAGAGTGGTAATATTCTCACATAAAGACCCTAAAGTTCCGGGTTTAGTTGCAGGAATGGCTACTGGAGGAGGCTTAAACAGGATTGGGATACCCTTCTATCACGTATTTGGAGACATTGAGCATGATCCTAAAGTTCTATACGAGCTTCTGTCCGTTCTAGGCTTCTACGAGGAGAGGAGTAGAGTAGAGAAGCTTGTTAGAAAAGTCATAAAATCCCTAAAAGGGCAGAAATATCTGGCATTAGGAGGAATGAGCCTCAAAATGCCTACCACGACAGCGGATGTGGACCAGTGGCAGAAGCTCTTCGGCATAAGCTATGAAGCCTTAGACCAATCAGAGCTTCTAAGGCGGGCTTGGAAGATGGTTGAGTGGACAGGGAAGCCCGGGGAATCTGAGTATGTTATCAGCGACGGGCGGCTTAGAAGAGCGGCGGACTACTTGAGCCGCCATGGCAATTATGATTATAGCCGAGAAAAACTGAGAACCTTCAGCAAAATCGTATATCAGCTGAGCTTATACTACGCCGGACTAGACCTTGTTAGAGAGTGTAACGCCACATTCGCTGGCGTGAAGTGCCAAGATGAGCTCAGCAGTCTAGAGTGCACTGCCTGTCTAATGGCCGCATTCCTGAATAATGATGTAGGCCCCGATGGTGAACCTAAGCCTATTATACCTGTCGCTTGCGAGAACGATATGGACTCTGCTCTTACACAACTTATACTCCACCTTTTAACTGGGAAGCCTGCAGGGTTTGGTGATTTTAGAGATGTGGAGAACGATATTCTATACATCATCAACTGCGGTCAGCATCCACCATACTTCTTTGGAAGCCCAGAAATGGATTCGAAAGCGAAGTTAGATGAAGTAGAATATATCGGGCAAGAAGTGTTCTACGATGCTGGCGGGAGCTCTGTAAGAGGTCGAACACCTGGAAACCATCTCATGACGGTGGCTCGTCTAGGCAGGGAGAACCTAAGATATAAGATGGTGGCTACAGTGATAGAGACACTCGACGTAGATCCTTCAGAACATGAGAAATTTAACACCTCTTGGCCTATCATCAAGGGGAAGATCCCGATGATAGGCGAGGAGCTGGTGGAGATTTGGCCTTGCAACCATTTAGGGTTTGCGTATGGGGATTTTACACCCCACCTTGCCGAGCTAGCACATAGACTGGATATTGGATACCTTATCTACGATAAAAATGGAAGAAAATACCAGAAACCTACTTGAGAACGTCTAACTCGGCCCTAAACCAGCCTTAAAAATTGGCTCCTCTAAAAAATTTTATCTAACTTATATCCGATTCCTTTTGAAAGAATTGTCTTATCTAATAGGATCTGATATAGGAACCTTCGAAACCAAAACGATTCTAATCGACTCGGAAGGAAGGGTTCTTTCGGAATCCTCCAAAGAGTATGATGTAATTAACCCTAAACAAGGTTGGGCTGAACAATGGCCAAATGTCTGGAATAGAGCCATTTTTGAGACTATACGGCAGGTCGTAGAAAAATCCAAGATAGATGCTAGAGACGTTGCAGGAGTCTGTATAAGCAGCCTATACGGAGGAAGCGGAATCCCCTGCGATAAAGAGATGAAGCCGTTAAGACCTTGCATCATATGGGCTGATCGAAGAGCAGTTGAAGAGTGCCATGAGATTAGAGAAAAAAACGGTGTTGAGACCATCTTCAAAATAACTGGAAACATTGTTGACCCCTACTACGGTTACACGAAGATGATTTGGATAAGAAACCACGAGCCAGATGTTTGGAGTAGAATCTACAGAATTATGACCCCTAACGCCTATTGTATTCAAAAAATCACAGGAGAGGAAAGCATAGATTTCTCAAGCGCAGGGAACTACGGCGGAATTTTTGACATTCATCGTAGAGACTGGTCTACTGAATTGATGGAGGAGTTAGATATACCTAGAAGCTTTTTTCCGGAAGAAATCGTCCCTTCAGAGAAAATAGTCGGAGAAATAAACTCGGAGGGGGCAAAACTGACTGGGCTTAAAAAGGGAACTCCAGTCTGTGCAGGAGGCATAGATGCTCCCACGAGCACGCTAGCAGGAGGAGCAGTCTATGACGGCGACCTTGTCTCGATGTTAGGG
This sequence comes from Candidatus Bathyarchaeota archaeon, assembly GCA_018396695.1. Classification (GTDB taxonomy): domain Archaea; phylum Thermoproteota; class Bathyarchaeia; order TCS64; family TCS64; genus JAGTQU01. Next base: position 42,485 of record JAGTQU010000013.1, on the reverse strand, counting down.
ACTTCGATGTGTAACGGTTTTTTAAGCTATACTCCCAGGATCTCGCCAAGGCTAGTAAATTTTCCTTATGTAGTAAATGGGAAAGAGTTTCTCTACTCCTTTTCCGGAATCATCACTGCAGGATACTGTGTAAGGTGGTTCAGAGACGAGTTTGGAGAGTTTGAGAAGAGATTGTCGATAGAACTCGGTAAAGACGCGTATTCTCTACTAGATGACGAGGCTGAGCGTATTCCAGCCGGCTCAGATGGCTTACTGTTTTTACCACACATGATGGGTGGCGAACGAGCCCCTTATTGGGACGATTATATTCAAGGAGCCTTCATAGGCGCTTCCGTTTACCATAAGAAACCTCATTTCTTCAGAGCAATTTTAGAAGGAGTTGCCTATGCTCTGAGGTATAGTATAGAGGCTGCTAGAGAAGTTGGTTTTCCCTTGAAAGGCATCACCCTCGTCGACGGTGGTGCAAAATCTAAACTCTGGCGCCAAATCATAGCGGACGTTACTGGTTTAGCTATAGATTACCTTCCAACGGCAAGGGGAGCCCCACTAGGAGACGCGCTTTTAGCGGGTTTAGGCACGGGAGTCGTTAAAGATTTTAAAAAAGTTGAGGAGTGGATCGGGCGAAAAATCAAAATCGAGCCTGACTTTGGAAGCCATGTGAGATACGAGCAATACTACAACCTTTATAAGGAGAGCCTAGAGGCGAACAAGAAAATTTTCTTTAAATTGCGTGGAATCTCTGGTTAAAAATTGATGGATTTTTTCAATATGTCAGTATTTACTTCTCCTCTTGAGAATACCTTTCCAGTTTTTGCGCTCGTCACTGTTATAGCCGAGGGGGCGAATATTGCAGGGTCTATCTGCGTGAAGTCAAAGTTGACTTCTTTATATAGCTCATAGGAGGGTCTTCCATACTCTTTCGAGGAGGAAGAGGGAGCCTTCTGAACTAGTTCTTCTAAGGCGTCATCATCTTCATCAATTATGTAGTTAGTGACCCCGCCATAGGTTAAAGCATCCTCTGCTCGCCCCATCGCTTTACCCATGTCCTTATGTAGAGGCATTATTGGAGCGTAGCCAAACCCATGTAAAACTTTTTTAGGATCTAGACCTAAAAGATCGAGCCTGAATAGGCCAGTTTCAACTATCCTTCCAGAGATTTGCACCATCCCTGCAACGGAGACGGTTGTTGTTAGAATCAGATAAGTGTTCTCAGGGCTAACCCCGCAAGATTCAGCGATAAACATCGCTGCCTCATCATTGGGTTTCATATCCGTCTCGAGGAGAAGCACAGCTACTTCAGACTGATCCCTGTACCCTATCTTCTCAAAAATCTTTTTCGGCTTCAAGGAGAGGGCTCGGCCTGGTCCAGATGAGTCGGCAGTATAGTTTGGAGCTTTAATCTTCCACCCTGCAAGCTGGGATCCGAATAGCGAGATCGCAGGATGATCCGTTGAAACGACAACGCTAGGAAGGTTTAATCCACCGTAATTAAATGAACCTAGGTTAACTGAGCCTGCCCCGCCCATAGCTATCTTCGTAATCATTAGCCCGGCTTCGTATCCTCCCTGGGCTTTTATTCCAGTGTCGATGATCGTAGCTCCACATGGAAGCTTCTCCACCTCAACTTTATAATACTCATGATCTTCAAGGAGTATCTCGACAAGGTGAAAGGCTAAACGATTTATGCTTATCAATCTACATCGTTTAAAAAAACATCTATCCTCTTTTTAAAAATAGTTAATAGAACGAGCCATATCTTGGTCAAGGATCACCCTCGCATCCACGATCTTGGCGCCATTCTCGTATACGAGCACTGGGTTTAGATCCAATTCTTTAATCTCGTTGCATTCTGTCAGCATCTTTGATGTTTTAAGAAGGATATCTACTAACGTTTTTTGATCAGCTTTAGGCATGCCTCTAGCGCCTTCAAGGATCTTGTATGCTTTTATTTCTCTAATCATCTCCTCCGCATCATTTTTTGTTATGGGGACGAGCCTAAAGGATACGTCTTTAAGAATCTCTACAAATATCCCCCCTAAGCCGAACATTATTGTCTGACCAAATGTTGAATCTCTAGTTGAACCTATTATGATCTCGGTTGATTTCGGAGCCATCTCTTGGACTAATATACCGGTTATCTGAGCATTCGGCACCTTCTCTTTAACATTTTTAATTATTTTATTATATCCTTCTCGAACCCCTTTCTCATCTTTCACATCTAAGATGACTCCTCCTGCATCAGACTTGTGAAGAACTTGGGGGGATACGATCTTCAATACAATAGGGTATCCTATCTTGCTCGCCGATTCGATAGCAGAATCTTCTGATTGACAGACCTTAAATTTCGTGACCGGAAGACCATAAAGGGAACATAGATTCTTTGCCTCATGCTCAAAAAGAAAGTTTCTCTCATCAGCATAGGCTTGGCTAAAGATTTCTTCAACTGCCTTATCTTTCATTAAATATCACCAACCGAATCCTATAAAGGCTGTAATTTAGCTTTTTAAATATATATGAATCTATTGAATAATCGCCTTGAAAATTTTAACAAAGAACCCAAAAATTCATATCGAGAATGCTTAAATCATTATGAAATCTGGCGAGGAAGTTGATAGGCCCGTTTGAAATAATGGTGGTTAACCTTGCGATATTTTTTGGTCACTATATCATCATCTCTACCGCCCTTAATTTCCAATATGGGAATGCAGGTATACCTAACATGAGTTCGAACATCTCTGTCGCCTGTGGAGCATATGTTGTCAGCTCTATTGTTTTAAAAATAACCATGTGTATTGGAAGCGCAGTTGGACTTGAATTAAAGCCTGACTGGGTTTGGGACAATCCATATAACATACATTTAATTAACTCTTATCTAGAATCCGCACCCTTGCTCGGCTTTTCTTTATTCATTCTCTCAATAGCAATGGCTCTTCTATTTGGATCGATGCTTGGATGGGGGCTCTCATTGATATCTGGAAAGCTGAGAGGGGTTCAGCTCATGATCATCTTCTTCGTTATCCCCGAAGCTGCTAACCTCATCGTTGCGAATAATAAATTTATAGCTGGAGGAGCTCAAGGAGCGTTCATTCCTAATTTTTTAACATGGTATCAAGGCGAGCAGATGCTCATCGTCGCCTTAGTCACCCTCCTAGTAGGTTTAATAAGTTATTTCGTGATAAGAAAGATGTTGAAGTCTCCATTCGGAAGGCTCATGAAGGCTACAAGAGAGAACGAGTGGACGGTAGTTAGCATAGGTAAAAGCGCCATAGCTATTCGGCGGAATGTCATGGCCTTCGGCTCTGGAATGATGGCTGTTACAGGAGTTCTCTTAAGCATCTACTTTTCCTTCGTGCAATACCAATTTTACTCCCGCGTCAGCTATACAATCTGGCCATGGCTAATGATAACTTTAGGAGGGTTAGGAAACGATGCAGGGTCTTTCATAGGAGTTCTTATATGCGTTTCTATAATTAGAATACTCTCTATGATCCACAATCATCTTTTGCCACTAGCCCTTGAAATGAATTTTGTTCGAATACTATCTTATATGGAAGACATGGTGCTTGGATCACTTCTGATACTATTCTTTATTCTTAGACCGAATGGACTCATACCAGAAAGATCTTCGCGAATATCTGGAATAAACTATAAAGATATCATCGCTAATGAAGAAAAGAACATGAAATAAACTCATTTTTTAGTCGAGTGATCTCTCAGCCATTTAGCAACTTGTTTTAAAATAGGATTAGGTGTAGCCAGGATCGGGA
>JAGTQU010000013.1:11847-38711 GCA_018396695.1 Candidatus Bathyarchaeota archaeon | reverse complement strand
TCTCTAAGAGTCAAATAGACGAGTATATTCAGGCATCAAAGTAAAGATAACGCTGCTCCAGTAAATCCTCCCTCTTTTCCGTTCTTCAATGAACTCCTTTGTGTTAAAAGGTATGGGATTATGATGAAAAGCTACCCCCTCCGCCCAATTTAACACAACGGGCCTCCCACTGTCCAGAAGTAATCTGCATGTTTCTACAAGTTCGTTTAGTTCATACTCCGCCATCTCGAGAATGATGAGCTCTTTAGCTGGCATATATGAGATTTTGAACACGTCATCGCCCCTGCAGATCTACTTCAATTCCGCCTCTGCCTCAATCACAGATTTACCAAGTATCTGAACAATCTCGTCTATTTGACTCTTAGAGACTACCAGCGGCGGAGCTACTTGTATGTGATCCCCTTTAACCCCATCTACAGAGCCAAATCCAGGATAGACTAGTAGCCCATTGTTAAAACAGCGTTCTAGGACCTTCTGATTAAACCTAACTTCAGCATCAAACGGTTCTTTCGACGATTTATCCTTCACGAACTCTAAGCCTGAAAATAGCCCCACCCCTCTAACATCTCCAACTGATTCAGAATCCTTTAGGCTTTGAAGCTTATCTAAGAAGTATTTTCCTAACTCTTCTGATCTTTGGACGAGATGATTCTTCTCGATGTAATCTAAAACGGCTGCTCCTACAGCACAAGCTACAGGATGGCTCCCATATGTATGTCCATGAACGAAGGGGTTTTTGAAAGCTGTAAAAACTTTCTCTGAGGCTATAACTGCGCCTAAGGGGATGTATCCGCTTGAGATCCCCTTAGCTGTTGCTATGATATCTGGTTCGACCCCCCAGTGTTCTATAGCGAAGTTCTTCCCAGTCCTGCCGAAACCCGTCATAACCTCATCTGCTATGAAAAGAACACCGTATTTGTCACATATTTCACGAATAATCTGGAAATATCCTTCCGGAGCTGGAACTGTACCTAGGGTAGCTCCTACAATTGGCTCAGCGATGAATGCGGATACGTATTCTGCGCCAGTACTCTTTATCTCCTTTTCAAGAGCCCATGCACATTCTAGGTCGCAACTCTCCCTGTCTTTCTTGAACCAGCATCTATAACAGTAAGCAGGCGGGATGTGAGGAAAATCAAGAAGCATTGGAACATAGTTTCGGCGGCGAGGAATGTTACCTGACATGGATAAAGCCCCTAAAGTATTTCCATGGTAGCTCTGCCATCGTGAGATTATTTTATACCGCCTGTTTTCCCCCCTCTCAAGATGATACTGTCGAGCCATCTTAGCCGCTGTCTCAGTTGCTTCGGAGCCTCCTGAGGCGAAGAATACATGTTTCAAACTGTATGGTGAAAACTTTGCAAGCTTATCCGCGCACTCGATTACAGAATCTGTTGTAAAGTGAGAACTATGCGCAAACGATATTTTACTCATCTGCCTAGCGACGGCTTCAGCAACCTCTCTAACCCCGTGCCCAATTACGACGCATACTGGTCCAGAGCTTCCATCAATGTATCTTCTCCCTTCATCATCCCAGACGTAAACTCCCTCCCCTCTCGCCAATGGCATCAGTTTATTGGACCTTGAGAACAGATGCGCAGAGCATAGTTCCTCTCTCATGTGAATCAGGAATAGATTGTCTTAAACGATTTAAAACTATGATCAAATACCAGTATCTAAGGCTCTCAATGTTAATCCTTACTCGTGTGTTTTGGCTTCAGTTCAAAAATGTTATAAAAAAATGAGTCTAATTATTCTAGGTGACTAATTGAGGATTTTACAGATCCACTGCTACAAGTTTAGTTATGAAGTGAGAAAAGAGACGCCTGTAGCAGAGCAGCCTCCGAATCCTAGGAAAGAAGATCTAAATGATGTCCTTGTATGCTTTATATGTTATGAAAAGAATGATGAGAACCGGGAAGACGAGATAGCTGAGAAATTCCTACAAAACCTCAAAATTGATGTGGGGAGAATCAAATGTAAAAGGCTCCTTTTATACCCCTATGCTCATCTTTCAAATAATCTAGGAAGCCCGAAGAGGGCTAAGACTTTCCTAAACTCTTTAAGAGACCGACTGCTAGAAACAGGCATAGAAGTGTATAAATCGCCCTTCGGATGGTATAAAGAATTCACTCTAAGCTGCATAGGCCATCCTCTTGCTGAAGCTTATAGAGAGTATTAGGAGAGTTTTATAGGTCAAAAACCTTTCCAGGGTTTAGAATATTGTTCGGATCGAAGACGCGTTTTATCATCTTCATTAACTCGACCTGGGTTTTACCCACCTTTAACTCTAAATAGTTCTTCTTTGTATATCCTACGCCATGCTCCCCTGAAACCGTTCCTCCTAAACTGAGGCTTACTGAGATTAGTTCATTTACGGTTTTTTCCAGAACCTTCAACCATTCTTCCCTCTCTGTTTCTCCCTTAGCTATTATGCTATGAACGTTCCCATCGCCTGCATGACCGATGTTAACTATTAACAGCCTGTTATTTTCAGCGATTTTTTCTGCCTCTTCAACATAGTCTGGGATCTTATTCCTTGGAACGCAAGCATCTACCTCATCTATCTCGTAAAATGATTTATAAGCGTCGAATAGGCATTTCCTAGCTTCCCAGAGCTGTTGCTGCTGCGTCTGCGTTTCAGCTACGAAAGCGTCAAGCCCACCCATCTCTAAGCATGCTTCTCCAGCAACCTCTAGAGAGTTGTCAATCTCGGATTCACTGTTCCCTTCAACACCTATGAGAAGATATGCTGAGTGCTCATTATCAGGAAGACGCCTCTCCAAGTATTTCTCAGCAGTTAAGACGGCGTGTTGGGGCATGTATTCGATAGCGAACGGTATCACCTTTCTTTTAATTATCTCCGGGACAACCTTCACAGCATCCCTTGTCGAGTTAAAAGGAACGTAAAGGAGAGCGGTATGCCGAGGTTTAGGAATTAGTCTTAAGATCGCTTTTGTTACCACGGCTAATGTTCCTTCAGACCCGATGATGAGATCGATAAGCTCGTATCCGGTCGAGTTTTTAACATTTTTTCCACCCAAGTCTATGATGGTACCATTCGGAAGAACCGCTTCTAAGCCTTGAACAAAATCTCTTGTAACCCCATACTTCATTCCTCTCACCCCGCCCGCATTAGTTGAGATGTTACCCCCGATCGTACCCGACTCCTGACCGGGATCAGGTGGATATAATAACCCCTTCTTCTCCGTTTCAGCATGAAGATCCATTATGAGAACCCCTGGCTCCACGACAGTCATCATATTCTCCTCATCAATTTCTATTATCTTGTTCATTCTTTCGAAGCTTAGAACTATTCCACCGTGTATTGGGTGAGCTGCACCGCTTAATCCCGTCCTTGAACCTTGAGGGGTTACAGGAATGAAGTTCTCGTATGCAAGCTTCATGATCGCGGATACTTCTTCGACGCTGACAGGTTTTACTACAATCTCAGGTGGGTGGGGTGGAGTGAGGCTCTCGTCTTTCGAGTATTTTTCCAAGTCTTCTGGAGCGTCAGAAATATACTTCTCTGAGACGATATCTTCAAGTCTCTTCTTCAAGGAGAATGTAACTCTACCGTAGTTTACCATTCTTTTTATACTCCATTATCTTTTTTTGGAGGATTGGAAGAACCTCGTAACAATCGCCGACGATCCCTAATGTAGCTACTTTGAAGATGGGTGCCTCCTTATCCTTATTGATCGCGATAATATAGTCTGAGGTCTTCATACCCGCTAGATGCTGGACTGCTCCAGAGATCCCGCATGCGATGTAGAGTTTAGGTCTCACAGTTTTACCGCTTAAACCGACCTGATGAGTATAGTCAATCCAGCCTTCGTCAACTGTTGGTCTGCTCGCTCCAACCGCGCCGTCCATGATGTTCGCCAACTCTTCGAGGAGTCTGAAGCCTTTAGCCTCTCCAAGCCCTTTACCTCCTGAAATCACTATATCAGCATCAACAATGCTTACTGTTTCCTTGGCTGGTTGGAAATCTAATATCTTAACCCTGTCAGAGATCCCTTTATAGTCCATTTTTTTCTCGATTATCTCTCCTTTTGAATCAGAGTTCTTCTCAGCTTCTTTCATCACCTTATATCGGACAGTAGCCATTTGAGGTCTGCTATCAGGACATATTATAGTCGCCATGACGTTGCCTCCAAAAGCTGGGCGAGTCTGTTTCAGCAACTTGGTTTCAGGGTCTATCTCAAGACCTGTGCAGTCAGCAGTTAAGCCAGTTCTTAGTTTAGCAGCTAACTTTGGTCCAAGGGATCTCCCTATAGCGGTAGCTCCTATTAGAAATATGCTTGGTTTCTCTTCTTTAACAAACTTTGATAAAACGTCAGCGTATGGATCCTCTCTTATTTCTCTTAGCATCGGATCATCGTAGACGTAGACTTTGTCAGCTCCTCGGATCGCTAACTCTCCTGCAGCCTCTTTTATACCGCACCCCAATAACACCGCATATAAAGGCTCGTTGAGCTGCTTCGATAATTCCTTGCCTTTACCTAAAAGCTCGTAAGCTACGGGGTGTATTACGCCACCTCTCTGCTCCGCGAAAACGGCTACGCCTTTGTACTGCTCGACATCGCCTTTTTTAGACGACTCCACTAAGGAAATCAAGCCGAGAGGGCAAGCACTTACGCATGAACCACACAGTCTACAATCCTCTTTAATAAGAGGGTGATTTTCCACCATTTCAATGCTTCCAAAAGGACAGGCCGAGACGCAAATACCGCAGCCTGAGCATTTTTCCAGATCAATTCGGATCACTTCGAAATCTTCCATCTCATATCACCTTGATCTCGACAAGTTTTTCGAAGATTTTCTGAGCGGCAATCTCTGGGTCTACTTCCATTACTTCCCCACTCACCGGTGGAGATGGGGTGAAAACCTTTATAACGCGAGTAAATGAGCCTGAGAGCCCGTATTCTTTTGGGTCTCCTCCAATCTCTTTAAGCGTGAACTTCTTTATTTCAGCCCTCTTAGCCAGCAGCCTCCCCTTCAGAGTCGCCAGTCTAGGATGGTTTATCTCCTTTGTAACCGTTAGAAGAAGCGGGAGATTCGACTCCAATGTTTCGACACCGTCATCAAGAGCCCTCGTAACTCTCATAACCCCGTTGTCTATGCCCAGAATCCTATTTACATAGCAGATGTGAGGGATCCCTAAATGCTCCGCTAGCTCTGGACCAGTCTGCCCAGTGTCTCCATCAGTCGTCTTCAATCCGCACAGCACTATATCATAGGGCTTAAGTTTGTCTATGCATCTAGCTAAAGTGAGACTAGTTGCCCAAGTATCGGCTCCAGCAAATACTCGGTCAGTGATTAGAATCGCTTGGTCACATCCCATAGCGATAGCATCTCTGAGAGCCTGTTCTGCCATGGGAGGACCCATGGTTACTACTTTAACAATCCCACCGTATTTCTCTTTGAGGCGGATGCTCTCCTCAATAGCGTATTCGTCGAAGGGGTTGATTACCGACTCTATTCCTTCTCTTTTTAGGGTTCCAGTCTCCGGATCGATCTCAACCTCTGTAGTGGCTGGAACTTGCTTTATGCATACAATGATGTTTAAGCCTTCAGACATATTTCATCCCGAGATAGGTTCATTATGAATATTTTAATCCTATTTAAAATGGAAAGCTTAACTAACAATATTTTAGATTTATTTGCGAGGAAAAATGTCGGTTCACCCTATCGAGTACCGTTATTTTTATCCTGAGATGAAGAGTATCTTTACGGAGGAGGCTAAACTCCAGAAGTGGCTAGATGTTGAAGCCGCCTTAGCTTGGGCTCATGGAAAGTTAGGCACAATCCCAATCGAAGCCGCTTCAGAGATTGAGAGAAAAGCGAAGATCGGATTTGTGAAGCTTGATCGAATAAAGGAACTGGAAGAAGAAACGCATCATGATCTTCTATCCATGGTAAAAGCACTCTCAGAAGTTTGTGAGGGGGATGCAGGGAAGTATGTTCACCTTGGAGCGACAAGTTATGATATCGAAGATACTGCTCTCGCCCTCCAGCTGAGGGAAGCTTTCAAGGTTTTACGAGAAGACCTTGTCAAATTACTCAACGCACTTCTGAAAAAAGCTGACACACATAAATCTACGATATGTATAGCGAGGACTCATGGGCAACACGCTCTACCTACAACCTACGGAATGAAGTTTGCTTTATGGGCCTCAGAGGTTGACAGGCATCTAGACAGGTTGGAGGAGACTCAACGCCGACTCTTAGTTGGGAAGATGAGTGGAGCGGTTGGAACTATGGCGAGCTTTGAGAGAGCGGGGTTTGAGGTTCAACGGCTTTGCATGGAACGTTTAGGTTTGGAGCCAGATTTGATAACGAATCAAATAGTTCAAAGAGACCGCCACGCTGAGCTTCAATGCCTCCTTGCTTTGATAGCTGGGACGTTAGATAAAATGGCTAGAGAGATAAGGAATCTCCAGAGAACCGAGATCGCAGAGATATCTGAGCCTGTTAGGAGCCCCTCATCGACGATGCCTCATAAGAGGAACCCAAACGTCAGTGAAAGAATATGCGGAATCTCTCGGATAATCAGAGCTAGCGTCATCCCTGCTTTGGAGACGATTGCACTGGAGCATGAGCGCGACATCTCAAACTCTTCAGTCGAGCGGATCACTATACCTGAGGGTTTCATCTTAACCGATTATATTCTATGGCAGATGACTGGGATAATCGAAGGGTTAGAGTTCAACTATGAAAACATTAAACGGAACCTTGATTATACGTTCGGTCTCTGTATGACGGAGAAGATAATGATGGAGTTGGTTAAAAAGAGGATCGGGAGGCAGGACGCTCATGAAGCCCTTAGACGAGTCTCCATGAAGGCTTGGAGCGAGAAGAAGAGACTCGAGGAGGTAATCCTAGAAGATGAAACGTTGTCTAAGCACATCACTCTAGAGGAATTACGTGAATGGCTTAACCCTAGAAACTATATAGGAACCGCAGTCGAGCAAGTGGATATAGTCGTAAAAAAACTCAGAGACCATCTTCAGCAAAGGAAATAAATCTGTGTTTTCCCAATAGTCAACATACTAACTTCGAGGTGTTCCAACATGTCTCAGTCATCTGATAATGACACAGTTAGTTTAGAGGTATGTATGAAAAAGATCGAAGAACTCGAAACCTCATTAGAAGAGGAAAGGAAAAAAAGTCAAACTTATCTAAATCAGCTGAAATATGCTAGAGCCGATTTAGATAATCTTCAAAAAAACATTCAAAAGCGGATTGAAGAAGGCATTGAGCGGGGACTTGAAAGGTTTATTATACAATTATTCCCAGTAGCCGAGGAACTTGATCTGGCTCTTGAGGCAGCCAAGAAAGATGAAAACGATGAGATCGCTAAGGGAATCGAGATGGTGCGGAAAAAATTTTGGAAAGTTTTAGAATTGGAAGGGTTGACGCAAATTGAATCAATCGGCAAATTATTCGATCCAAACCTTCATGAGGTAGTTATGGAAGCTGAGCTACCAGACCACCCTAATGGAATAATCCTCGAAGAGTTTAGAAAAGGGTTTAAATATAAAGGAAAAGTGCTTAGACCGAGCATGGTCAAAGTGGTTAAAAATATTGCTAAGAAGGAGGCTGACTAGATTGAGTGGGGAGAAGAAGGAGAAGATAATAGGTATAGATTTAGGAACAACAAACTCTGCAGCAGCCGTAGTCATCGGAGGGAAGCCTACAGTCATCCCAAGCGCTGAAGGACCGACTGTCGCAGGAAAGATGTTTCCATCGATTGTAGCGTTCACGAAGGATGGGCAGCTCCTCGTAGGCGAGGCTGCTAGAAGGCAGGCGCTAATGAACCCTGAAGGCACGATACGTGAGATCAAGAGACATATGGGGACAGATTACAAGGTTAAAGTCTATGGGAAAGAATACACTCCGCAGCAGATATCCGCATTTATTCTTCAGAAGATACTTAGGGATGCAGAAGCCTATCTCGGAGAGAAGATCACAAAAGCGGTGATTACGGTTCCCGCGCATTTTAACGATAATCAGCGCCAGGCGACCATCGACGCAGGAGAGATTGCGGGGCTTAAAGTCACAAGGATCGTTAACGAGCCTACAGCCGCTGCACTTGCTTACGGTTTAGATAAACTCGGCCAAGAGATGAAGATTCTAGTATTCAGCTTCGGTGGAGGTACAAATGATACTACTGTTATGGAGTTCGGTGGAGGAGTTTTCGAAGTCCTTGCAACTAGCGGGGACACGAAAACAGGGGGAGCAGACTTAGATCAAGCAGTCATGGATTACCTGATCCAAGAATTTAAGCGAGAAACGGGGATTGATCTTAGAAGCGATATTAAAGCCATGGCACGCCTTAAAGAAGCGGCGGAGAAAGCCAAGATCGAGCTCTCTAACCTGCTTACAACTGACATCGATTTACCGTATATAGCATCTGATGCTACTGGTCCTAAGAACCTGCACATGACTTTGACCAGGGCTAAACTTGAGCAGTTAACCCGACCGATAGTTGAGAAGATCAAGGAGCCGATATTGAGAACCCTCGAAGACGCGAAGCTGACGCCACAGCAGATAGACAAGATAATCCTCATCGGAGGGCAGACGAAGATGCCTTTAGTCCAAGAAGTCATTGAGGAACTCATGGGTAAAAAACCTGAAAGAGGCATCGATCCTATGGAGTGTGTCGCCATCGGGGCAGCAATTCAAGGTGCTGTACTCGCAGGGGAGATATCAGATATAGTTCTTCTCGATGTAACGCCACTCTCCTTAGGGGTTGAAACCCTTGGAGGCGTATTCACAAAGATTATTGAGCGAAACACCACGATCCCGACGAAGAAAAGTCAGATATTCACAACAGCTGCAGACTTCCAAACAGCCGTTACGATTCATGTGCTACAGGGTGAGCGAGCCATGGCTAAAGATAATATTAGTCTCGGTAGATTCGATTTGACAGGGATTCCTCCAGCCCCGAGAGGTGTGCCTCAGATCGAAGTAACATTCGACATTAACGCTGACGGGGTTTTAAACGTGTCTGCTAAGGATCTTGGAACAGGCAAACAAATGAGTATAACTATAACTGCTTCCACGAAACTCTCCCAGGCTGAGAAGGATAGAATGGTTAAGGAAGCCGAAATGTTCGCTGAACAAGATAAGAGGGCTAGGGAGGAGGCTGAGGCAAGGAATACTGCCGACTCGTTGATTTATACTACCGAGAAGACGTTAACAGAGCTAGGTGACAAGATAGCGCCTGACATGAAGACTAGGGTTCAGAAAGCTGTCGACGAGCTCAAAGAAGCATTGAAAACAGGGGGATTACAGGAGATAAACGTAAAGATCGAGTCGCTTAGGAAAACCGTTCAAGAGGTTGGGGCATCAGTATACCAGCAGGCTGCCCAGCAACAGGCAAGTCAAGCTCAGACATCGCGCGAAAGCGGGCAAAAAGATCAGGATAAGAAGACTGTGGAAGCTGAGTACAAGGTGGTTGATGAGGAGGAGAAGAAGAAATAACCTGCTTTTTATCCTCTCGACCAAATATTTAAGGTGAACAGACTCCATGGCTCCTAAAAGAGACTATTACGAAGTTTTAGGGGTCGGTAGAGACGCCTCTCAGGATGATATTAAAAAGGCTTTCAGACAGCTTGCGTTCAAGTATCACCCTGACAGGAACAAGGAGCCTGGAGCTGAGGAAAAGTTTAAGGAGATATCTGAAGCCTACGCTATTCTTTCAGATCCGGAAAAGCGTAAGCTATATGATGCCTACGGATTTGAAGGAATCGAAGGACGATACACTCAAGAAGACATCTTCAATAGGGCGAGGTTTAGAGACATCTTCTCAGAGTTCGGCTTCAACTTTGAAGACTTGTTTGAAAGATTCTTCGGAGGAGGCTTTGGAGGCTTTGGCTTTCAAGAGGTTAGAACAGGACCACCGAGGGGTAGGAGCCTTGAAACCGAGATAGAGATAACCTTAGAGCAGGCAGCCTTCGGAACAGAGATGGAGATAAGCCTACCTAGGCTTAGAAGATGCAGCAGATGCGGAGGGTCAGGGGCAGAGCCCGGGAACGGTTTAATAAAATGCCCTGTTTGTAACGGAGCTGGAAGAATACAGCAGAAGATGACTTCTGGTTTTGCACAGTTTATCAGGGTAATGCCATGCAATCGTTGCAATGGGAGAGGGGAGATTCCGAAAACAGTTTGTAGGGTTTGCGGCGGAGAAGGGCTTGAGAACACTAAGAGCAGATTCCAAGTCAAAGTTCCTCCGGGAATAGACGATGGAGAATACCTCGTCCTCAGAGGACAAGGAGAGGACGGGCCCTATGGAGGACCCCCCGGAGATCTCTATGTCACGGTCAGAGTTAAACCTCACCCCAAATTCATTAGGAGAGGCCTTGACTTAATCTACGAGACGAATATTAATGTAGCGAAAGCTGCTCTCGGAGCGTTCATCACCATTCCAACCCTAAAAGGGGAGAAGATGATTAAAATAGATCCTGGAACACAGAGCGGGACTATAATACGTTTAAAGGGGGAGGGGATAAACAGAAGTCGCGAGAGAGGCGACCTGCTAATACATATCAATGTCTTGATACCTCAGAAGCTCAGTAAGAGGCAACGCGAGCTATTTGAGCAGTTAGCTAAAGAATTTGAGGCAGAGGAGACTCCCAAAAAAAGATTTCATGATTACAAGTAGGCTTTACGTCTGTCGATTATCTCTTCTAAGCTAGGGCCAGTCCCTATCAGGCTCACTTTCAGTTTTAGCTCTTCCTCGATCTTTTGGATAAACTCTTTTGCTTCTCGACACAGTTTTTCAAACTCTGTGATCCCTTTGCAACTTGGGTAGAGCACATCGAGCTTAGTTAACGCTATCTGAGTTGCACCGTTCAACATAACCGCTCTCTTGGCAAGATCAAAGTTGAAAGGGGATGCCCTCCTAAGCCTTCCAGTCACGGTTCCATATTCGTCCCAGCCTCGCCTCTTCACCTCGTCAGGGCTGAGTTCACCGGGAAGATCCCCTGCACCGACTCTAGTAACGTACGATTTGAAGACTATCACTACATCATCAACGCGGGTTGGACCAATCCCCACATCGGAGCAAGCCGCTGAAGCACAGACATCCTTAGACGTCACAAAAGGGTATGTTCCATGGTATAGGCTAATGTATGTTCCCTGCGTAGCCTCGACGATGACGTTCTTCTTCTCATCAAGAGCCCTATTGACTTCTCCTGGAACATCTATAATGAATCTTTTAAGCTCTGGAAACTCCCTTGCCATTTTAGCTATCCTTAAGGCTCTATCGGCGTTGCATGGCCCCGTCCCTGACCCAGTTGTTTGTATTATGCTACTCAGATGCCCCGACCTATCGATTTCCAAGTGGCGGTTTTCAATGATCGCACATTGAGGGTCAATGCCTACTCTGCGCTCAACATTATGTTCAGCTATTTCTTTCAATAGAATCTCTGGATTAACCGCGACACCGGGCCCTATAAACAGTCTCGTCTTCGGGTTAATGAAACCGCATGGAATCATCCTGAGCTTGTATGTCGTGTTGTTCATTACTACTGTGTGGCCAGCATTTGGACCGACTCCAGCCCTCGCGCAGATCTCTGCATCATCTTTTAGGGAGAGGTAGGATACGATCTTCCCTTTACCAGCGTCTCCGAAAAAGCCGTCAACGACTACGGTGCATCCCATTTAAACAGCTCCAAAACGATTTGAAGGGGGAATTACCCAATTTAAGCTTTTTCTAACCCGTCTTATTAAATCCCTAGGAATGTCAATCTTTAAGCATCTGACTTTCCTCATCTTTTAACTGCTCTACGATGAGAACTGGGCCCTCTTTTCTGAGGATCCTAACTCGACTTTTATCTTTTATATTCTCGCTACTTGTAGCTTTCCATATTTCGCCTCTAAAAAGTACGAATCCTTTTGACTCAGCAATATCTCCGTAAGCTACAGCTTCTTCGCCTACAAGTCCTTTATGCAATGGTTCTTTGCGCCTTATCTTCAGAATCTTATAAAGTGCGAATAGGAAGAAACCCGCCATTATTAATGGTATTATTATGAGAACTATTGACAAGTTCCTGAGAAAAATTGGATCTATATTCCATTCTCGTGGGAAAACTAAAAAGCCTCCAATAATGGCACAGGCTAAACCTGCTATCCCTATGATGCCAAATCCAGGGATAAAAATTTCTGCCAAGAGTAAAAGGAAGCCGAGAATTAGAAATAGGATTCCACTGATGTCCACGCCTAGAACTCCTATCCCCGTTAGACCTAATATAAGCAAAATACCGCCTATCAACTCTGTGCCTAAACCAGGGGAGGATAATCCGAAGATTAAACCGAAAAAACCTATAATAAATAAAAGATAGGCTATAATAGGGTCGGAGATTATTTCTAATAGGCTTGTTCTAAGGCTAGGTTTCCACTCGATAAAAGATGCATCATTCGTTTCTAATATCAACGTTTTTTCACCTACTTTAACAAGTTTACCATCTAGTTTCCTAGTTAGCTCTTCAATAGTCTCCGCTCTAAAGTCGATGATATTAGCATCTAATGCCTCAGCATCATTCAAGTTAAGATTCTCAGCCACAAATTTCGAAGCCACAAGACCATTACGGTTGTGCATCTCAGCTTTTGTTTGCATATATTTCGCCAGCGCATTAACTGTTTTAGGATCGTTAATTGGAGTAGATCCGCCACTAATCGGATCGAAAGCCACTGGTTGAGCAGATCCTATAATTGTATTGGGAGCCATCACTGCTATATGTGTAGACATTAAGATGAAGGCCCCAGCAGACCAGGCTCTAGAACCTGTAGGATAAACAAAGCCTATTATCGGAACATTACTCTGCTCAATCAATTCTATTATTCTGAAAGTAGATTCAAGGATACCTCCCGGGGTGTTGATGAGGAGTATAATCGCTCCTGCATTTCTTTCTGCATTTGCAAAAGCTTCTGCGATGTTCTCCACGGTCAGATTTGTAATGGTACCTTTAACCTCTACCGTTAGAATCGTATTACTTGACTGCGAAAAATAAAAAGTTGAGGAAGGATACAAAATTAAAAATATCAAAAAAATTGAATTTAGGATTATCTTCATCTCGGACTGACCCTATGCCTCATTCCTTCTGCCCTTTCGACAACCCCCTTGAAACGCCTATAATAGTGCTTATATCTGATCCTATGGCTGAGGGGGTGACAACCACTAGATTTTTCTCCCTAGCAATTTCCGTGATAGTTTGAAGCTCCCTCAGCCTTATCGCTACAGGGTTTTTCTCATAAGTCTCCGCCGCTTCAGCCATCTTAAGGGCAGCTTGTTCCTCCCCCTCCGCTATGATTATCCTTGATCTCCTCTCCCTCTCAGCCTCAGCCTGCTTCGCAATCGCCCTCTGCATAGCTTCAGGTAAAGCTACATCCTTTATAGCAACGTTTGTAACCTTTATCCCCCAAGGATCGGTTTGTTCGTCAAGTATATCTGTAAGTCTTTTCCCGAGTTCTTCTCTCTTCGTGAGAAGATCGTCTAGCTCAACCTTTCCTATAGTTTCTCTTAAAGCAGTCTGCCCCAAAAGATTCGTTGCGAAAGAATAATTTTCCACGCTAGTTATCGCTTTGACTGGGTCAAACACCCTATAATAAACTACAGCATCAACATCTACAGTGATGTTGTCTTTAGTGATTATCTGCTGATTCGGAACATCGAACGTGACTACTCTTAAATCTACTTTCCTGAAAGCATCTACTCCAGGGATCCTGAAGAAGAGTCCGGGGCCTTTCGCGCCTAGAAGTCTTCCCAGTCTGAAAATAACTGCGCGTTCATACTCTTTAACTACCCTTATGGAGGAAATAAGGAGAACAAGTATTATCGCCGCTAAGATGACCATCATTATTAAAGTTTCAGTAGAAAGTATCATGTCATTCAAATTAGTATAATATTTCCTGCTACTTAAACATTAAAATTAAAACATCAGTTCTCAAGCCGGATCAAATATAGAAACTATTAAAATCCCTTAATAATCTCTATGAGCTTACTCGTTGATTTCATACCTGAAACGATTCTAATGTTTGATGTAGGGATGCCAAAATGCTCAGATATTTTCTTGATCAACTCGCTATTTGCTTTTCCTTTGATAGGCTTAGATCTCACTCCAACAAGGATTCTCTTCTCTTCTTCGTTCACTTCGATAAAGTCCTTGTTGAATTTGACTGTGACAGAGTATATCAACTTTGAACCCTCTTTAACCAACCGGGAATATAAAAGTCAACGAAACTTTTAGAGCTTCTGATTTTTTAAAAATGTTATACTTAATCAAAGCTCTATATTCCAATAACAAGGTTATGAACGTTAAAAGCAAGGCGTTCGTTGTTTAATAAAAAATGATAGTCAGCAGGCTATACATGTTTAAGATGTGAACCTTAAAAATTTAAATTCTAAAAACCCTATCTAGGGTTATGGTTACTAGAGAAGAATTTTATAAGCAGCAGACAGGAGAATCCCTAGACGAGGTATATAAAAAATATCATCCTCAGATCCTGTCAGATTTTGGAAACGAGCTCGAGAAATACTGGGGCAGAAAGTGGAAAGCGAATACAACTATAGGGAAATTGCGGATGGTTCTATTACATAGACCTGGAGAAGAGTTCCTCAGCGTAGGGAAGCCTACCCCTTGGCCTCCTCACCTTTCGTCTCTAGGAGCATGGAGGATGTCCTTCAAACCTAACATTGACGAACTTATTGAGCATCATGAGAATCTTGTGGAGGCATACAAGAACGAGGGGGTGGAGGTTGTCATCAGAAAGCCGGATACTAATAATCCTCCGTACCAAGTTAAAGCCATATACACCGATGACGTTTGCCATCCTGCAGTATACGGACAAGTCATTCTCCGAATGTACGATTACGTTAGAAGAGGAGAGGAGCCCCCAACATATCAAACGTTAGCTGAGATCGGCTGCCCAGTTGTAGGCATGATTTTAGGAAGGGGGATGGCTGAAGGTGGGTCCATAGGATGGCTTGACGAAAAGCATGTCGTAATAGCCGTACATTATCCGAGAGCCAACACTAGTGAACCTGAAGTCATGAGAGCGAACGAGTGGGGACACGAACAATTCGCGAGGATAGTTAAGATCCAGGATCCTGAAGTTGATGTTAGGATTTGTCCAGGATATGGTTCGAGACTCGGGGTAAGCCACTATGCTATGATCGACAAGCATACTTCAGTTCAAGACCCGAAGTATATGGATCCGTATCTTGTCGAATGGATGAGGAGGGAGATGGATTGGCAGTTCATAATCCCTCCGGAAGAGCTGACGCATAAAGATGCTAGAGGATGGAGAAGTGGGCCAGATACGGGGGTGGTTCTTGAGCCTATGAAAATCCTAGTGCCTACAGGGAACCCGAAGGCTACAAAGTGGTTAGAGAGTATTGGGGTGGAAGTCGTAGAAGTCGAATGTTCAAGCCTAGTCACTCCAAGGAACAGTGGAACCATCCACTGCTGTGCAGGTTCGCTGATTAGGGATCCTGAGCCTAAAGATTGAAAAAGAAACTACCTTTTGAAACTTTCAATCTCTTCAGTTATTTTTTCTAAGGGATCTTCAAACTCTTTAACTAGTTCATTAGCCCTTTTTTCTTGCTCCATCCTTTCCTCACGTATTCTCTCAAGCATTCTTAGAACCTGTATCCATAATGACCCAGGATTGTTTTCACGTTTCATCAACTTCCTGCGGATCAAGTATCTTTCTACAATAGTTGTTTCTCCTGGGTAAAATGATAGAGTCGGTACACCCAATATCGCGGATTCAGCATTCATTGTTCCACCTCCCCCAATGAATATTGAAGAGGAGGAGAGAAGGCTAGGACCATCGACTACTGCGCTACAGACTAGAGCTTTGCCTCTAAGAGCCTTACTCAATTCGAGTATCTGCTCCCTGTATCTTGGAAGAACTACAATCTGCAGATCATCTCTTTTCTGCAAAATTTTGTTTATAGTGGAGATTATGAAAGATTGCTGGGGAGATTTCTCTAAAAGATATGAGGCGAAACTCTCCTCGGCTCTAAAGGTCACAACAGGCTTAGATTCATCTAAACCTAGCTTTTTCAAGATCCTGTCATCAGGTTTGAAATCCTTTAGCCACATCCAAGGATCTAATGCTCTATAGTGTAATATCTTCTCAGAGGAAATCCCGTAAACAATCCACTTCCTCTTCGGAATAACAAAGGGTGTTAACAGCTTAGCGGAGACTGGAAGAGTCAACCTCGCTACGGCCTCGGCGTGAGGAGAATCGTTAATCGATATATGAGGAACTCTGAGACCAAAAGACACTCTAGCCATTTCAGGAGAGGAGAAAGAGACTGAAACGTCTGGACCTATGTCTTTATACAGTTCTAGAAGCTGAACTATTCTTATCGAACTAGATTTGAGTTTGTTAGATAGGTCGCCACCACCATGTTCCCCAACAACTTGCGCGTCAATCTTCATCATCCTTAAAAGCTCATTTACTTCCCTGTACCTCCTCGTGGTGCAGTGAACTTCGTGACCTCTTTTCGATAAATGCTCGACTAACCTGAAAAAGAACATGCACTGTTTCGGCGTGAGAATATCAACCATTATTCTCATATCGTTTTCACAGCACTTCGTCTAGGATTGCATAACCTGTTTCTCCTTATTTGGTCTTTCCTATATGTAAGATTGTTGCTCTTTTATTGACCTCCAGAATATCATTACAACCATCCTTCTCCAAACCCACAGCCATAATACAGAAAGAAAAAGACTGAGGATTACCTTCAAGACTCCTGTCACAAAAGGGTTGACCCCTGGCAGCTCTAAGGGAACTATGTACAAATTGATGACAAGGAGACCGAGGATCATGGATACCCAAACGAAAATAATTAGGCACACCAGAGCCAATCTCTCCCTAATCATATCGACACCATCGTAAAGAGAGCGGTAATTATGGCAAAAACGCTTGAGATGAAAGATAATGCATAGAAGACCTTTATAGCATCCTTCTCTGATAGAGGACCCTTCGCTAAGATTAGCCTCGCCAAAGTTATCGGTGCTGAAGGATCAGAGTTAGCCGTTAGCCTCCCATCATCAAGTATAGAGATAGGCCTCGATACTTCCCGCCTCTCATAAAGCCGTCCTAGGGTGGATAATCCGTAAAACGCGTTCATTATCTGGGGTATAAATGCGACAACGGCGACGACTTCTAATCTACCGAGTATAGCTATCGCCCCATAGGCGGCTCCAACGGTTAGGCTACCTATGTCTCCGGAAAAAATCTTTGATGGATACCTATTGAAATAGAAGAAAGGGATGAGTGAACCTAAGAGGATTAGGCTGAGGATTATCCCTTCTCCACGATTTAGAAGAAGAGCTGAGATCAGCAGGGCGGTAGTTGCGATTATATTTGACCCTGCCATAACACCGTTGAACGGATCCATCATGTTTACAGCATTGGCGCACACAGATATTGCAACAGGGATGATTAAGGGATATACTATTGTTAAACGAGCAGCCCCTACGAACGGTAAAATCGGATGAGGCATGTAAGTACGCATAATAAGGATAGGTAGACCGGCAAAGAGAAGCAAGACCGGCTTAACTCTAGCGTTTAAAACGAATACATCATCCGCTAAACCCACAATTCCAGCTACTAGCACCGTGAATAGAAAACTTGTTAGTAGCAGAGTCCCCTCTCTCAGGAGAATCATCGCAACTGAAACGCTCACGATTAACCCAATTAACATGGCTATGCCGCCCATTTCTGGGATCGTAGGCTTCTCTTTTTTATGCACATCCACACCTACGAATCCCAGTTCTCTAAGTTTTCTTGAAACAAATGGAGTAGCTAGAAAAGTTGCAACAAAATTTATTAAAAAAATTGTTACCTCTTGAAGCATTTTTCCTGATTTCGCCTTCCTCAATTAAACTTTACACATTTTTATTTGATAAATGTTTTATTTCTTTCTCCCTTATATTTTAAATGTGTAAAATTGGAGAACATCTTTGTTAATCAGACTATGCTACCGGCTCAACATCGATTTTTCCATCGCTTAATACATGCAACAAAATTGGTTTTACGACTCTAGTCCCTTGGATTGCATCATCTGCCTCGTCTCTAAGGCTCTTGTATACGAGTGTAAAGCTAACTTTTATTTTCACCCCTACCCTATCCGCAGCATCTATCAGCATCCTAGGAACATCGACGAGATGGGTACCCACATCAAGCTTCACAGTTGCAGCTGTTCTAAGCCTACGATACGCCTTCAGGGTTAACTCAGCCTTGGAAATATTCTTAAGCGCTCTCCTTTCTATTAGCGAGATATTCTGCCTGCTTGTGTTAAGCTTTCTTGCGACCTCCTCCTGAGTTAATCCTTCAAATCTTAAGGAGAGTATTTTAAGCTGCTCCTTGGTTAGAAAACCGGTCTTCAGGCATCTATTCCTTTTCATGTAAATCACACATGATTTCTATTTTTATATGTTATGTATATAAAAGAAATCAATTATCATAAAATATTTAACCATCTGGAACCTTGAATGCGAATATGCTTAAAACAAGAGAAATAGCCTTAATAGCAATCATGAGCTCAACAGGGGGAGCTGTTAGTGTCCCGATAGGCTATTTCGGCAATCTTTTGAAGGGTATTCCATGGCTGCCCTTCGGTTCCCCTCAACTGTTATCCGGCATCCATGTAATATGGCTCATGCTTGTAAGACTGATTACGAAGAGATTCGGCACAGCTACGCTCACAGGGGCTGTAAAGGGTTTCGTCGAGCTCTCCCTCTTCAGCTTCCATGGGATTCAAGTTTTCCCGATCTCTATTGTCGAGGGTTTAACCGCGGATATAGTCTTGTCCATTCTCGATAGCGGTTCTCCCATCAAAGTTGCTATCGCCGGAGGTTTATCTTCCTCCAGTAACGTTCTTGTCTTGTATCTGCTTCTACTCCAGAGCCTACCACTCTTTCTGATAACCCTGATGTGGATTCTCTCTTTTGTTTCAGGTCTTCTAGCAGGATATTTCTGTGAATACACTTCGAGAAGGATCTCAAACATCTCCTCGCCCCTATACGCCTATAAAGCAACCTAGAATCCTAGAAACCTGAGATTCGGCTATCTAAACTCATCAAGCTCGCCTACAATTCAAAGCTATTTTAAATGCCTTCACATCCTTAATTAAATAGGAGCCCTAGATCTAAACGAGGGGTACACTTGGGGGAAGAAGAGACAAAAATTTTGCTCAGATTCCGCAGCGAGATAGAAGATCGAATAAACAAGCTGCAGAATGAAACTAATGATCTGCGTATATTGATTTCAATCATAGATAAAATAATCATTAAACATGGTTTCCAGCAGGCTGGACCGGGAAGCCCCAGCCAAGAGTTAGAGGATAGAACAGTCTCAATAAGATCGAAGGATGGAGTTCTGCTTGGAACCCTCATCGTAGAAAATAATCAAGCTATCTTTGAACCTTCTAAAGAGATCCAGTTCTCAACCTCAACCCCACCTTTCCAGCCATTCCTGATTGAAAGGGTTCTGACCAATATGAAGATTTCAGACGAACAGCGAGTTGAGAAGGGGGAAATTGAACCTGAAGAGATCCTAGAGTTCGATACGCAATTGGAGGGGGATTTCTTGAAAAGGCTCATAATCAGGAATTACGGTGACGATCGGCGGTTAAGAGAGATAAAAAGTAGTCTACGCTGGACACTCGAAAAGATGTATGAAAAGATCAGCGAAAGCGTATCTAGTCAGACATAACACTCCAGAGAAAATTATTTTTCGCTTTCCTTCACTACATAACGGTAAGACTCGTATTTACCTGCGGTTTCACTTTTTCCAACTATTCTAATAATGTCTCCAGGTTGAGCCCCTAAAATAATCGATATCGGATCAGAGCTCTTAATCCACGGGAACTGGTAAGGTTTAGCGTGATATTTTTCTAGGATCTGGGCACGCTCCTCCTCAGAAATGATCTCATGGTATGGTACCAACTCATGCTCAAAAATATCGAAAGCAGGTATTGTAGGGGGGATTAGCTCTAACCCATGTTCTTCAGCGAAGCTTTTCGAAGAATACGTGTATTTCCCGCTTCCAACCATGATCCCTCTAGAGGCCTCCTCCTTGTCAATTAGATCTTTTAGCTCCCTGAGATAGGAGATGCCTATTGTTTTCTGACCTAAAACGCAGAACATAATCAGTTTCTCGCTTCCTTTCGAAAGATAATAGATTATCTTGTCGTCGATCCTCTCCGACTTCTCGATCTTAAGCTTTCTATATCTGATAATCATATGGGCTTGTCTCTCTTCTAAACTCTCGAATTGGCTCAATCTTCCTCCTCACCTAGCTTTAATCCTTTTCACGATCGGCGTGCGAACCTTTCTAAATATACGATAGCCACAATATGGGCAGCGGAAGGAGATATAACGTTCAAGCTCAGAGTATTGAACACGACCGCCACAGCTCATACACTCGTAGATAGGCCCGCTCGAAGCTTCACTGCGACCTTCACTAATCTCATTTTTCTCCCCTCCCTGATCCATAGAGTCCATCTCCTTTCGATATAAGTTAAAAACTCTCTTTTAAAGGAATAGCTTTTACCATCCTGTCTGAGATAACCGATACTATTTTTGCATCCAGTATTCTCCGCTCTAAACCTTCAACAGCTTCAAGTAGCACAACCGGTCCATGAAGCATAGGATATGCAATATATTTTCTCGGGTCTCTCTTATAATGCTCGGAGACTACTACCCTAATAATCTTTCCAACAAGGGCTTCCTTCATCCTCATGTTAGCTCTCCTTGAGGCTTCGAAGATCATGCGGCTTGAAAGGTTTTTCGCAGCGGGATGCCCCGGAGGATGGTCACTGAAAGCGGACATCGGGAGAGGTTGAAAACGGTAAAGAATGATCCTTTCCGCTCCGACCCTGATACTCTCCTTTATCGATTTAACAGACTCGACTGCGGTTCTTCTAGTCTGACCTGGGAGACCATGAATGAAGTAAACGTAAGGTTTTAACCCTGCTTTTTTAAGCCTAGAGATCGCCTTAAGAGTTTCTCGAGGTGTTGAAGACCTGCCGATCATTCTGCCATGTTCTTCTGATCCTGTCTCGAAGCCTATGTTTACCGGAGTGCCCGCAAGGAACTTTCCTAGAAGCTTGGCTGCCCTTTCGGTTACAAGGGTTGCCTTCAAATTCTCAACTATAAGCGAAGCTTCGCCTTTCGAAAAAGCCTCGATGCTCGTTAGAGCTGATAGAAGCCCCTCTATCAATTCATAGTTGGGCTCCGGTTGTCTAGGATTAGTTAACGGCTCAGGCTCAACTAAAACATCTCTACCATAATCTAGGAAGTCTGGGGCGCTCAATACAATACGTCTAACCCCCTCAGACAATAGTTCATCGATTTCTAAACTTATCTTTGAGACTGATCGGCTCCTAGGAGGACCAAACAAGCTTGGAACGGAACAATAGCCACATCCAGGTTGTAGACCTAGGGGACAATAGAAACGTTCCTCGAAATCCCCTTCGACACATCGTCTACATTTGGCGCACGTTGAGTCCGAATTCAGCTTGGCTCTTAGATAATTGCTGCACCCTCTGACGACTTCAACGTAGACTCGGGAAGCATAGTATCGGGGATATTCTCTGATAACTTTCGTAGATGGAGTGAACCCATCATAGACTGTCCGCTTCATTACTGGTCTTAGATCATTTATTTTCAATGAACCGTTTTCAAGATAGGAGACTCCGCGAATATTCTTTAAGGATTCTTTTAGAGGCGATTCGCTTTCAAGTACTCTCGTATCGATTAATTCGATTAGCGTTTCTTCAGCTTCACCTATAACCGCTATATCTCCTCCTGCCTTGACTAAAGCGTCTCTAGGGTTCGAGGAGATGGGCCCACCGACCAACACTAAACCCTTCGAGTGTTTTCTCCATTTTGATACTAGGCGTTTTACAGCAGGTAGGTCGGAAGTCATCCCGCTGACTAGCAGGAGATCACATCCGCTGAAATTTTCAGTTCTCTTCAAAGCCTCCTCAGCCGTCTTTATGTGAGCTTCCACACCCCTCTTCTCTAAGACGCCTGCAATCGCCCTCGGACCTGACCCTATTACGTCTAGAGTTGCGTGTTTGACACCGGCTCCGACGGCATTAGCATCGACTATTAACGGATTCAAACAGCGTTGATTCTCCTCTGATCCTTTATTTAAGGCATCTCCAAGATTAAAAAGATGAATAATAAGGTGGCAAAGGCTTCACGCTCCTCCGTGATGCGCGCGCTGCCCTGTCCCTAAATAGGAATATTTGAAGTGAGTTACCTAGCTTATGCGTAACGCCCAAGACAAGTAAAAAAGGGGGAGTTTGCGGGTGATATCTCCATTAGCGGTTGGTTGAATCCCTTCCGCGGCGCATTTTCATTGATAATTTTTTCTATTGATCGAGAACAGAATTGCCATCGATTCATCTCGCATCTTTGATATCTAACCTTTATGCATATTGCGATAATTCCCAGTAGCTAAAAATAATTCATCTGCCGAATCTACATAAGCGAAAAAATATGCTTGAAATATCTTTAATATCAGAGCCGTAATGATCGCTTTTCAGCATATCTATTTCCCTATTTCCAAGTCTATTATTGGAAAGAATTTCATGAAAATCGTGTATAGTAGCGCACCAAGTGCATAGGATCCTCCTAATATGGACCATTCAACCCATGTTGGGGCGTATATTCCTGTCGACATCCCTATTCCCGGAGGTAGAACTGGATGCATGAGCGCTGGGATAATTATGATAACCCTTTTCACCCACATGAACACTGTGACAAGAATTGACGCTAAGACTATACCTCCTATGCTCCGTGTTCTGGGAATACAGAGTATTAGGAATGGGATGACAGTTCCCAGAATTACGAAAGACCAGAAGTAAGGAGCGTACGCTCCCGTTGAGTAGAACTCAAGAACTTCCAGGGATGCGGATTCTCCACCATATCTAATCGTAACTTGTTCCGCTATCATGAAGTACGCGTAGATCAGAAGAACGGCTCTGAGAAAGTTCCCTAGGCCTCTAAAGATCTCGAGTGTAAAAAACTTGCCCCAGCCTAAAAGCCGTCTCAAAATCCATGCAATGACTGTGACCATAGATATGCCTGATACAATAGCTCCTGTTACGAAATATGGACCTAGACCTGATTCATGCCATATCGGCTTGGCGATCTGTAAGCCAAAAATCCATGCAACTGTTGTATGTACGGAGACCATAACTGGAAGGATGATTATTGCCATCCAGCGCAATACTCTCTCTTGACCGAAACGTTGTTGCTCGCTCCCACTCCAACCCGCGGAGAGTGCCTTGTACAGCCACCTCCTTCCAGGCAGCCTATCGGCCAACCTTGATAAGTCTTCCCGCATTCCCAGAAATAGGTATGCAGTGCTGAGGATGAAATAAGTGCTCACAGAAATGAAGTCCCAAACGAGGGGGGATGAGAGATCAGCGAAAAAAACCATGTTCAGCACCCTATCTGGCCTACCTAAATCGAAGACTATGTTCATTGCAGCCAACATCAAGCTAATGATCGTTAGAAGTTCGGCCATTCGCGTTAAGGGCCTATACAATTCCAGTCTGAGAAGGCGCACAGCAGCTGATATGGCGATTCCTGCGTGGCTGATGCCGATGAGGAAGACGAAGTTAGATATGTAGACGCCCCAGTAGACTGGTATGTTCATGCCGGTCACTGCTAAGCCCCTTGTCAACTGTATCGACCAAGCGAACGCTCCCCAAGCAACCATTACAAGAAGGGCTCCGATAAACGCGTAGAATCTCTTGGTCGTCTTAGTAAGCTGATTTAGAATTACATCTTCGATATTCGTCATATTCTATCTCACCACGGTAAGTAGTACCAAGAAGGCTTAGTATCATAATCTTCGAGAAGGCGAAATGCCCCCCTCTCCCGAATTAGTTTCGAGACTTTACTGTTGGGGTCACTCAATTCGCCGAATATCCTCGCCCTCCCTAGACAAGTTTCAACGCATGCTGGTTCAAGGCCTCGTTCAATTCGGTGTTTACAGAACGTGCATTTCTCAACGACACCTACCGGACGAACTGGGACTTGAGGATTTTCAGGCCTTCCTAAATCGGGTTTTTTCCAGTTAAAATAGCGTGCACCGTATGGGCATGCCGACATGCAGTACCTACAGCCGATACACCTATCATAATTCACAACTACGATGCCATCCTCAGGCCTTCTGTAAGTCGCGTCAACAGGGCATACCTTTGTGCAGGGAGGATCGATGCAGTGCATACAAGTCCTAGGCAGGAAGCGCTTGCTCAAGAGAGGATACTTTCCCTTTTCCTGCTCCCCATCTTCTCTTCCCAAAACAATACTCCAGTTGATTCTTCGATTTGGCGTCTCGAGTTCACCATCCACCAATCCTGTTGGCTGATTATTCTCAAGCTTGCACGCCATGGAGCATGCATGGCAGCCGATACACCTTCGAAGATCAATGACCATTCCGTATTGCTTTGGTGCTTCAGCAGCTTGCACCTTTGTAAGCTTAGAAAGCATCAGCCAAAGCATTTCTCTCCCAATGATGGCTCTCCCGATGATGGTGCCTAGGACGGAGAGCCCGATCATCTTTAGAAAACTTCTTCTTTGCTCCAAAATTCTTTCACCTCTAAGCTTTGTAAACCTTGACGGTAACGCCTTTCGACAACCCTTGCCCTGATATCGGATCTGAAACGCCGGAGAGGAATTGTCCGTCATTGCAACCTTTTCCTCTGGCAATTTTGCCGAACCCCCAATGTCCAAAGCCGCGGTACATGCCGACAGTATCAGGCCTGATCCGTTCCGTGACATGTGCTTTGATCTTATCCTTAGATACCCTGGACTCGACCCAGACAAGGTCCCCATCCTCTATATCTAGTTTGCTAGCCGTTTCCGTGTTGATCCATAATGAATTCTCTCCATATATCGCCATCAACCAGGGGTTGTTCTGCGTCCTGGTGTGAGTATGATGCATATCCCTCCACGTCGTAAGGTAGAACGGATACTCTGCCGACGGCTTCTCCCAGGGTTCCATGTAAACGGGCAGCCCATCAAAGCCTTTGTCTACGAGCCTTTGGTCGTAGATAGCAATTTTCCTAGTCGCTGTGTTAAAACCTCTCACTGCATCACCGTCAATCATTACTCCAATGACGCTTCCACCGCTATCTATTATTAGGCCAGTTTGGGGATCCACGGTCGCGTTAGAAGGTACGACGATCTTTTCGTTATATTTCTCATATCTAGTTTTCCCGCCAATCCACACAGCACCGGGCAAAGCCTTGAGTTCCTCAAGCGTGATCCCTATGCCCCGTTTTAACTCGTCACTGAGATACTGTTCATAAGAAAAGTTAAAGTGCTCTCCATATCCCATCTCTTGAGCCAGGTCAATGACAAACTGGTACTCTGGCTTCTGCCCAAAAATGGGGGGAATAACGGGTTGCCGAAGACCCACGCACGGAAAGGTAACCCAATGTGTGTTGAGATCGTATCTTTCAAAATATGTAGTTCCGGGAATTACATAATCAGCCATCAGGGCGGTTTCACTCATCATCGTGTCAACGACTACCACCATCTCCATCTTCTTCAACGCTTCAATGCTTTTCTGCGTGTTTGGACATGTCATGACGAAATTGTCGAAGACAATTATGACGGATCTGACTTGGTATGGTTGCCCGGTTAACATTGCATCTCTTGCTTCAATGAAAACGCCCTGATTAGTCGCGAAGGGATATTTCGTCCCTCTTTTGTCGATGAACTCCGCTTTCGGCCTAGGTACGTTGAGAGACCTTCTTACGCCTCCCCTTCTGTCAGGGATCATGAGTGTCCCTGGCTTATCTATATTGCCGGTTATCGCATTCAAAACTCCGACAGCTCTCACCACCTGGGCCGCGTGATTGTGATTCATATATGCTCCAGACCAAATGTCAGCAACCGCAGGTTTGCTGATGGCAAACTCCCTCGCTATTCGCCGAATGGTTTCTGATGGGATTCCTGTAATTGGTTCGGCCCATTCAGGAGTTTTGTCCTTGACATATTCAGAGTACTTGTCGAAGCCAATCGTCCATTTTCTAACAAAGTCCCTGTCATGAAGATTTTCTCCCACTATAACGTTGGACATGGCCGCTACAAGGGCCGTATCTGTGCCCATCCTAATAGGGAGCCATTCATGGGCTTTTGCAGCGGTTGCATCAAAGCAAGGAGTGACTGTAACTAACTTTGCACCGTTAAGTAGACCGTCTATTAGAATTGAGGGCAGATACATCCATTTTGAAGCCCCAAGGGGATTCCAGCCAAATAACATCATGTATTTGGTGTTGGCAAGATCCGATAAGGGGCGTTCATGTCCTAGTAGAAGGGTGAATCCTGAACGTCTTGCTGAGTCGCATAAGCTTCCGTGTTGCATATAGTTCGGCGTACCATGGACAAGGCAGAAATCTTCTTGTATATGGGTGAAACTGTGATCTTCGCTGAACCAAGCCAGCGATTCGGGCCCATATTTCTCTTTCTGTTCTTTCAGTTTGGCAGCTATCTCTTTTACCGCTTGTTCATACGGAATTTCAACCCATTTTGGGTCTACATCCCTACCTTTCTCTGGATTCGTTCTTTTTAAGCACTGCTTAACTCGATCAGGATCATATAGCTGCATTATCCCAGCTTTTGATTTCATGCAGATTCTTGAGCCTTCGCTCTTCCTCTTCCTCTCAAAATCCGATGAGATGTTCGAAATGTTATTCGGGTTATCTGGATTGGGCACGATATTGACGACACGGCCATTGACCACATTGATTAACACCCCGCACTGGCCACCACAAATGTTACAGCATGTGGGAACCCAGTAGTCAT